>NZ_JBIAHA010000006.1:0-321097 GCF_042870175.1 Streptomyces sp. NPDC006643 | reverse complement strand
CCATTAGGACCCAGCAACGCAAACACCGACCCCTCCCCCACATCAAGATCAACACCGTCCAACACCAACTTCTCGCCATACGACTTACGCAACCCAACGGCGCTGATCGCCGATGCGGAGTGTGGGGCAGTCATGAGTCCTCGTTTCCTGGGGATGGGATGAGCGGTCGTCTCCGGGCCGTGCGGCTGGTTCAGCCGCGCCCGCAACGCCATGGTGGCATCAGAGTGGCACCATGGCAAGCCTCATTGGCTCAGTCGTGGTGCAACTCCGGCTCAACCATTCATCGCATCGCGCAATCAACGCAGGTGAGAGGGGTTCTGAGATGTGGCCCCGCATGTCGGTGAAAGTAGCTGTCGCTTCGCCGTCTTCTCTGTCTCAGCTCCCTTCCGGCATCTCGTCGGGTGTCACTTCTGGCGCCAGATGGCGCCGACTGGCGCCGATGTCTGCCACCTGGTGCCATCTGATGGCGCTATCTGCTGTCGGAGGCAGGTTCACGCGTCGCGCATCGTGAACACCGCGGCCCCCGCCAGCAGCCCGGCCCCCGCCCAGGCGGCCAGCACCGCGAGGCCCGGCCAAGGGCCGATGGGCAGGCTGTCCAGGTTCTTGGTGGCCTGGACCGCCAGCCCCGCCGAGGCGGGGGCCCACTCCCGTATCCGCTCCCGCCATTCCTCGTTGCCGACCAACTCGACCACCGCGGGCAGTGCGTAGAGCAGTCCGAGCACGGTCGTGATCGCCCCGGCCGTGTCCCGTACGAGCGCGGCAACCCCCAGCGAGAGCAGGGCTATCAGCCCGAAGTAGAGAACCGTGCCCACGGCGGCCCGCAGGGCCGGGCCCTCGGTGAGGGAGAGCGGCGCCGCGCTGAAGCCGTTGCCGGGGAGGATGAGCCGGCCGGTGAACAGCGAGCCGAGGACGGCGACCGTCCCCGCGACCAGCGCGGCCCCCATGACGACCGTCGCCTTGGCGGCGAGCACCCTGACCCGGCCCGGCACCGCCGTGAGCGTGGCGTGGATGGTCCCGGTCCCGTACTCACCGCTCATCACCAGCACCCCGAGGGCGGCCACCGCCGCCTGCCCGAGCCAGCTGCCGGTGAGGCTGAGCTTGACGGTGTCCTCATGGCACGAGTCCGGCGACGGGCACTGGTCTGTCGACACCGTCCCGGTGGCCGCCGCGCTCAGCGCCACCGTCAGCACGGCCACGGCGAGCAGCAGCCACCAAGTACTGGGCACCGTACGCAGCTTGGTCCACTCCGCGTGCAGCGCGCCCATCACGCGTCCCGCCGGCGCAGTCGCCACATCGCCAGTCCGAGAAGCACGATCGCCCAGGCGCACAGCATCGAGATCCCCGACCAGGGGCCTTGTGGATAGCAGCCCTCCTCGGGCAGACAGACGGTGTCCATGTGCCAGTACTCCGGCAGTGTCCGCTGCACCGCGAAGCCGGCGAGGGGGGTCAGCTTCATCACCCAGTGCGCGGCGCCGATCGGCAGTCCGGAGAGAAGGACGACCGGCAGGACGAGCATCACCACAACCAGGGTGACGGCCGCGGCCGTGTTCCGCAGGAGAGCGCCCACGGCCAGGGCCAGTACGGCAACGGCCGCCAGCAGCAGGGCGGTACCGACGACGGCGCGCAGCACGAGTCCGTCGGTGAGGGCCATGTCGGGATAGAAGAGGGGATTGGGCATCCGGTCGCGCAACTCGGGCTCGCTGACCACGAACGAGAGCGCGGCGGCGAACAGGCCCGCGACGAAGGCGACGCCCGCCAGGACGACCGCCTTGGCGGCGAGCACCCTGCCCCGGCGCGGACTGGCCGTCAGCGTCGTGAGGATCATGTCGCGCCGGTACTCGGCGGTGATGAACAGCACGCTCAGCGCCACCAGCGGAATCAGCCCTATCTGGGCCCCGCTGAGGGACTGTTGGGTGATGTCGACCTCCGGCGTGTGGGGCGCCACATCACCGGAGCCGGTGAGCGTCCATGTGCCGGACTTCTCCGTCGAGCTGTCCGGTGTCCCCTTGGGGTCTCCGTCTCGGCCGACGACCGCACCGACGACGTCCTGACGCCAGGCGCCTTCTCCGCCTTCGACCGTGACACGGTCGAAGGCCGCGGTGACGCGCGCGGGACGCCCGCCGACCGAGGTGGAGCCGAACTGCCTCTGCACCATGGTCTCTCCGGGCGTGGCCACGAAGAGGCCCGCCCGGGCGGTGTCCGGCAGTCCCGCGAGCCGCGCCGTGCCGACCTTCGCCCATGTCGAACCGTCGGCCGACTCGTACGCGGTGAACTCGTCGCCCGAGCGCGTCAGTCGCAGCCAGTGCGGGCGGTCGCGGGCCACGGCGCCACCGGCCGTGTCCCGGGTGAAGTTGGACTGGAGCCGGACCCCGTGCCCCGGTGTGACCATGACTGCCACGTAGGGCGCTCCCGGCTTCGTACTCTCCTTGATCACCACTCCCGCCTTGGCCCAGGCTTCGGCCGCCCGCCCCTCCCGGCCGCTGAGCGGGGACACCCTCGCGGTGATGCTGCCGTCGCCGGTCAGTGGCTGGTGCACAAAGGGGAAGCTGTCGGAGACGACGGCACCGGCCGGCCCCACGGGTGGCGGTGGGCGGTCTCCCTTGACGTCACTGCCGCCGCTGAAGGCGGAGAGCACCGAGACCGCCACCGTGACCAGGACGGTCGCGAGGAGGGCGAAGCCCCACCGGCGCACGGTGCGCAGCTTGGTCCACTCGGCGTGCAGCAGTTGGGGAAATCCGTCGCGCGCGGGCGGGAGCGCGGAGCGGTAGGGGGTGACGGTGGGAGTGGTCATGAGCGTGCCTCCTCCGCCTTGTTCGCGGCGGCTGTGTCGGTGTCCGTGCCGGTGGGGGCCTCGACCGTGCGGAACTCCGCCGCGTCACGGGTCAGTTCCATATACGCCTCCTCAAGCGTGGCCCGGTGGGCGCCGATCTCCGAGAACGGCACCCCGCCCGCGGTCAGCAGCGCGACGATCCGCTCGGTCGGCAGACCGGTGACGGTGAGCGACTTCGGCCCGTCCGACGCGACCGTCGCCCCTTCCCGGGACAGCAACCCCATCGCCTCCGTGCGCGCGGACGTACGCAACGAGACCCGGTCGCCCGAGGCGGACGCCAGCAGCTCGGCGACGGAGGTGTCGGCGATGAGCCGGCCCCGTCCGACGACCACCAGATGATCGGCGGAGTCCTCCAGCTCGCTCATCAGATGACTGGAGACCAACACCGCGCGCCCCTCGCGCGCCAGCCCGCGCAGAAAGCCGCGGATCCACCGGATTCCCTCCGGATCAAGGCCGTTGACCGGCTCGTCCAGCAGCAGCACCGGCGGATCGCCGAGCAGCGCCGCCGCTATCCCCAGCCGCTGCCGCATGCCCAGCGAGTAACTTCCCGCGCGGCGCCGGCCCGCCGACGCGAGACCGACCCGCTCCAGCAGCTCGTCGACGCGGGCGGCCGGGAACCCGTGTGAGTGCGCGAGCCACAGCAAATGGTCCCGGCCGCGCCGGCTCGGATGCACGGCTGCGGCGTCCAGCAGCGCCCCCACCTCGGTCAGCGGCCGGCGCAGCGTCGCATACCGCCGCCCGCCGATCAGCGCCTGCCCCGAATCGGGGGCGTCGAGGCCCAGGAGCATACGCATGGTCGTGGACTTCCCCGCGCCGTTGGGCCCGACGAACCCGGTGACCTGCCCCGGGCGCACGGTGAAGGACAGACCGTCGACCGCGACGGTGTGCCCGAACTGCTTTCGCAGCTCACGAACTTCGATGGTTGCCTGCATGCTCGAAAGGCTAGGGAGCGGGGGTGGCCCGCGTCGTCACGCGCCAGAGCGCACTTCGGCACCCCTGGCACGGGGGAGGAACCGCCCTCGGTATCGCTCGCGTGGGGGATGCGAAGAGGGCTGGTCAGGGGGACGCCAACGGGCCCCGGCGCCGGGACAATGGTGGACGTGACGGAAGAAATCATGCGTGTGGCGAAGAGGATCGCCGCGTCGCCCGAGCGACAGGCGGCGACGGGGGCGGGACTCGCGTTGCTCGCGTGCGCGGAGACCGCGGTGCGCGGGGGAAGTATCGACACCGATCTCTCGTTCGCGCTCTCGCTCGCGATCAGCACCACGTCGCCGGCCGGGCTGCTGCGCACGCCGCTGGCCACCGCCGCCACCATCGCGCTCACGGCCGCGGGCGTGGTGTCGCTCGTGAGTTTCCACCTGTTGACCGTCGGCGGGCTCGTCGCGCAGCTGCTCGTCCTGCACTGGCTCGCCCTTCGCGGCTCCCGCCGCCTGGCCGTGGTGCTGGTGCTCCCCTATGTCGCGACGGCCCTCGTGGGCCCGCAGATCAATGAGATACGGGTGTACGGGGTGGTGACGGCCGTGCTCGCGGCGGCGGCGGTCGCGCACGGCACGGGACGCCGTGCCCGCTCCGAGGAGGTGGCGCGGGACGCGACCGCGAGGGCGATGGCCGACACGCTCCACGAGCATGTGGCCCGTGGTGAACGGGCCCGGATCGCGCGTGAGTTGCACGACGTCGTGGCGCACCACATCTCGATGATCTCCGTGCAGGCGGAGACGGCCCGGCTGACCACGCCCGGGATGCCGGAGGCCGGGGCGAAGCGGCTGAAGGGCATCGGGGACACGGCCCGCGCCGCGCTGACGGAGATGCGGCGGCTGCTCGGTGTGCTCCGCGAGGACGCGGGCACTCCGGCCGTCACCCGTCGGCCACAGCCGGGGCTCACCCAGCTCAACGAGTTGCTGGACGAGGCGCGTAGGACGACCGGCGCCGCCACGCGGCTGATCGTCAGCGGGCCGGTGGCGCCGCTGGCCCCGGGCATCGAGCTCACGTCGTACCGCATAGTCCAGGAAGCCCTCACCAACGCCCGTCGGCACGCGCCGGGGGCGGCCGTCGATGTCGAACTGCGTTACCACCGGGAGGTGCTTGAGGTGCGGATCAGGGACAACGGCCCGGGGCCGTCACCGGGAGAGGGCGACCGGTCCCCGGGGCATGGGCTGTTGGGTATGCGGGAGCGCGTCGCCGCGGTCGGCGGTGAGCTGTGCGTGGGTCCCGCGCCCGGTGGCGGGTTCCTGGTGACGGCGCGGCTGCCCCTGACGGTGGCGGAGGAGGCCGTCCGATGAGTACGCGCATCGTCATCGTGGACGATCACGAGCTGGTGCGGGCCGGCTTCGCCGGACTGCTCGACACGCAGAGCGACTTCACGGTGTCCGGCACCGCGTCCGACGGCGCCGAGGGGGTGCGAGTCTGCGGCGAGCAGCGCCCCGATGTCGTCCTGATGGACGTCAGGATGCCGGTCATGGACGGCATCGAGGCGACGGAACGGATCTGTGCCGCGGCCCGGGACGGCGAAGGGCCGCGCATCATCATCCTGACCACCTTCGATCTGGACGAGCATGTCTACGACGCCCTTGGCGCGGGCGCCAGCGGCTTCTTGCTCAAGGACGTCGCCGCCGAGCGGCTGTTCGACGCGGTGCGGGTGGTCGCCGCAGGTGAGGCACTGCTCGCGCCGACGATCACCCGCCGTCTCATCGGCGAGTTCGCCCGGCTGCGGCGGAAGCCGTCCGCCGTGTCTGCCGCGCCGCTCAGCGCGCTCACCCCGCGCGAGACGGAGGTGCTGCGGCTGATCGCGGAGGGCCTGTCGAATCCGGAGATCGCGGCCCGGCTGTTCGTCAGTGAGGAGACGGTCAAGTCGCACGTCAGCCGGGTGCTCAACAAACTCGCCCTGCGCGACCGCACGCAGGCGGTGGTCGCGGCGTACGAGTCGGGGCTGATCGTGCCGGGCGTCGGCGGACGGGAGGGGTGAGGGATGGGCGGACCGGTCAGGCCGGCAGTGGGCTGCCGAATACCTCGGGCTCGGCGGCGTAGGGCAGGCCTTCCAGCGGGCGGTCGGTGCAGAAGCGCGCGATGAGGTCGGCGAAGTCGGCGATACGTTCCACCGGGGCCAGGTGGTCCGTCTCCTCGATGGTCATGAACCGGGCGGCCGGCAGGCACGCGGCCATCGTGCGGCCCATGGCGGGTGTGGTGAGGGTGTCGTGCTCACCGGTGACGACCAGGCTGGGGACGGCGGGAGTGGGTTCGGGGCGGTACCACTCGTGGCGCATCAGCCGGGAGTTGTGCTCCGCCGACATGCGCAGCTGCTCGGGGTTCTGTGCCGCGATCTGCTGGTAGACGAGTCGGGCGACGGCGGCCTTCTTGCGTACGTGCCCGGTGCCGGGAGGGGACATGAAGCGGTCGGCGAGTTCACGGGCGATGGGCTCCGTCTCACCGCGCCGGATCATGCCGTCCCAGCGCTCCATGGCCACCGCGTAGTCGGCCGGAATGACGGTGGTCATTCCGACGAGCATCATCCGTTCGAGGAGGTGAGGGTAGTGCTGGGCGAATCGCACGCCGATGGCTCCGCCGTAGCAGGCGGCCACCAGATTGACGCGGGGGATGCGGAGTTCCTGGACGGTGTGACGGACAGCGGCGGCGAGGAAGTCGACGCCGTACTTCGCGGGCAGGAAGTCGGCCGTCCCATAACCGGGCAGGTCGACGGTGATGACGGAGCTGAGGGGGGTGAGCCACTTCTCGTGCCGCTGCCATGAATGGCGGTCCTGGGACGATCCGCCCAGGATCACGATGGGCTCGGTGTCGAGCCGCCCCTGGCGGGCGATTCGGCAGGTGTAGCGGAAGCCGTCGAAGGTCAGCTCGTGTTCGACGATTTCCACCCGCCGCTCGGGCTGGGGTTCCGTTCCGTCGGTGGGCTGGGCCGGGAAGGGGAGTGCGGCCTCGGCGGTGGGGGTGCGTGAGCTGGTGATCGCGTCGGTGGGCACAGGCACAGGGTGGCTCCAAGGACTGAGGTGGGGGTCTCGCCGTCCGGCGAGTGCCCCTGCACGTCCCGCAGTGGTGCACACCGGATCCGGACGCGAGCGAGCAGGAGCATTTCCGCTTCACTGCTCCTACCAACGACCAGAATTCGCCACGAAATCATCTGTGGACGGGTCTTGGGCAGAAAGTGGAACGGGATTCCCTCGTACGAGTTCCACGAATTCGCGCACATCTGCGCCTTACGGCCGGGTGCCCCCACCTTTGACCGGCCAAGGCGGGTGGGCGTTCGACGCGGGAACGTGATGGCGGAAAAGGGAGGTGGTGATGTGTCGGAAGGTGCGGAGCTGGCCGGGCGCTGTCTGTT
This sequence comes from Streptomyces sp. NPDC006643, assembly GCF_042870175.1. Classification (NCBI taxonomy): domain Bacteria; kingdom Bacillati; phylum Actinomycetota; class Actinomycetes; order Kitasatosporales; family Streptomycetaceae; genus Streptomyces; species Streptomyces sp. NPDC006643. The sequence goes on along the minus strand of NZ_JBIAHA010000006.1, from coordinate 313,937 downwards.
CTGTACATGTCGATGCGTGATAGGCAGCGAACACCGGAGAGCGGTGGTCCCCGGCTCCGTCCCCGGACGGGCCGGTACGGCGACCGGTGCGAGACGACCGTGAGGAGTGGGCCCTCGTGCGGGAACAGGCGTGGGAGCGGCGACTGACGTCCGCGCTGTCCGGGGACGGGCAGGAGCCGACGCTGGTGCTGGTCGAGGGCGACGCCGGGATGGGGAAGAGCAGACTGGTGCACCGGCTGCTGGAGTTGCCCCAGGCACGGGCCGTGGCGCGGGTGGTCGTGACCTTCCAGGCCTCGGGCGGTTTCGTGGTCGCCGACCCCCTGGGCCCGGAGCCGCGCGCCGGCGGTGCGGGGGCGGCTCCGGGCCCCGGGGTGCGGCTCACCGCGTACGAGGCGCTCGGCGCGCTGCTTGCCTCCGCCCGTCCTGCCCTGTTCGTCGCCGAGGATCTGCACCACGCGGACGACGACTGTCTGGCGTTGCTGCGCGGTCTGCTGAGGGAGCCGCCCGCGCCCTTCGCGGCGGTGCTGACCTACCGCCCCGAGCAACTGCCCGGTCCGGGGCTGCCGTTGGGCCGGGCGGTGGACTATCCGGCGCGGCTCTCGGTGGTGCGGTGGCGGCTGGAGCCGCTGGACGAGGAGCGCGTGCGGGTGGCGGCGGGGGAGCTGCTGGGGGCGCGGCGGTGTCCGCAGGAGTTCGTGGGGCGGCTGTGGCAGCGCTCCGGCGGTGTGCCGCAAGTCGTCGTGGACCTGTTGCGGATGCTGCGGGACGCCGCCGAGCGGACCGGGCGGGAGTGTTTCTCCGCACGGGACGTGGACGAGGCCGGGGTGCCGGTCCGGCTGGCGGAGTTGGTGCTGGACAGGACCGCCGCGCTGCCGGAGCCGTACCGCCCGATGGTCTGGGCGGCGGCCGTGCTGGACGAGCCGGCGGGGGCCGGGGATCTGGCGGCGGTCGCGGGCTTCGGCGAGGAGGCCGGGCGTACGGCGCTGATCGCCGCGCTGGAGGGCTCGGCGCTGCGGGAGACGAGCGAGGGGCGGTACGGATTCGCGGTGCCGCTGGCGGCGTCGGCGCTGTACGCGGAGTTGCCCGGGCCGGTGCGGGAGCGGCTGCACCACCGGGCGGCGGCGATGCTCGCCGCGCGGGAGCCGGTGCCCTGGGCGCGTATCGCACGCCACTGGCGCGGCGGCGGCCGTACGGAGGACTGGCTGCGGGCGGCGGAGCATCTCGTGAACGACGACGAGGCGGCGGTCGCGCTGCTGGAGGAGGCGTTGGACATGGGCGGTCTCCCGCCGGACAAGCGGGGGCGGTTGGCGCTCACGCTCGCCCGTGGCGCCGTGCTCGGCCGACGCTCGGAGGGGACGGCCCGGGTCCTGCGCGGCATCGTCGAGGACCCGGCGCTGCCCGCCGCCGACCGGGGCGAGATACGGCTCGAACTGGGCCTGCTCCTGCACCACCGCAAGAGACGCTTCGAGGAGGGACGGGTGGAACTGCGCCGGGCGGCGGACGAGTTGGCCGAGGCCGAGCGGCCCGCGCTCGCCGCGCGGGCGATGGCGGCGCTGGCCAACCCGTTCTTCCCCGGCGCGTCACTGGCCGAGAACGTGACCTGGCTGGAGCGCGCGGAGGCCGCGGCGGACGTGTCGGGCGACCGCGTGGCACGCACGGCGACCCGGGCCTGCCGGGCGACCGTACTGATGAACACCGGCGACCTGGAGGCCTGGCGGCTGGTGGCTCGGCTGCCGCGCGACAGCGCGGACCGCGCCAGCCGCCAGCAGGTGGCGCGCGGTCTGTGCAACACGGCGAACGGCGCGGTGTATCTGGGCCACTACCGGCGTGCCGACGGGCTGTTGAGCGAGGGCATCGAACTGGCGGCGCGCAGCGGGGCGCCGTTCCTGGAGCGGGTCGGACGCGGCACGGCCCTGTTCCGCGACTGGCTGACCGGCCGCTGGGAGGGCCTGGCCGAACGCTGTACGGGGCTGGTCGCCGAGGACGGCAGCGCGAGCGACGCCCGCGTGGTGCTGGCCCTGCTGGCGCTGGCGAAGGGTGACTGGGAGGCGGTGCGGGACTGGCTTCCCCGAGGTGACCCGCCGTCGCCGCGCGCGCCGTGCGAGGCCGACCGTGCGTACGGGACCGACGGTACGGGCGACGCCGACCGTGCGTACGAGACCTGCGAAGTCCCGGTGGCGGCCACGGCGACCGGCGCCCATATCCGGCTGCTGCTGGCCCGGCAGGACGTGGAGTCCGCGGCCGAGGCCGCCGCGTCCGCCTGGGCGTGGCTCGGCAGGAAAGGCGTCTGGGTCTGGGGCGCCGAGCTGGCTCCCTGGGTGGTCGAGGCCCATACCCGGGCCGGGCAGCGGGAGTTGGCGCGGCGGGTGGTGGCCGAGTTCGCGGCCGGGCTGACCGGCCGCGACGCCCCGTCGGCGACGGCGGCCCTGCTCTGGTGCCGGGCGGTGCTGGCGGAGGCGGAGGGCGAGTGGGCGCGGGCGCGGGTGTGTTTCCAGCAGGCGGGCGCGGCGTATGCCGGGCTGCCGCACCCGTACGCCCGTGCGCTCATGACCGAGGGCGCGGGTCGTTGCGCGCTCCTGCTCGGTGAGAGCGAGCCGGGGAGCGCGGTGGCGGACGAGGCCGTAGCCGAACTCAGCGGCTGCGTGGGGGAGTTGACCGGCCTCGGCGCGGTCTGGGACGCCGCGCGGGTACGGGCCACGCTGCGCGCCTACCGACCCACCGCGCAACGGCGACCGCCCGGCCGGCCCGCGTACGCGCAGCGGATGTCCCCGCGCGAGGGGGAGGTGGCGGAACTGGCGGCCACCGGGCTCACGAACCGCGAGATCGCGGCGACGCTGTATCTGTCGCCGCGCACGGTGGAACAGCATGTGGCGCGGGCGATGCGCAAGCTCGGCATCGCCAGTCGGCAGGGCCTGGCGAAGGAGGTGGCACGGGTCCGCCCGGCGTACGGCGAAGGCGAAGGCGACGGCGCGAGTGGAGGCGCGGGTGACGGGCACGGGCACGCGCAGCGGGACGGCGACGGAGACCGGGACCGGGGCCGTGACCGGGACCGTGAAAGCCACCCGGGCCGGGACGGTGGGGCGTAGGGGACGACGAAGGGCGGGCCGACCGTCGTACGTGGTCGGCCCGCCCGATCGAACGGCGAGATGTCAGCTGCACATGGTCGTGCGCATCACATCGGCCTGACTCGCCCAGCTGGCGCAGCCGGTGCCGGAGTGTCCGTACCAGTTGTGGCCGAACTCGTGGGCGGCGAGCAGAGCGAAGTCGCCGACCATGGTGGACAGTTCGATGCGCTGGCCGGCGCCCCAGTTGCAGCCCACGACGTTGCCCGCGCCGCAGCCCTGGACATAGCCGCCGACACAGGAGACCGGTGTACCGCTGGAGGCCGTCTCGGTGGCGCTGCCCCAGTAGTTGGCGCCTTGGCGTATCGCGCCTTCGCGACCGCTACAGGAGCCGGTGATGTGGTAGCTCCACGCCGGTACGCGGACGTCGCGCTTGTCGGCGCTCACCGGCGGGAGGTTCGAGATGTCACCGGTCTCGAAGCGGGGCGACGAGGGGGTGGGGTCGGCGACGGAAGCCTGGGCGGCCTGCGTCATGGCGGCGGGACGGGCGGTGTCAGTGTTCTCGACTGCGTTGGCCGAGGTGGGGAGCGCGAAGAGAAGGGCGGCGGCGACGGCCGATGCCCCGGCTATTCTTCGGAGTGACGAGAGCATGACATATCTCCTTGTGGGGGGAGTGGCGCACAGTACATGGGGGGATCGCCAGCAAAGTACGTGCGCCCGCGCCGCCCGCCTATCCGGGTCCGCCGACATACGGATACGTAAAGAACCCCCATCGCCCCACCGGTCAGCGGAGGTTGAAGCGTTCCGCCCAGGAGATGACGTCCGTCGTCGTCGCGTTGCCGCCGCACAGGACCAGGCCGATCCGGGCGTCGCCGCCCACGCGCTCCACCACACGGCGGGCGGCGGGGACAAGACAGCCGGCGGCCGGTTCGGCCCAGACCTTCGCGTGGTTCGCGAGATCGAGGGTGCCCTGGACGGCCTCGGCGTCCGAGACCACGAGTACCTCGCGGACCTGGGCCGACACATGGTCGTAGGTGAGCTGCGAGACCGTGGGCGCGCTGAGCGTGGAGACGATGGACGACAGCCGCACGGGCCGCGGGCCTCCGGCGGCCAGCGCCTCGGACATAGCCTGCGCGCCTTCGGTCTCGACGCCCCAGACCCGTACGCCGGGCAGTCGCGCGTGCAGCGCCGCCGCGACGCCGGAGATCAGCGCGCCGCCGCCGATGCTGACGAGCACGTCGGTCAGGCCGTCACCGTCGCCGCCGTGCGGGGCGTCGTCGGCGAGTTCGAGACCGACCGTGCCTTGTCCCGCGACGACGAGCGGGTCGTCGAAGGGATGGACCAGGCTCAGTCCGTCGGCCTGGAGCTGGGACATCAGCGCGAAAGCGCCGTCCATGGTGTCGGTCAGCCGCACCGTCGCCCCGGCCGCCTCGGCGATCTCGACGGCGCGCGCGGGCGCGGACTTCGGCATCACGACGGTGGCTTTTACGCCCAGCGCGTCGGCCATGACCGCGACGGAGATGGCGTGGTTGCCGCCGCTCACCGCCACCACCCCGGCCGCGCGGTCGGCCTCGGTCAGCGACAGGAGCTTCGCCGTCGCGCCGCGAGCCTTGAAGGAGCCGGTGCGCTGCAACAGCTCCAGCTTGGCGGTGACCGGGACCCCGAGCAGCGCCGACAGGCCGGGGCTCTCGACCGTCGGCGTACGCACGACATGTCCGGCGATCAGCCGCGCCGCCGCTTCGATGTCCGAGATGCCGATCACGACACATACCTCCTGTTGGCGCCCGATTGCCGTCGCCTCAGGAGAGACGGTACAGATCACCGTCCACACGGCCCGCCGGGGGTACGTGTACGGGGCCGAGACGCGGGCCGGACGGGACTTTCCGGACACGTGCCCCTAGGGCGGGTCCGGAAAGTAGCGTCGTCCGCCCGCAGGGCGGGGTCCGGGCGGGCGCGTCCACGGCCAGGCGGCCGGACATCACGAGCTTGCGTCCGCCGACTGCCGACCGGTCTCCGATTACCGCGCCCCAGGTAACCCCGCTCCTTCCTGTCTCTCCGCTCCGTGCGCTACGCGTATACGCCCGCCTTCGCAGCCGCCGCAGCCGCTTCCGCAGCGCGTGCCCCCGCCGCCTCGTCGAGGGGGGTGTCGCTGGTCAGCAGGCGGTAGTAGAGGGGGGCGGAGACCGCGCGGATCACCTCGTAGGGGTCGGTGCCCGACGGCAACTCGCCCCGCAGCACGGCGTGTTCGACGCACGGCGCCCACTCGGCGACCCGGATCTCGTAGAAGCGGTGCAGGGCCTCGGCCGTCCGCGCGTCCGTCGTGGCCGCCGCGATCACCGCCTTGAACAGCGCGCCTTGGCGCGGATCGGCCAGTGTGGCGCGTACGAGTTCGGCGTTGGCCCGCAGGTCGCCGAGCAGCGAACCGGTCTCGGTGCGCGGCAGCGACTGCTCGGCCATGTCCGTCAGCAGATCCGCGACGAGGCCGGCCACCGTCCCCCAGCGCCGGTACACGGTCGACTTGCCGACGTCCGCGCGGCGCGCGACATCGGCGAGGTCGAGACGGGCGAAGCCGTGTTCGGCGAGTGCGTCCCCGGCGGTGCGGAGCACCGCCGCGCGCACTCTCGCTGTACGGCCTCCGGGGCGGACGGTCCCGGGATCGCCACAGGCGGCGTCGTTCTCCTCAGGCCCCTCTGGGCTCATAACGGGACTCCAGTTCCATTAGTTCGGTTTCTCTGTTACGTTGAGGACATATTAAAGGGACTTCGGTCCCGTTAGTGCTCCGAGGTGCCAGAGCCTCGGGGCATCAGGATCTCGTGGAAGGGGTCGATCATGGAGTACAGGCAGTTGGGCGCATCCGGGCTCAAGGTCCCGGCTCTCAGCTTCGGGGCGGGCACGTTCGGCGGCACCGGGCCGCTCTTCGGTGCCTGGGGGAACACCGACGCGCGGGAGGCGCGCCGCCTCGTGGACATCTCCCTCGAAGCGGGCATAACGATGTTCGACACGGCGGACGTGTACTCGGCGGGCGCGTCCGAGGAAGTCCTCGGCCAGGCGGTCAAGGGCCGCCGCGACCGGGTGCTGCTGTCGACCAAGACGAGCCTGCCGATGGGTGACGGGCCGGAGGACGCGGGCTCCTCACGCTCGCACCTGATCCGGGCGACGGAGGACGCGCTGCGCCGGCTCGGCACCGACCACATCGACCTCTTCCAGCTGCACGCGTTCGACGCCGGAACGCCCGTCGAGGAGGTGCTGTCCACCCTCGACCAGCTCGTACGGTCGGGGAAGGTCCGCTACACCGGTGTCTCCAACTTCTCCGGCTGGCAGCTGATGAAGTCCCTGGCCACCGCCGAGCGGCACGGCTATCCACGCTATGCGGCGCACCAGGTCTACTACTCGCTGGCCGGCCGCGACTACGAGTGGGAACTGCTGCCTCTCGGCCTCGACCAGGGCGTCGGCGCCATGGTCTGGAGCCCGCTCGGATGGGGGCGGCTCACCGGCAAGGTGCGCCGCGGCCGGCCGCTGCCCGAGGGCAGCCGTCTGCACCGGACCGCCGACTTCGGGCCGCCCGTCGAGGACGACCATCTCTTCCGCGTGGTCGACGCGCTGGACGAGATCGCGGCGGAGACCGGCAGGACCGTCCCCCAGGTGGCCATCAACTGGCTGCTGCGGCGTCCCACCGTGTCCTCCGTCATCATCGGCGCCCGCAACGAGGAGCAACTGCGCCAGAACATCGGCGCCGTGGGATGGGAGCTGGCGCCCGAACAGGTGGCCCGGCTCGACGCGGCGAGCGCGAAAGTGGCGCCGTATCCCTACTTCCCGTACGAACGCCAGGAGGGCTTCGCCCGCCTCAACCCCTCACCGCTCGCACAGGGGTGAGGGCCGAACGGCTCGCGACAGGGCCGGGAGACCTCTTCCGTCACCCCGTCCCGGCTGTGCGACGGTGGCCGGAAGGGCGGGACCGAGCACCGACAGCGATGACGTGACGGAGAAACCCATGCGGCAGGCGAAGACGAAGGCGCAAACGCAGACGCAGACCGAGGCGCAGACGAAGGGGAAGGCGCGGGCCGGGGCGGTGCGCGACAGCGGCACCGTCCTGACCGACGAAGAGGTGGCCGCACTCGACGCCCACTGGCGCGCGGCGAACTATCTCGCCGTCGGCCAGATCTATCTCATGGACAACGCGCTCCTCACCGAGCCTCTGCGGCCCGAGCACATCAAGCCGCGGCTTCTGGGGCACTGGGGCACCTCCCCGGGACTGAACCTCGTCCACACCCATCTCAACCGCCTCATCAAGGAACGGGACCGGTCCACGCTCTGTGTCTGGGGTCCCGGACACGGCGGACCCGCCGTGCTGGCCAACTCCTGGCTGGAGGGCACCTACACCGAGACGTATCCCGACGTGAGCCGGGACGCGGCCGGCATGGACCGGCTCTTCCGGCAGTTCTCCTTCCCCGGCGGGGTCCCCAGCCATGTCGCCCCCGAGACTCCCGGTTCCATCCACGAGGGCGGCGAACTCGGCTACTCCCTCGCGCACGCCTACGGCGCCGCGCTCGACAACCCCGACCTGCTCGTCGCCTGCGTAATCGGCGACGGCGAGGCGGAGACCGGGCCGCTGGCCGGGTCGTGGCACGCCAACAAGTTCCTCGACCCGGTCCACGACGGCGCCGTCCTGCCGATCCTGCACCTCAACGGCTACAAGATCGCCAACCCCACCGTCCTGGCCCGTGTCCCGGACGACGAACTCGACGCCCTGCTGCGTGGATACGGCCATGAACCGCTGTATGTGACCGGCGCCGACCCGCTCCAGGTCCATCGCGCCATGGCGGCGGCCCTCGACCACGCGGTGGACCGCATCGCCGACATCCAGCACGCCGCCCGGGACGGGGCCGGCGACGAGCGGGCGCCCTGGCCCATGATCGTGCTGCGCACGCCCAAGGGCTGGACCGGCCCCGGCGAGGTCGACGGGCTGCCCGTCGAGGGAACGTGGCGCTCGCACCAGGTCCCGCTCTCGGGAGTACGCGAGAACCCGGCCCACCTCGCCCAACTGGAGGCGTGGCTGCGCTCGTACCGCCCCGGCGAACTCTTCGACCGGGACGGCCGCCCCTCCGCCCAGGTCCTCTCCTGTGTGCCGGCCGGCACCCTACGACTCGGCGCCACCCCGCACGCCAACGGTGGCCTGCTGGTCCGTGACCTGCCGGTCCCGCCGCTCGAGGAATTCGCCGTCCAGGTGGACCGGCCCGGCGCGGCCCTGCACGAACCCACCCGCGTACTCGGCGGGCTGCTGGCCCGGATCATGGCCGACACCGCCGACCGCAGGGACTTCCGGGTCGTGGGCCCGGACGAGACCGCCTCCAACCGGCTGGAGGCGCTCTTCGAGGCCACCGGCAAGGCATGGCAGGCCCGGATCCTGCCCACGGACGAACATCTGGCCCGCGACGGCCGGGTCATGGAAGTCCTGTCCGAGCATCTGTGCCAGGGCTGGCTCGAGGGCTATCTCCTGACGGGTCGGCATGGGCTGTTCTCCTGCTACGAGGCGTTCGTGCACATCGTGGACTCGATGGTCAACCAGCACATCAAGTGGCTGAAGACCTCGCGGGCATTGGCCTGGCGCCGACCGGTGGCGTCCCTCAACTACCTGCTGACCTCCCATGTCTGGCGCCAGGACCACAACGGCTTCTCCCACCAGGACCCCGGCTTCGTCGACCACGTACTCAACAAGAGCCCCGAGGTCGTACGGGTCTATCTGCCGCCGGACGCCAACACCCTCCTCTCCGTGGCCGACCATGTGCTGCGCAGCCGCGACTATGTGAACGTCGTCGTCGCGGGCAAGCAGCCCACCTTCGACTGGCTCACCCTGGAGGAGGCCCGCGGGCACTGCGCCCGTGGCGCGGGCCTGTGGAAGTGGGCCGGTACGGAGGACGGGACCCGGGAACCGGATGTCGTCCTGGCCTGCGCGGGGGACGTCCCCACCCAGGAAGTCATCGCCGCCGCGGGCCTGTTGCGCCGGCATCTGCCGGAGCTGGCCGTCCGGGTGGTCAACGTCGTGGACATGACCCGGCTGATGACGCGCGAGGAGCACCCGCACGGGATGACCGAGGCCGAGTACGACGCCCTGTTCACCACGGACAAGCCGGTGATCTTCGCCTACCACGGCTACCCGTGGCTCATCCACCGTCTCGCCTACCGCCGCGCCGGTCACGAGAACCTGCATGTCCGTGGCTACAAGGAGATGGGCACCACGACCACGCCCTTCGACATGGTCGTCCGCAACGACCTCGACCGCTACCGCCTCGTCATGGACGTCATCGACCGGGTGCCGGGCCTCGGCGTCCGTGCGGCCGACGCACGCCAGATCATGGAGGACACCCGGACCCGCCATCACCGCTGGATCCGCGAGCACGGGGTGGACCTGCCGGAGGTCGCGGACTGGACCTGGGAGGGCTGACGCCCGGCCGCCTGCCTGCCCCGACCCACGACTGGGCGCCACCGGCACCGGCGCCGGTGGCGTGCGGCTCTGTCATGAGCGCTGCCGTGCCGCCCGGCGCGTACGGCGGCGGCGACCGTGACCGTGACCGCGACCACGGCCGTGGTCACGGTCGCGGTCGTGGTCCTCAGCACGATCCCGGGCGGCGTTCGACCGGGACCGCAGGCGCACGACCGCGTACGTGACGACCGACAGCACGACCAGGACGAGAACCACCTTGGAGAGCACCCCGACATACGTCTCCACCAGATGCCACTGGTCGCCCAGCCAGTACCCGGCCAGCACCAGGACCGAGTTCCACAGCAGGCTGCCGAGGGTCGTCAGGGATATGAAGAGCGGCAGCCGCATGCGCTCGACTCCGGCCGGCACCGAGATCAGACTCCGGAATATCGGCACCATGCGACCCAGGAAGACCGCCTTGGTGCCGTGCCTGGCGAACCACTGCTCCGTACGCACCAGATCGGCGTCCTTGACCAGCGGCAGCTTCGCCCAGATCGCGTGCATCCGCTCGCGGCCGAAGAGCATCCCCACCCAGTACAGGATCACCGCCCCCACCACCGAACCGAGCGTGGTCCAGAAGAGCGCGGACGCCAGGCTGATGACTCCCTGACCTGCCGCGAAGCCGGTCAGCGGCAGGATGACCTCGCTCGGCAGCGGCGGGAAGAGATTCTCCAGCGCTATCGCGAGACCCGCGCCCGGAGCCCCCATCGTGTCGACCAGATCGGCGGCCCAGCCCGCGATACCGCCCGCTGGTTCCTGCGGGAGGGCGAGCAGTACGACATCCATGAGCTGTCTCCAAGCCTGCGGTCGGCAGCGCCGGGTAGGCGGCGCTGGGTAAGGGAGAGAGGGCGCGAGAGATGGAAGCGGGGCTTCCGCGCCCCGCCTCCCCATCTCTTCTCCCCTACAACGCTAGAAACCCCAGGCCAGCCCCGGTATGCGGGTTCCCACCCGGCGCACTGCGGTTTTCCGCAATCGGCACCCTGTGGTTTTCCGCAGGGGGTATCGGTCATAGCTGACCGATCGGACAGTTATGGTGGTGCGCATGGCACGCCCCGCCTCCGCCCTGCGTGGACACATCCTGGAATCGGCGCTGCAACTCTTCGCGACCAGCGGCTACGAAGGCACGTCACTGCACGACATCGCCACCGCCGTCGGCTGCTCGAAGGCGTCCCTGCTCTACCACTTCACCAGCAAGGACGCGATCCTCACCGAGCTGCTCACCCCCGCCGGTGAGGGTCTCGCCGCGCTCGACGCCCGGCTCGCCCCCCTCGACGGGCGAGAGGCGGCGGAGGCCGCCGTCACCGGCTACGTCGATCTCGCCATGGGCTTCCGCCGCGAGATCAAGATCCTCTTCGCGGACATCCCCGGCATGACCACCCACCCGGCGCTCGGCAGCATCCCCGGCACCGTCGAGCGCCTGCTCGACGCGCTCGCGGGCCGGTCGACGCGGACGCGTGACGTGGTCGCGGCGCACATGGTCCTCGGGGCCGTCTTCGTCACGGGCGCCAGCGATGTCGACGTACCGGCAGGGGAGTTGCGCGACGAACTGATCCACGCCGCGCTCCGCACCCTGCGCCCCGACCCCGCCCCCGACGCCCTCGCCCCCGAGTACGACTGATCCCGCGCCCCAACCCCCAGCCCCCAGCGCCAACCCCCGAACCCCCAACCCCCGAACCCTCAACCCCCGAACCCCCAACCCCCACCGACCACCGAGAAGAGAAACCTTCGCCATGGCTTCCCTCCTGTACCGGCTCGGCCGGTTCTCCTTCCGCCGGCGCAAGCGCGTCGTCGCCGTATGGCTGCTCCTGCTCGTCGTGCTGGGCGGCGCAGCCGCCACCCTCATGGGCCCCACCAGCGACAAGTTCACGATGCCCGGCACCGAGTCCCAGCGCGCGCTGGACTCCCTGCGCGAGCAGTTCCCGCAGGCCAGCGGCACGACCGGCACGATCGTCATAGCCGCGCCCGAGGGCGCGAAGCTCGACAAGGCGGCCGTCGCACCGGTCGTACGGGACGCCGCCGCAGTGGACGGCGTGGTCGGCGCGGTGGACCCGTTCCAGGCCGGCTCCGTCTCCGAGGACGGCCGATACGCCCTGGTCCAGGTGCAGTTCGAGGTCGGCGCCGACGAGGTGACCGACGCGCAGCGCGCCGCGTACGAGAAGGTCGGCACGGACCAGGACACGAACGCGCACGGGCTGCGCGTCGAGCACGGCGGTGAAGTCCTCACCGCCGAGGTCGAGGTGGGCTCCACCGAGGCGATCGGCGTCCTGATCGCCGCGGGCGTCCTCGTCGTCACCTTCGGCTCCCTCGTCGCCGCCGGTATGACCCTGCTGAACGCGCTCGTCGCCGTCGGGGCCGGGATGGCCGGGCTGTTCGCCGTGAGCAGCGTCGTCGAACTCACCAGCACCGCCCCCATCCTGGCGCTGATGCTCGGCCTCGCCGTCGGTATCGACTACTCGCTGTTCATCACCTCCCGCCACCGCCAGTACCTCACCGAGGGTGTGGCGGCCGAGGACGCGGCCGGCCGCGCCGTCGGGACCGCCGGTTCGGCCGTGGTCTTCGCCGGTGCCACCGTCGTCATCGCCCTGGCGGGGCTGACCGTCGTCAACATCCCGTTCCTGAGCGTCATGGGCCTGGCCGCCGCCGGTACGGTCGCCGTCGCCGTTCTCGTCGCGCTCACCCTCCTGCCCGCGCTCCTCGGGTTCGCCGGGGACCGCGTACTGCCGCGCAAGCAGCGCGACGGGCACACCTCGACGGACAGCCCCGCCGACGCGGACACCGAGAAGCCCCGCGAGGGCTTCGGCTTCCGCTGGGGCCGTACCGTCACCCGCTTCCGCGTCCCCGTCCTCCTCGTCGGCATCCTCGGCCTCGGCGTACTCGCCCTCCCCGCCGCCGACATGCGCCTCGCGCTGCCCGACGCGGGCACCGCCGCTGCCGGTTCGGCGCCCCGCGAGGCGTACGACCTGACGAGCGAGGGCTTCGGCCCCGGCTTCAACGGCCGGCTGATCGCCGTCGTCTCCGGCGACGACGCCGCGAGTACGGCCGTCGCTGCCAAGGAGGCGTCCGCCCGCATCCAGGACACCAAGGACGTACTCGCCGTCGCGCCGCCGATGTTGAACAAGCAGGGCACCACCGCGCTCCTCACCGTCATCCCCAAGGCCGGCCCCACCGACGAGTCCACCGAGGCGGTCGTGCACGCCATCCGTGACCGTGTCGCCGACATCGGGGACTTCGCGGGCGCGGCGGGCACCGATGTCGCGCTGTCCGGCACCACGGCGGTCGGCATCGACGTGTCCGAGAAGGTCGCGGACGCCATGCTGGTCTATCTGCTGCTGGTGGTCGGCCTGTCGATCCTGCTGCTGATGCTGGTCTTCCGCTCGTTCCTGGTGCCGCTGAAGGCCGCGCTCGGCTTCCTCCTGACCATCGGCGCCACCTTCGGCATCACCGTGGCGATCTTCCAACAGGGCCACCTCGCGGGCCTGTTGGGCGTCGACACCCCCGGACCGCTGGTGAGCTTCCTGCCGATTCTGCTCATCGGCATCCTCTTCGGGCTGGCCATGGACTACGAGGTCTTCCTCGTCTCGCGGATGCGCGAGGACTTCGTCCACGGCGCCGGCGCCCAGGAGGCGACCGTCAGCGGCATGGGGCACAACGCCCGTGTCGTCACGGCCGCCGCCCTGATCATGACGGCCGTGTTCGGCGGGTTCGTCTTCATGCCCGACCCGATCATCAAGTCGATCGGCTTCGCGCTGGCCGTGGGCGTACTCGTCGACGCGTTCGTCGTACGGATGGCGCTCGTCCCGGCGGTGATGTCCCTGCTGGGGCGCGCCGCCTGGTGGCTGCCGCGCCCCGTCGACCGCGCCCTGCCCAATCTCGACATCGAGGGCGAGAGCCTGCGCCACAAGCTCGTACCCGAGCAGCGGCGACGCGCGGCCGACGACAGCGAGGAGACGGACGCGGTCAGGGTGTGACGGACGTCGTGCGACTGCCGGTGAGGGTCGCGTAGACGACCACGTTGTCCGCGTAGCGGCGGTCGGCCTCGGAGAAGTCGCCGCCGCAGGTGATGAGGCGCAGTCCCGCGTGGTCGAGGTTGCGGTAGACCTCGACCGTCGGGAAGTCGTCCTTCGGGTACGTCGCTACGCGGTCGACCGTGAACTCGGCCGTCCTGCCGTCCTTCCGCGCCACCTCGACCGTGTCACCCGGACCGATCCTGGCCAGGTCGAAGAAGACGGTGGGCGCGCCGTCCCAGGTCACATGGCCCGCGATGACCGAGGGGCCGTTGGCGCCCGGGGTGGGTCCCGGCTGGTACCAGCCCGCCTTGTCGGGGTCCTTGGGGGTCTCCATCGCGCGGTTCTCGTCGAGCCCGAGCCGCTCCAGGGTGGAGTCCACCTTGAGGGAGGGGATCGTGACGCGTACGGGATCGGAGGCCGGGAGCGCGGCGGTCCGCTTCTTCACGGAGGGCGACTCCGCCGCCGACGGCAGGCCGGCGCCCTTGTCGACCGCGCGCGGCGGCTCGGGCTGCTGCCGGCCCATCCCAAGGACCAGCAGCAGCCCGCCGACGACGAGCAGCACCGGAATCGCGACGAACAGTACGGCGCGCCGCCCGTTCGACGGCCCGTTCACCACCGGATCAGCCGAGCCGGCTCGTGCCCGAAGTCGCCGTCCGCGTACGGCGGTTCACCGCGAAGAGGCCGCCCGCGACGAGGATCGCCGCCGCGCCGCCCGCGACCATGCCGGGCGCCTCGACACCCGCCGCGCCGCCCGTACCGGCGGCCGTACCCGTCTCGACGCCGCCCACCGGCATGGAGCCGACGGCCGCGCCCTTGACCATGCCGCAGTCGGCGGGTGCGGTCGCCTCCTGCGGGAGCTTCGGGTCCAACTCGCTCTTGCCGGCGCCGAAGTCGTACTTACCGTCGTCGTTGCGGTCGATGCCGTGCTGCACGACGTGCAGGTCCTTGATGTGGTCGACGACGTCCGGCGACACCTCGATCGTGCGCGAGTAGTTGAGTTTGCCGTCCTTGTCGGCGACCGGCATCCGGTCGACGGCGAGCCCGCTGTCCTTGGACGTGTCGCCCTTCGTCGTCAGGGAGATGTTGATGTCTCCGTACTGCGGCAGGCCCTCGGCGGTGCTGACGATGCCGTCGCCGTCCTTGTCCGCGCTCGCGTCGGGGCAGCGGAAGTCGTGGCCGTCGGTGGAGCCGTGGATGTGCTGCGCGTGCGGCTGGCCGGGGACCAGGCCGGTGGCCTCGATCTTCACCGTCAGTTTCGTGCCCTGGAAGCTGATCAGAGCGGCGCCACTGGCACCGGAGTCGTTCAGCGACTCCAGATCGATCTGGTACGCCTCACCCTCCTTGGCCGAGTCCGCGCCGGAGGCCGCGTCCGAGTCGGCGTCCGAGTCGGCGCCGTGTCCGCTGTGTTCACCCTGTTCGCTGCCGACTCCGCTCGCGAGAGCGGGCGTGGCCACCGCGACGAGCGTGAGGGCGGCGGGCAGGGCGAGAAGGGCCGTGAATCGAGCTGTGCGTCCGCGTATCACTGCGATGCATCCCCTTTACGGCGTTGCGACGTTACGGCGATGAGCTTCGGCGGCTGGTGCGCCTGCCGTTGTCGCTGTGCATTCGGTGGCCTCGGTCACGCGGATTGGTTCCGGCCGCCGGTATCTGTTCTACAGTCGTGTAGAAGCAAGCACGCATCAGAAATCCGGGAATGAAGGAGGGAACACCTCGATGGTGTTCAAGCGACTGCTCGGTTCGCTCGGCGTCGGTGGGCCGACGGTGGAGACGGTGCTGGAGGACGGTGCGATCCAGCCGGGCGGCACGTTGCGGGGCGAGGTACGGCTGGCCGGCGGGAGCACGGCGTACGACATCGACGGCGTCGCGCTCGAACTCGTCGCCCGCGTCGAGGCGGAGCACGAGGAGGGGGAGAGCGAGGGCTACGTGAGCTTCGCGCGGTACGAGGTCAGTGGCGCCTTCCGGCTGGGCGAGGTGGATTCGTACCGTGTGCCGTTCGAGGTGACGCTGCCGTGGGAGACGCCCGTCAACGAGCTGCACGGTGAACCGCTCGGGATCCATCTCGGCGTACGTACGGAGGTGGACGTCGCCGGAGCCAAGGACAAGGGGGACTTCGACCCGTTCGCCGTACGGCCGTTGGCGGTGCAGGAGGCCGTACTGGAGGCGTTCGGGCAGCTCGGCTTCGGCTTCCGGTCGGCCGATCTGGAGCTGGGGCACATCAACGGGAGCGGTCAACAGCTGCCGTTCTACCAGGAGATCGAGATCATCCCGGCGCCGGCGTACGCGGACCGGCTGAACGAGATCGAGGTGACGTTCCTGGCGCACCCCGGCGGGACGGAGATCGTTCTGGAGGCGGACGGGCGCGGGGGTACGGGCGTGGACGACGCCCTGAACCGGCACGCCGTCGGGCACGACGAGGTGGCGCACACCGACTGGAACACGGTGGTGGCGGGCTGGGTGGACCGCCTCGCCGGCCGTTACGCGGGCCACGGCGACGGCCACGGCCACGCGCCCGACCACGACCACGGCCACGGTCATGGCCACGGCTCCGGGATGAGCACCGGCGCGGCGGTCGCCGTCGGCGCGGCCGGTCTCGCCGTGGGTGTCGCGGGCGGCATGGTGGCCGCCGAAGTCGTGGACGAGGTCGGCGACTTCTTCGAGGGCGACGACGAGGGGGAGGAAGAGGAGGGCTGAGGTCCGCCGCGCGGGGACGGGTCTCCTACAGCGGGGTCGCCGCCTTCAGTACGAAGAAGAGCGTGACCGTCGCGTTCGCCGAGGAGAGGGCCGAGCCGACCGTCCCCGCCGCCGCCGTCCAGACCGCCAGCCCCGCCGTGGTGAAGACCGAGGGCCATGTCGTCGTGGCGGGCGCCGGGGCGAGCAGGGCGGCGACCCGGCGGGGTACGGGCCCCGCGCCGCCGACTCCGGCCAGGGTCGGCGTCGGGGCCCCGCGCGACACCAGCGCGGCCTTGCCGATGGCGCGGGCCACCAACTCGCGGCTGCCGGTGGTGCGGGCCGCTTCCTCGTCGGCCCAGCGTTCGGTCGTGTAGGCCACGGCCGTCCGTAACGGCCGCAGCAGCGGATTGGCCCGCGCCGCCAGCCGTACCGCGAGCAGCGAACGGTGGTGACCGCCCCTGAGATGCGCCCGCTCGTGCGCGAACAGCGCTGTCTGCTCACCGGCGTTGAGACACTTCAGCAGCGTGCTGGAGATGACGACCCGCCCCCGTCGCCGTCCGCCGCCGGGCAGCGCGTACGCGTACGGCGACCGGTCCGGCAGCACCGTCAGGTGCCGCTCCGGCATCCCCTCCAGCGCCCGCCAGGCCCCCCGCCGTACGCGCCGGTGCCGCCGCCCCGTGAGGGCGCAGCCGACCGCCACCGCGGCGAGCGCGGCGATCGCCGCCTTGCCGGCCACCTCGTCGTACGGGACGGCGTCCCGCACCTCGTCGTCCGACCAGCCGTCGGGCAGCGGATTTCCGGGCAGCTGGGCCGTCCCGACGACCACCAGCAGCGCCAGGCACAGCGTGCTGCACACCGCGAGCACCACCGCGAGCGCGGTCAGGAGGTGGGTGGCAAGGCGTGGATGGAGATGCTGCTCGGCCAGTCGCGCGACCGGCAGCGCCGTGAGCGGCAGCAGCAGCGGAAGAAAGACGAAGATGCCCACGGGTCAGTCCTCAGCCTCGTCATCGGTGGGGTCGGGGTGCGGCAGGTCGTGGAGCAGGTCGCGCAGCAGTTGCTCGTCGTCGTACGACAGGGCGGTGACGAACCGCGCCAGCACCGCCTCCCGGTCCGCCTCCCCGTCGAGCACCCGGCGCATCCGCAGCGCGGCGAGCCCGGCGCCGTCGGAGGCCGCGCGCCACTCGAAGGAGCGGCCCGAACGCTCCCTGGTCACCGCGTTCTTGGCCTGGAGGCGGGTCAGGATCGTCATCACGGTGGTGTACGCGAGGGTCCCGCCGAGCCGTTCGCGTACCCAGCCGGCGTTCACCGGCCCCGGCGCCTCCCGGAGGGCGGCCAGCACCTGCGACTCCAGTTCGCCCTGCCCCCGGCGCCGATGTTCGTCAGGACCCTCGCGCTCGCTCACACCGTCTCCCGTCAACTTCTACACTGCTGTAGATTCTGACGCAGATCGCGGGCCCGTACCAGTGCGGGCCCGTTCCGGTGCCGGCATCCGCCGCGCCCCCGTGGCCTGGAGGTTACGTTGTTCGGTCTTGGTGAGCTGGCGATCATCCTGATCGTCGTGATTCTGGTGCTCGGCGCCAAGAGGCTTCCTGACCTGGCCCGTTCGGCGGGCAAGTCGGCCCGTATCCTCAAGAGCGAGGCCCGCGCGATGAAGGCGGACTCGGAACCGGCGCCCGGCGCGCAGTACTCGGTCCGCCCCGGCGGGCCGATACGCGACGACGAGCCGATACGCGACGCCGCACCGTCGGCACCCCGTGACACCGCGCCGACGGCACCCCGTGACGCCGGACCGACGACTCCCCGTGACGCCGCACCGACGACTCCTCGTGACGCCGAGGGCCGCCCCTCAACTCCCCCTCAGTGACCGCCCGTCCGGGCCGAGTCGATCGACAGGTTGGGCATGATCCGGTTCAGCCACGCGGGCATCGCCCAGTTGGCCGGACCGATCAGATGCATCAGCGCCGGGACGAGCAGACTCCGGATGATCAGGGCGTCGACGAGTACGGCGAAGGCCAGGCCGAATCCGAACTCCTGGAGCACATGGTCGTCGCCGATCAGGAACGAGCCGAACACCAGGATCATGATCCCGGCCGCCGCCGCCACGACCCGCCCCGTCTTGGCCTGACCGTGGGTCACCGCCCAGTGGTTGGACCGGATCTCGTCCGCGTGTGAGGCCGCCGGCCGGCGGTGGTGCCACTCCTCCTGGATCCGGCTCACCAGATAGACCTCGTAGTCCATCGAGAGCCCGAAGAGCACCGAGAACAACAGCACCGGGATGAACGCGTCGACGGGCCCGGCGACCGGCACGTTGAGCAGCGAGAGACCCCAGCCCCAGGTGAACACGGCGTTGAGCGCGCCGAGCGCGGCGCCGACGGAGAGCAGATTCATCACCGCCGCCACCAGCGGGATCAGCAGACTGCGGAACACCGCCACCAGCAGCAGGAACGCCAGGATGACGACGATGGCGATGAACAGCGGCAGTTTCTCGCTCAGCACCCGCGAGAAGTCGATGTTGGTGGGTGTCACTCCGCCGACATGGACGGGGGGATGGCCGGGGCCTTCGGCCTCGGGCGCCAGATCGCGGACGGTGCTCACCAGGGTGACGGTCTGCTTCGCCCCCGGGCCGGTGCTCGGGTAGAGGATCGCGAGTGCGACCTTGCCGTTGGGCGAGGTCGTCGCGGGCGTCACCGACACCACCCCCGGTGTCTTGGCGGCGGCGGCCAGGAAGCTGTCGAACGCCTGCGCGTCGTCGGGTGACTTGATCTCCGTGACCAGCTGGAACGGCCCGTTGAAGCCCGGCCCGAACCCCTTGGCGAGCGTGGTGTACGCCTGATGGGTGGTGGAGTCGACCGGGTCGTTGGCGGCGCCGGACGAGCCCAGGCGCAGCGAGAACAGCGGCAGCGCGATCACGACGACCAGCGCCAGCGCGCACGCCGCCACCGGAATCCGGGCCTTCTCCACGAACGAAGCCCAGTGCAGCCAGAATCCGGCCGCGTCGTCGGAGACCGGCCCCTTCTCCGTCTGCGCCCGCCGCTCGCGCCGCGACAGCGTCTTCGGTCCGAGGAAGCCGAGCATGGCGGGCAGGAACGTCAGCGAAGTGGCCATGGTCAGCGCGACGGTGAGGGCGGACGCCGCCGACAGGCCGTACAGGAAGTCGATCCCGAGCGCGAACTGCCCGAGCAGCGCGATGCACACCGTGATCCCGGCGAACAGCACCGTACGGCCCGAGGTGTTGACCGCCTGGACCGTGGCGTCCTCGTACGACAGACCGGTCCTCACCCCGCTGCGATGGCGGCTGATGATGAACAGGCCGTAGTCGATACCGACACCGAGCCCGATCAGTACGGCGAGGTCGCTGGAGACGCTCGGGGTGTCCATGACGTGCGACAGCAGGCTGATCAGGGAGGTGCCGATGAACAGCGCGACGGCGGCGGTCACCAGCGGCATCAGCGACGCGAACAGGGCGCCGCCGAACACGATCAGCAGGATGACGAGCGCGGCGATCGCGCCCACCGCCACGGACAGGCCGGGGCCGGCGCTCTCCTCGTTGGTGATGGACTGACCGCCGAGCGAGATCCGGACGCCGGGGCCGTCGGCGGCCTTCGCGGTGTCGATCAGTTTCCGGGCGTCCGACTTCGTGACGTCGGCGGCCTTCATCTTCCAGTTGACGGCGGCGAACGCGATGGTGCCGTCCTTGCTGATCTGCGCGGCACCCTGCTTGCTGTAGGGGCTGACGACCGAGGCGATGCCGGGGATGGCGGCCACCTTGGTGAGCGCGGCGTCGACCGGGTTCCGCACCGAGTCCGAGCGGACGGTGGCCCCGCCGGTGGCCTCGATGACGATCTGGTCGCCCTCGCCCGAGGCGGCGGGGAAGTTGTCCGTGAGGAGGGTGATGGCCGCCTGGGCGTCGGTGCCGGGCAGACTCGCGCTCTCGTTGTACTTGCTGCCGAGCGACCGGCTGAACGCGACGGTGACGACGAGGACCAGGAGCCAGAGGGCGACCACTCTG
This sequence comes from Streptomyces sp. NPDC006643, assembly GCF_042870175.1. Taxonomy (NCBI): domain Bacteria; kingdom Bacillati; phylum Actinomycetota; class Actinomycetes; order Kitasatosporales; family Streptomycetaceae; genus Streptomyces; species Streptomyces sp. NPDC006643. The sequence goes on along the minus strand of NZ_JBIAHA010000006.1, from coordinate 293,708 downwards.
CGGCGGTGCAGGAAACACCAGTGAGCCAGACGAGACACGATGCTTCTCCGCCGGGATGTCGAGTGACCGGACAGGACGGTGCGGGACCTGGGTGCAGATCTACTCGACGGACCGGCGATCGTGGAGAAACGTCACTCCAACGAGGGCGGGTCACGGGTCATTCGCCGCGCGGCGCGGGAGCGCCGGCTCAACTCGCCGCCCGGAGCGGGACACCGCTGCCGCCGAGGGCCGTCGTGAACTGCGCGAGTACCTGGTCGAGCGAACCGGCCGTGGCCTCCTCTATCTCGGTCGACCCGTCCTGCCCCTCGACTATGTGCCGGTCCAGCACGAACCACCCCGGCACGACATGCGTCGCCCCCATCGCCGAGAGCACGGGGCGCAGCGCGTAGTCGATGGCCAGGACGTGCGCGACGGAGCCGCCGGTGGCGAGCGGCAGCACGACCTTGTCGGCGAGGGCGTACTGCGGCAGCAGATCGAGGAGCGACTTCAGCAGCCCGGAGTAGGCGGCCTTGTAGACCGGCGTGCCGATGACGACACCGTCGGCGCGCGCGAACAGCTCGGTGGCGTGCTTGATGTCGGGATGCCCGAAGTCGGCGCCCAGCAGGGCCTCGGCGGAGAGGGTACGGACGTCGAGGGGGACGACCCGGTGGCCCTCGGCGATCAGCACCGCGTCGAGATGACGGAGCAGACGGGCGGTGCGTGACGTCGGGGACGGGCTTCCCGAGACGGACAGAACGGTGGCCATGACAGCTCGCTTCCGTATACGCGTGGGAGGACGGTGGTCGTGCTCCGGGAAGCGGGCAGGCCGGAGCGAGGCCCGGAGGCGCGGGGGAGAGGAGCGGTGGTGGTACGTACGGGTCTACCTACGGCGCCTACGGCGCGTATGTCTCGTACGTCTCGTACGTCGCGGTCCGCGAGTGGTCGAACCGGCGTGCCACGCGGGGGAGTCGCCCCTCAGGCGGCGCGACAACAGAAGGCACTGGAGACGCGGGCGAGGTCGATATGACGTCGCCGCGTCAGAATCCGCTGCGCCGGGACCGGCGCCGACTGGGAAGGGCCCACGTCATCGAGAGTACGCACACGGGGCCGCCGGGTCGAGACGGCCGCCCCCGACGGCCGTCGCCCCGCCCCCCCCGTCAGGCCCGCAGCCGCACCCCGTGCCACGTACGCAGCCGGTGGATCTCCCACCACGCCAGCGCCGAGACCGTCGCCGGGCCGCCGACCGCCGCGAGGAGCGCGAGGGCGGTCGGGCCCGGTGGCAGACCACCCGTCGCCAGGCTGATGGCCGCGAACTCCCACACCAGTACGCCGGTGAGCAGCGCGGGCAGCGCCGCGTGCACGGGAGCCGTGTGGAACGCGGACCGTACGACCGTCGGGGAGGCGAACGCGACGAACAGCCCCACCCACAGGGCCGGCAGGAGCAGCGCGATCGTGAGGATCGGCGCGAGGACCGTCGTCCCGTTGAGCTGGTAGCCGAGGTAGAGGCCGCCGACGAAGAGACCCGGTGTGGCCGCGAACGCCCCGCAGTACCAGAGCGCGGAGCGCAGCGACGGGCGCAGCCGCGACCGCATCCCGGCCCGCGCGGACGGCGCGGCGAGCCGGATGATGACCGTGATCACCAGGGGCGCGCTGAGGAGCAGCAGCCAGGGGGTGACCGCCATCCGGAGGGCGAACTGCCGTATCGCCTGGTCCCAGTCGTCCGGTGTGGCGTACACGGCCATCAGCACGAAGGTCGCGGCGAGCGCCACCCACGCCCGGGTCTTCTGTATGCGCACCACGTCTGGGAAGTGGACGCGCAGATGGGCGCCCGGCGGGAAGACCCGCCGGGCCCGCGAGCGTGCCGAGCGGGCCAGCGGATAGCAGACCAGCAGCCCGACGACCGTGGGTCCGAAGCAGCACAGCGCCAGCAGCCACAGACATCCGTGGATCTGGCGCGCCGCGTGCAGCACTTCCCTGAGCGTCGGCCACTCGTCCTCGCGGAACCGTCGCCACAGCGGCATGTGCGGTGGCGGATACGGCACATAGGGCGGATAGGGCGGTGGTGGTGGGCCGTACGGACCGTGTCCCCCGTGACTCAACCTCGCGCACTCCTCGGATCCCTGTGCCGCCCCCGTGTACGACCGGTGCGGACACCGGCCGTCGGACGGGCCATCGTAGGGGTCAACTCCCCTCCGCCGAAAGCGGATTAGGCCCGCGCGGGGACGTGTCACGGACGTCTCACCGGACATGTCAGGGGCGCCTAGACAGGCGCCTCGGCGGCCCCTCGTCGCCTTTCCCGGCATCCGCGCGAAAAGTTCCCGGCACCCGGGCGGACACTTCCCGACCTGGATATTCCCGGCCAAGTGGCGAAGGGCGTCGGACCGTGCCGACGGACGGTGAATATTCACAAAGCGCCGACGCATTGTCGAACGCGCGGCCGGTTCTCCTTGTCCTGTGCGGGAGAGCGGCGCGATCGGGGACATCTTCCGTTCACGCGGGTGTCACAAGCGGCGGCTTTCCGGAGGCATTTATCTGGCGTGATATCGTCGCCATCGAAAAGGTAATGTCTTGGTAAAGCGTACGGTCTTCCCAGGAGTTCAGCCGGTTCGCGACGTCGCGAACCGACACGCTCCAGCCTGCCCGTGACCCTGTGCGGAGACGTCACGGACCAGCAGGTATCTCTCCTTGACCCGACCACACCGCGCCCCGTCCCCACATCGCGGGCGCAGGAGGCAGGCCGCCATGAAATCCCTTATCGAAAACGCCCGTTCCTTTCCGGCCCGGGTGGCCGAGCGACACCAGGAGTTCCGTGTCCTCGCCGACGGACAGCGGCCGGAGGCGCTGTTCATCACCTGCTCCGACTCCCGCGTCGTACCGACACTCATCACCGGCGCGCGGCCGGGCGAACTCTTCGAACTGCGTACGGCGGGCAATATCGTGCCTCCCTACGATTCGGACCGTCCCAGCGGTGAGTCCGCCACCATCGAGTACGCCGTGGGGGTCCTCGGCGTCCGCGACATCGTCGTGTGCGGACACTCCCACTGCGGCGCCGTCGGGGCGCTGGTGAGCGGCGCGGACCTCTCGGCCGTCCCCGCCGTACGCGGCTGGCTGGACCACTCGGTCTCCGGGCTCCCCGGCGACGCGGGCGTCCCCCATGCCGTACGGCACCACGCCGTCGCCCAACTCGACGCCCTGCGCGGCTATCCCTGCGTCCGCGAGGCCGTCGCCGAGGACATACTCACGCTCAGTGCCTGGTACTACGAGGTCGACACCGGCGTCGTGAGCGTCCAACGGCCCGACCTGGACGGCGCGTTCGTGCCGCTCTGACCGGGACGCGCTCCGCGCTACGCGCCGCCGCCGACGGCCGACGCGTCGAGCCGCGACCGAGTCCGTGTCCCCTTGTCCGCCGGCTGTCCGGCGGACCGCTCCGCAAGGAACACACCCCATGGCTTCTCCCCCCTCCCTCATGTCCCGGGTCTCCCCGTCGCGGAAACCCGGTGTGCTACGACGTGACGTCCTCGCCTCCTTCGTCGTCTTCCTCGTCGCCCTGCCCCTGTGCGTCGGCGTCGCCGTCGCCTCCGGTGTGCCGGCCGAACTGGGCCTGATCACCGGCATCGTCGGCGGTCTGCTCGTCGGCCTGCTGCCCGGCAGCAGCCTCCAGGTCAGCGGGCCCGCGGCCGGTATGACCGTCCTTGTCTTCGAGGCCGTCCAGGAGTTCGGGCTCGGCGCGCTCGGCGTCATCGTCCTTGTCTCCGGGCTTCTCCAACTCCTCCTCGGCGCGCTCAAGTTCGGGCGCTGGTTCCGCGCCATCTCGGTCGCCGTCGTCCAGGGCATGCTCGCCGGCATCGGTCTCGTCCTCGTACTCGGCCAGGTCTACGCGCTGGCCGACGAGGCCCAGCCCTCCGGCGGACTCGCCAAGATCGCCGGGCTGCCCGGTCTCCTCGCCGACATTGTCACCGGGGGAGCGGCGCTGACCGCCTTCACGCTCGGCGCCGCCACCATGGCCGTCCTGATCCTGTGGCCGATGCTGCCCGCCGGGGCGCGGCTGGTGCCCGGTCCGCTCGTCGCGGTCGGGGCGGCCACGGGCGCCGCCGTCCTGCTGGATCTCGATGTCGCCCGGGTAGAGGTGCAGGGCCTGCTCGCGGCGGTCGACCCGCCCGGCCTCGGGGACTTCGGCGGCCTGGGCGTCGCCGTCGTCGGCACGATCCTCGCCTTCACCCTGATCGCCTCGGCCGAGAGCCTGTTCAGCGCGGCGGCGGTGGACCGTATGCACGACGGCCCGCGTACCGACTACGACAAGGAGCTGATGGCGCAGGGCGTCGGCAACACCGTCTGCGGCGCGCTCGGCGCGCTCCCGCTGACCGCCGTCATCGTGCGCAGCGCCGCCAACGTACAGGCGGGCGCGCGCACTTCGCTCTCCCGCGTCCTGCACGGGGTGTGGCTGCTGCTCTTCGCCGCGCTGCTCCCGTTCGTCATCGGCGTCATCCCGCTCGCCGCGCTCGCGGGTGTCCTGGTGCACGCGGGGATGAAGCTCGTGCCGGTCAAGGAGATCGTCCCGCTGTGGCGGACGCACCGGGGCGACGCCGTGATCCTCGGTGTCACCACCGTCACCATCGTCGTCGGCAATCTCTTCGAGGGCGTGGTGCTCGGACTGCTCCTGTCGGTCTGCAAGTCGGCCTGGGAGACCTCGCAGATACAGCTCGGCGTGCGCGAACTCACCGGCGGGCGGCTGGTCGTGGCCATCACCGGCAACGCCACCTTCCTGCGGCTGCCGCGCATACTCGACCAGTTGGAGGCGCTGCCGCAGAACCGCCCGATAGAGCTGGACCTGACGGGCCTGCGCCATCTCGATCACGCCTGCCAGGTGGCGCTGGAGACCTGGTCCCAGCGCCACAACGACGCCGACACGGTCCCGGTCCGGATGGTCCCCCCGCGCGCCGAGAAACCTTCCTCCACGGCGGCCGTCTGATCGACAAGACGCCCCCGGCCCCGTCGTCCCCCGGACGCGCCCCCGCCCGGGGGACGACGGTTCGATCCCCTTGTCAGCGCAGCGACTTCAGCATCTCCGCCGCGAAGGGCGTGATGCCCTCGGTCCGTCCGCCCAGCGTCTTCACGGGCCACTCGGGGTCGGCGATCAGCGCCCGGCCCACGGCGACCAGGTCGAACTCGTCGCGCTCCATCCGGTCCAGCAGCGGATCGATGGGGGTGACCCCGGAGTCCTTGCCCTGGAAGGAGTCGGAGAAGACACCGTCCAGACCGACCGAGCCGACGGTGACCGTCGGCCGGCCGCTGATCTTCTTCACCCAGCCGGCGAAGTTCAGGTCGGAGTCGTCGAACTCCGGCAGCCAGTAGCGGCGGGTGGAGGCGTGGAAGACGTCGACCCCGGCCTCGGTCAACGGCGTGAGCAGGATGTCGAGTTCGGCGGGCGAGTGCGCGAGCTTCGCGTCGTACATGCCGCCCTTCCACTGGGACATACGGAAGAAGATCGGGAACGAGTCGGACACGACGGCGCGGCAGGCCGCCACGATCTCGGCCGCGAAGCGGGTACGGGCGACGATGTCGCCTCCGTACGCGTCGGTACGGCGGTTGCTGCCCGCCCACAGGAACTGGTCGATCAAGTAGCCGTGCGCGCCGTGCAGTTCGATCCCGTCGAAGCCGAGCCGTTCGGCGGCGGCGGCCCCGTCGGCGAACGCGCCGATGACGTCGTCCAGGTCCTTCTGCGTCATGGCGCGCCCCTTGGGCTCGCCCTCCAGGGAGATGCCCGAGGGGCCGACCGGCGCCGCGTCCGTCACCGGCGGGGTGCCCTCGTCGCGGGTGACACCCACGTGCCACAGCTGCGGGATGATCGCGCCGCCCGCGCGGTGCACGGAGTCGGCCACGTGCGCCCAGCCCGCGAGGGCGTCCTCGCCGTGGAAGCGGGGGACCCGGTCGCTGGTGCCGGCGGAGTCGTGGTCGATGTAGGTGCCTTCGGTGATGATCAGCCCCACGCCGCCGGCGGCGCGTCGGGTGTAGTAGTCCGCCACGTCCTGGCCGGGGACGCCGTTCGGGGAGAACTGCCGGGTCATGGGCGCCATGGCGATCCGGTTACGGGTGGTGAGGCCGCGCACGGTGAAGGGGCGCGCGAGGGTGTCGGCCGAGCGGCGGGTGGTCACGTCTGTCATGGCCTGTCCTGCTTCCTAGGTGGGGGTTCCGACGGTGCCCAACAACCGAAGGCCGCCTCCGCTTCCCGTCGCCGGCCGATGTGGCGCAGGTCTCCGGACCGGTCGGCGACGGCCGCTGTTCAGGACAGCGTTGTCGGACGGTCGCAGGAGCGGCACACGATCCCCACGGACACGCATGTGCCGAGAGCTGGGAGACCGTAATGAGCAAGCCCGTTCCCTCCAACCCCGCCGGTCCGGACCGCCGTTCGCTGCTACAGGCCGCGCTCGCCGTCCCCGCCGTCGGAGCCACCGCCACCGTCCTGGGCACGCGGCAGGCACAGGCCGCACCCGCCGCCTCGGCCGCACCCGCCGCCACCTCGCAAGCCTCCGCCTCGGCCGCCGCCTCCGCCTCGGCGTCCGCTGCCGGGCGGGGCCGCTACGACGAGGACAGCCCGCGCTTCGCGCTGGCCGTGCTGCCGGACACGCAGTACCTCTTCGACGCCGACAGCGCCGACCCGGAGCCGCTGCGGGAGACCTTCGACTACCTCGTGTCCGAGCGCGCGGAGGCGAACATCGCCTTCATGACCCACCTCGGCGATGTCACCGAGCACGGCACGGAGCAGGAGATCACGCTCGCCGCCCACACCTTCCGGACCATCCACGGCAAGGTCCCCTACAGCGTGCTCGCGGGCAACCACGACATCGACGGGAGCAAGGACGACCAGCGCGGTGACTCCGCCTATCTGAAGGCGTTCGGCCCCGATCGGTTCACCGGTATGCCGACCTTCGGCGGCGCCTCGCCCGGCGGCTACAACAGCTACCACGTGATCAAGGCGGCCGGCCGGCAGTGGCTGGTGTTCGCCATCGACTGGCGCGCCTCGGACACGGCCCTGGCCTGGGCGCAGGGCGTCCTCGACGCCCATCCCACCCTGCCCGCCATCCTGACCACCCATGACATCGCCTGGGCCGAGGAGAACGGCGAGGCGCGGCTGTCGGAGCACGGACAGCGGCTCTGGGACCGGCTGATCAAGGGCAACGACCAGTTCTTTCTCGCGCTGGGCGGTCACTACTGGCCCTCGGGCCGTACGGTCCTCACCAACGACGCCGGACACGACGTGCACGTCCACATCACCAACTACCAGGACCGGTACTACGGCGGCGCGGGCATGATCCGTCTCTACGCCTTCGACACGGCGCGCGGCGTCGTCGACATCGAGACGTTCGCGCCGTGGTTCCTGCGCCGCGACCCCGCGAAGCGGACGCCGCTGGAGGCCGAGACCCTTGAACTGACCGGCCCGGTGGACCGGTTCAGCCTGGACATCGACTTCGCCGAGCGCTTCAAGGGCTTCGACGGACTCGTCCCGCCCAAGCCGCGCCCGGCCGGCCGGGTGATGCCGCGCGGCACCGTGGCGTACTGGCGCTTCGACCGGGACGGCCTCGCCGGCCCCGGTGGACCGGGATCCCCGGTGGGCAAGGGCGTGGTGGCCCGCGACCTCTCCGGCCACGGCAACGACCTGCGCGTACAGCTCCTGCACGACAGCGCGGCGGACGTGCTCACCCGGTCCGCCGACCACCACACCCACCAGCCGGCCCACGCGAGTCTGCGCTTCGACGGCGGCAAGGGACCCGACCGGGGCGCGGTGCTCACCACGGGCGCCAAGGCGCCGCTCAACAGCGCCACGTTCAGATCCGGTTTCACCATCGAGACGTTCATCAAGCTGCCGGATCCCTTCGAGGGCGACCACGCCTGGATGGGCATCCTCAGCTGGGAGGGCCGCAACGGCGACGCGGGCAAGACGACGGGCTGGTCGACGGACGAGCCGACGTGCAGCCTCAACGTCACACCGGAGCGGTTCCTCCAGTTCGTCCTCTATCCGCACGTCCAGGACGCCGACCCGACGTCGTGGAGCCACGCCCTGCCGGTGGGCCGCTGGACGCACATCGCGATCGTCAACGACGGGCGGCGCACGGTGATGTACGTGGACGGGTCCAGGATCGCCCGCAACCCGTCCCAGCGGGCCACCGGTATCGCCACGCTGGGCAAGCCGTTCGCCATCGGCGGCACCCAGTTCGCGGAGCAGTTCGGCCAGGGCTTCTACGGGTGGATCGGCGACACCCGGATCGTCGACCGCGCCCTGAAGCCGAAGGACTTCCTGCTGCCGGTCGGCTAGGACCCCCTAGGACCGGTCGGGCCTCTCGGGCCGTTCGGCCGCGGTGGCGTACCGGCGCGCCAAGTGGCCGAAGGCCTCCTTCAGTTCGGGCGGCCCGACGACCTCGATGTCGGCGTCGAACCGGCCGACGATGGCCGCCAGACCGGGCCAGGACCAGGCGCCGATTACGAGCCGGCAGCGGTCCGGGCCCAGCTCCTCGACCAGCCCGTCGCGGGTGAAGGGGGACACCTCACCGGCGGGCAGGTCGAGGATCACCTCGCCCCGGCAGGGCCACCCGCCCGGGCTGTCGGAGCCGCCCTGGAATCTGCTCACGACGAAAGCCGTCACGTCGGCGCCGGGCAGTTCGCGCGGGGTGAAGCGGGGGCCGGTGGGCGTACGGACGCGGGTGATCCGGTCCGCGCGGAACATCCGCCAGTCGTCGCGGTCGAGGTCCCACGCGACGAGGTACCAGCGCCCGCCCCAGGTGACGAGATGGTGCGGCTGCGTGCGGCGCGGCGGGGCTTCGGCGCCGTCGCCCGCCGCTGTCGTGTCACCGCCGCGCCGGTAGTCGAAGCGCAGCTCCTCGCTCGCGTGGACGGCCGCGCTGAGCGCCATCAGCAGCCCGCTGTCCGCCTGGGGGTTGGGCCGCGCGGTGGGCAGCTCGACGGCGGTGACCTGGAGGGTGTCGATACGGCGACGCAGCCGGGCGGGCATCACCTGCCGGACGGTGTGCAGGGCGCGCGCCGCGGCCTCCTCGATACCGGCGCCGGTGGTGGTGGCGATCTGGAGCGCCACGGCGAGGGCCACGGCCTGCTCGTCGTCGAAGAGCAGCGGCGGCAGCTCGGCGCCGGCGTCGAGCCGGTACCCGCCCTCGGGGCCCTTGACGGCGACCACGGGATAGCCCAGCTCGCGCAGCCGGTCGACATCTCGGCGTACGGTGCGCGGGCTGATGTCCAGCCGCTCGGCCAGGAGCGCGCCCGGCCAGTCCCGGCGGGCCTGGAGCAGGGAGAGCATCGACAGCAGCCGCGCTGAGGTCTTCTGCATGACCGCGATTATCACCCGAGAAGCGGCCACATCCTGTCCTCTTCCCCTGAGAAGGTTGTCCTGTGCCGGAGAACGGCCATGAGCACCCGATGAACCCGCACAGCGGAAGGGCCACCAGCGATGAACACCACCACATCCCCCTCGCTCGACGCCGAGCGCGCCGACCTGCTCGCCGCCCTCGCGACCGCGCGGGCCACCCTGACCGACACGGTGCGCGGGCTCTCCGACGACCAGTTGGGCCAGACCCCGACCGTCAGCGCGCTCTCGCTGGGCGGGCTGGTCAAGCACGTCGCGTCCACCGAGGAGGCGTGGCTGAGCTTTGTGCTCGGCGGTCCCTCGGCCATGAGCTTCGACCTGCCGGACGGTGTCACCTGGGCCGACTTCGAGACCGGGGCGGTGAGCGAGTACCCGCAGTGGGCGATCGACCGCGAGAACGACTTCCGGATGGGGCCGGGCGACACCCTGGCCAAGATCCTCGCGCGCTACGAGGAGGTCGCGAAGCGCACGGAGAAGATCGTCGCGGAGGTTCCCGACTTGGCGGCGACGCGCCCGCTGCCCGACGCGCCGTGGAACGAGCCGGGTGCGGTGCGCAGCGTACGCGCGGTGCTGATCCATCTCGTCCAGGAGACCGCGCAGCACGCCGGGCACGCGGACATCCTGCGCGAGTCGATCGACGGGCGGAAGTCGACCTGATGACGACCGTTCTCGACGGCCGGGCGCTCAACCGCGCCACGCTCGCCCGGCAGTTGCTGCTCGACCGCGCCGACCTGCCGGTCCTGGACGCCGTCGCGCGTCTCGGCGGTCTCCAGGCCCAGGAGCCCCAGGAGCCCTATCTGGGCCTCTGGACCCGGCTGCGCGCCTTCGAACCGGCCCTGCTCTCAGATCTGTTGACCGGGCGGAGCGTGGTGCGGACGCATCTCATGCGCCGCACCGTCCATCTCGTCACCGCCGAGGACGCGCTGGCCTGGCGGTCCCGCCACGAGGCCATGCTGCGCCAGCGCGTACTCGGCGTCTACCGGGGTGAGCTGGCCGGGACGGACCTCGACGAACTCGCGGCGGCCGGGAGGGCGTTGACGGCGGACGGCGAGCCCCGCACGATGACCGAGGTGGCCCAGGCGCTCGCCGGGCGATGGCCGGAGCCGGGCCGGCGCGCGCTGGGCGAGATGGTCGTCACCGCGCTGGTGCCGATGGTCCAGCTGCCGCCGCGCGGGCTGTGGCGGACGAAGGCGGGAGTGCGCAACGTCCCGCTCGCCTCCTGGCTGGGGCGCGACGTCGCACCGCTGTCGGCCGACGGTTCCGACCCGGTCGGCCAGGCGCTGCTGCGCCGCTATCTCGCCGCGTACGGCCCCGCCGCCTCGGCCGATCTGCGCGCCTGGTGCGGGCTGGCCGGACTGCCCGCCGCCGTGTCCGCGCTCCGCGACGAACTGGTCTCCTTCCGCGACGGGCGCGGCCGGGAACTGCTGGACCTGCCCGGCGCGCCGCGCCCCGATCCGGACACACCGGCGCCGGTGCGGTTCCTGCCGGCGTTCGACAACGCGATCCTCGGCTATCACGACCGGAGCCGGATCATCGACGACGAGCACCGCGGGCTGTCGGTGGCGGGTGAGCGCGTCGTGCTGGTCGACGGCCGGGTGGCCGCGACCTGGCGCGTGGAGGCGGGCACGGTGACGGTCGCCCCGCTGGGGCGGCTCTCCCCGGCGGACCGCGAGAGCGTCGCCGAGGAGGGGCGGGAGACGGCGCTGTTCCTCTCCGACGGCGAGAGCGACGGCGTACGGGTCGCCGCGTCGTGAAGGGGGGCCGGCCGTCCCCGGAGAGGGCCGCCGGTCCCTGAACGGGCCCCGTAGGGCCGTCTGACACCATCGGTTCGTGGATCAGCTGAACGCTCACGCACCCGGCGCACCCATCCGTTCCGGCATTCCGGAGCACGGCCGCGTCCCCAAGTACTACGCCGTCAAGGCCCATCTGAGCGTCCTGGTGGACGAGTTGGGCGAGGGAGGGCTGCTCCCCACCGAGCGGGACCTCGCCCTGCGCTACGAGGTGTCCCGCGAGACCGTACGCCAGGCGCTGCGCGAACTGCTGCTGGAGGGGCGGCTGCGCCGGCAGGGCCGTGGCACGGTCGTGGCCGGGCCCAAGCTGGAGCAGCCGCTGTCGCTGGCCAGTTACACCGAGGGGGTCCGGCGCCAGGGCCGCAGACCCGGCCGCAGCCTCATCGGGCTCGACCGGTTCCCGTGCCCCCAGGCGCTCGCCCCCGAGATCGGCGTGGGTCTCGGCGAGCCCGTCTGGCATCTGGAGCGGGTGCTGCTGGCGGACGACGAGCGGGTCGGTCTGGAGAGTACGTACGTCGCGGTCGAGCGGGTGCCGGAGCTGGACACGCGGTTCGACCCGGACTCCTCCCTCTACGCCTATCTCCGCGACCGGCTCGGCATCTCCTTCGGGGACGCGGACGAACGGATCGAGACGGTGCTGGCGACCCCGCGCGAGGCGCTGCTGATCGGTACGCCGCCGGCCCTGCCGATGCTGCTGATGCACCGGCTCTCGCGAGACACCGACGGGCGTCCGCTGGAGCGGGTGCGGACCCTGTTCCGGGGGGACCGGTTCTCCTTCACGACGCATCTGGTCTGACCGTCCGCGTTCCATGCGCCCGTAGATTTATCACGAGAGGATAACGGGTCTAGGCCAAGCTTGATAGGTCGTTCACCGTGCCGTTGCCGTCCGGACCCGTCCAGGTCGCCGGCCCCGCCCAGCTTTGACGTCGTGAGAGTCATCGTCGTAGGAGCCGGCGTGGTGGGAACCATGCACGCCTGGCACGCAGTTGAACGCGGCCACGAGGTCGTCCAGATCGAGCGCGAGAGCGAGGCCCGCGGGGCGTCACTCCGGAACTTCGGCCAGATATGGGTCAGCGGCCGGGCGGGCGGCGAGGAGTTGGCGACCGCCCTGCGGGCCCGCGAGCTGTGGGAGGCGATCGGCGAGCGGGTGCCCGGTGTCGGCTTCCGCGGCTGCGGCTCGCTCACCCCGCTGCGGGACGGGCTGGAGACCGCCGTCGCCGAGGCGGCCGTCGCCCGGTCCGACGCGGCGGACCGCGGCTACCGGCTGCTCACCGCCGACGAGGCCCGCGCCGTCAACCCCGCGCTGCGCGGCCGGTTCACCGGCGCCCTGTGGTGCGAGCGGGACGCGGCGGTCGAGCCGCGCACCGCCCAACTCGCCCTGAAGGAAGCCCTGCTGGCCTCCGGCCGGTACGCCTTCCTGGGCGGGCGTGAGGTCCGCGAGGTCGTCGGCACCGCCTCCGTACGCGACGACCACGGCGACGTCCACACCGGCGACGCCGTGATCCTGGCCACCGGCGCCTGGCTCGGCGGCCTCGTCCGTGAGCTGGCAGGACCCGGTCTGCCCGTGCGCCGCGTCCGCCTCCAGATGATGCAGACCGACCCGCTCGGCGAGGACCTCACCACCTCCGTCGCCGACGCCGACAGCTTCCGCTACTACCCCGCCTACCGGTCCGGGGCGCTGGACGCGCTCAACTCCGGCCGCCCGCAGGACCCGACCGCCGCCGAGCACCGGATGCAGCTGCTGATGGTCCAGCGCCGGGACGGCGGACTGACCATCGGCGACACGCACGAGTACGAGCACCCCTTCGCGTTCGACACGGTCCAGGAGCCGTACGACCACCTCACCCGGGTCGTGGAGTCCTTCCTCGGCCGCCCGCTGCCGCGCGTCCGCCGGCGCTGGGCCGGGGTCTACGCCCAGTGCGCCGACACCGGCCGCGTCGTCCACCGCCAGCAGGTGCGCGACGGCGTCTGGCTGGTCACCGGGCCCGGCGGACGCGGTATGACCTGCTCGCCCGCCATCGCCGAAGCCACCGCCGACGAACTGAACTGGTGAAGAGGGCCACCGGCTTGGCACGGACCACCCGGGACGCGATCCGGTACCGACCTGGACGGTTACGTCGACGCGTGGAAGTCGGCGACGGGCAGCCGGCCGGCGCTCTTCCCCGGGTGTCAGCGGCGGTTGAGCCGCCGGTGGATTGACGGATTGGTGTCAGGGCTCGTTGGGCAGTGAGCAGGGGAACTTCATGTCATGTCCACGACTCTCTCCCCCCAAGGAGGTCGACCATGCACATCGCCAAGTTGACCGGCGGGCTCGCCGCCACTCTGGCCGTCACGTTCTCCCTGATGAGCGGCCAGGCCACGGCCGCACCCGCGCCCGAGGCCGCGCCCGCCACGGACACCGCCGCCGCCGCGCGCGTCGTCACCTACGACGCCAGCGGCTCGGCGGAGTTCAGGTCGGCGGTCGACCGGGGCGCGGCGATCTGGAACGAGAGCGTCAACGCCGTCGAACTGGTCCCGTCCGCGGCCGGCCAGCGCGCCAACATCCGTGTCCTGGCGGACAACGGCTGGCCCCGCGCCCAGACCACCTCACTGGGCAACGGCACCGTCTGGATAGGCCGCCAGGCCGTGAACGAGGGTCACAACACGATCCGTATCTCGTCCCACGAACTGGGCCACATCCTGGGCCTGCCGGACATCAAGCCCGGCCCCTGCACCAGCCTGATGTCCGGTTCCACGGCGGGCACCTCGTGCACCAACGCCTACCCGAACGCGTCCGAGAAGTCCGCGGTCGAGGGCTACTTCGGCGGCGCGCTCAACCGCAAGGCCGGCGACGCGCCGCTCAACACGGTGATCGTGGACTGACGCACACCGGGCAGCCGCCGAGCGGATCCCCGTACGCCCCGGAGCGCCTCCCGCGCCCCGGGGCGTACGCGCGTGCGGACAGGCCTTCGGGCGGCGCCGAACCGCCGCCGGGCGCGCAGGTCAGACGTGTGATGATGGGCGGATCGCGAGGGGGCCGGGGGTGGAACCGTCGCGCGACAAAGGGGGCATGAGGGGCATGAGCGGCAAGGACGAGACGTCCATACCGGACGAGGAGTGGGAGCGGTTCCTCCGGGACGCCGAGAGCGGGGCGGGGAGCGCGCCCGCGGAGCCCTCGGCGCGGGCGCGGATGGTGGGGCGCCGGCTACGGGAGGAGACGAGGCCCCCCGAGGGGTGGCGGACGCATCAACCGGTGCGGCGCCGCCGAGGCAAGGCCTGGTACCTGGTCGGATTCGTGCTCGCCGTCGGGCTGTTGGTCGTGGCGCTGGATCCGGGGCGGGTCATCGGATGGGCCGGGGACGGGGCTGGGGACGGCGGCGGGTCGGCCGCCGGTGTGCCGGCCGCCGGCGAACCGGCGTCCCAACGGCCCACGCCCGAGGAGCCGTTCAAGGGATCGCCGGCGGTGGAGTGGGGCGACGGGACGGCCGGAATCACCGTGGCCACCCCGGAGGCGACCGGCTGGATGACCGAGAAGCAGGTCGCGGAGGCGCTGGACCGCAGCCGGGACTTCCTCGCCGCCTCCAGCCTGGACCCCGCCGTGCTGGGCGGGGAGCGGCCGACGGAGGCCATCGCGCTGATGAATCCGCACCAGCGCGACGTACGGGACTATGTGACCGCCGCGTTCAGTGAGCCCGGCGAGGAGAACGACCCGCTGCTGCTGTTCAGCCGCTTCGCCCCGAAGGTGCGGCTCGTGGGCGACGTGGTCAAGACGCGAGGAGAGATGACGTTCCGCGAGGGCAAGCGTGGCGCGGTGGAGGTGGTCAGTGATGTCACGTACGTGTACCCGGTCGTCCGCGCCACCGGCGGCAGCGACGAGGTCGCGCGCACCGTCGCGCGCCGCGAGACGGTGATGAGCTGGGACGACCCCGCGAAGGTGATCACCGAGAAGGGCACGTTCACCCTGCTCTCCTACAAGGTGGACGCCACCAACGGCGGTTGTGAGAACTACACGGGCTACTTCCTGCCCGAGTTCATCGCCGACCGTACGGACCGGGGCTCCGGGCCCGAGAGCGACCCGTACGACCGGAGCACCTCGATGGACGCGAATCTGAGCGAGGCGGGCGACGTGGAGTGCGGGATCGCCAGCCGGTCGTGAGGACCGGCGCCGGGAGTTGAACTGTTTCGCCCCGGTGGCCGTTGCGGTGTGGGCAGAGATGTTGTGGCGCGCAGCCCTGCCCGTGCGAGGCCGCGTGCCGACACCGTAACGAAGGGATGCACATGAACAGAGGTGACGAGCCGGGCGCCGCCGGTCCGGGGCCCGAGCCACCCTCTCACTTCGCCGTCGTCATCTTCGGCGACGGCTCCGCCTCCATCGACGGTGAGCCCGTGGCCGTTGTGCCGGGCGAACCACTCGATGTCGCGATCCTCGACATGCTGCACGGATACGCGCGTGCCCGCAACGCCCCCGTGACGGGAGCCATCACCGATCCGTCCGCGGACTACGTGGCGATCGTCGAGGTCGCGCCGGACGGGTCGAGCAAGCTGCTGGAACAGGTGGGGGACGGCAAGGACGGGGAACAGGCGGGAGCGGCCGGCGCCACGCCGCCGGTCGCGCCGGTCCCCCCGGTCGCGGCCGACGAGCCGTTCGAGTCCGGCCGGCCCCGTCCCGACGCCGGGGGCCCGGACGCCGACGGCGACACGCGCGCCATGCCGAAGCAGCCGGCGCTCACCACGCCCCCGCCGCCGAAGCCCGCGCTGTCCAAGCCGGCGCTGTCCACGCCCTCCCCGCCGAAGTCCGCGCTGCCGAAGCCTCCCGGCATCCGCCCGGCCGTTCTGATCGGGGACTCCGGCCGGAAGAAGTCGCAGTCCCAGTCGGACGACGAGTACGAGCAGCCCGGTCTCTTCCAGCGGCCCGCCTTCATCGGAGGCGTCGCCGCCGCCGTGGCGGCGCTCGTCATCGGCTCGCTGGTGGCGCTGGGCAGCGGGGGATCGGCGGGCGCCGAGGGGGCCAGCCAGGCGGCCGGTTCAGGCAACCAGGCGAGCGAGTCCCCGCTGGCGCTGAAGCCGCCCAGCCCGTCGGCCCCCGCCTGGAAGCCGCCGTCGGTCACCACGTCGCCTTCCACCACGGTGTCGCCCTCTCCCTCGGGGTCGCCCTCGCCGAAGGCTTCCGCCACGACGAAGAAGCCCGTGCCGCCGAAGCCGAAGACCGAGGTGAATCCGCCGCCGCCGAAGCCGAAGCCGAAGCCGAAGCCGAAGGGCGCGAAGCCCGTCTCCGGTCCCAAGATGCCGACCGGTGACCTGCTGATCAAGAACAAGAAGTTCGGCTCCTGCCTCGACGTTCCCGGTCACGGCAAGGGCCGTCAGGAGGCGCGGGTGCAGGACTGGCTGGCCTGTGACCCGTCGAAGACCGACAACCAGCGGTGGATCCTGCACCGGACCCACAAGGGCGTCGGCACCGGTGGCTCCGACCTCTATGTGATCCGGAACGCCAAGGACCGTATGTGCCTGGACATCTACGGCGAGAGCGCCGGCCGGGTGTCGGCGCCGGTGACCCAGTACGGCTGCAAGCCGACGCTCGCGGACAACCAGCTCTGGTGGTTCGACAAGCGGCCCAACGGCACGTACTGGATCCGCAACCAGAAGAGCGGCGACATGTGCCTCGACCTCTCGCGGACGGACAAGAAGTCCGCGAACGGCGGGGTCACCCTCTACCCGTGCAATGACGACGACGACCACCAGTGGCGGTTCATCAAGGCCTGAGCCGAGTGCGCCGCGAGGGCCGGGGACGGACACGGGTGGAGACCCGCGGCCGGCCCCGGCCCTCCGTCGCTCCCGCTTCTACGGCGGTAGCCACAACTACGGCGGCGGCTACAACTGCGGCGGCGGGCCGAACGGGTCGGGGGAGTCGACGGTCGGTACCTCCTTCGCCCGGTGGTTGCCGGGCTTGCAGCCGGCGAACGGCCCCGACGGATCACGCAGCGACTGCATGACCGGGCCCAGATAGTCCCGGTGCCAGTTGGCGGGCCCGCACATCCCCGAGCCGGGACCGGTCAACTCCGCCCAGGCGAGCCACAGTCCGTGCAGCAGGGCGACGGCTTCCTGGTGCTCCCACCAGCGCGAGCACCAGGGGGCGGCGGAGGTGATCTCCCTGCCGTAGACCGGCAGCAGCACATGGTGGGTCCAGAGCGTGAGCTGCCGCAGATTCTGCGCGTACTCGGGCCCCTCCAGATAGAGGATGAACAGAGGGGCGGGGGGCGCCTCCTGCTCGGCTTCAGGAGTGTCGACCGTCATCGCGTTCCCTTCGTGGCGTGCCGTGCGTGGCCGCGTGCGGCCGGGTGCGGACGGACCGAGGTCCGTCCGGGCAGCACAACGCGCCCGGGACGTACGAGGTTCAACCGGTCAGCTCACGCGGCGCGCCCCGGATCGTTCAGCCTGCTCAGCCGGTCCCTCATGTTCTCGGCGTCCGGGTGGTCGAACTTCGTCCAGACCGCCAGCGCCTGCTGCCAGCTGTCCCGGGCCGACTCCTCGTCGCCGACGGCCAGTTGGACATCGCCGAGGTTGCTCAGGGTGTGGCCCTCGCCCCACGCGTTGGCGACGTCGCGGTGTGCTTCGAGCGCCTGGCCGTAGTGCTCGACGGCCTCGTCGTGGCACCCGAGCCGGTGGTCGACGGTGCCGAGGGTGTCGAGCACGACGCCCTCGACCCAGCGGTTGCCGATGGTCCGCAGGACGGTCAGCGACTTCTCCAGGCAGTCCTTGGCCTCGTCGAACCGGCCGAGCCGCTGGTAGGCGTCACCGAGGTTGGCCAGGGAGATCGCCTCTCCCCACGAGTAGCCGCTGAGCTGGAACATGACCAGCCCGCGCCGGCTGTACTCGACGGCCTTGTCGAGCCTGCCGCTGTTCAGATGGACGTTGCCCATGTTGGCGACGGCGTGCATGCGGCCGTACGTGTCGCCCAGCTCCCGGCAGAGGTTCATCTCCTGCCGGTAGTGCTCGATGCTCTCGTCGAAGCGGCGCAGCTGTGTCAGCGCGCCGGCCGCGTCCCCGAGGCTCTGGGCCTCGCCCTCCCGGTCGTTGGCCGCGCGGGCGGCGGCGAGCGCTGTCCGGGCGGTGTCGAGCCAGTCGTGCAGATGGTTACGGAGGTAGAAGAACCCCCACAGGGTCGCGGCCAGCCGCCAGGCGATGGCCGCCCTGTCGGAGGTGGCGGCCTGGTGCACGGCGGCGACGAGGTTGGGGCGCTCGATCTCGCACCAGTCCAGCGCGTGGTCGTGCGTGGTGAACGCCAGGGGCCGGCAGCCGCGGGGCGCCGGCTCCAGCCGGATCCGGCGGCGGTTCGGCGCGAGGAGGAGATAGGCCGCGTCCACGGTGTGCAGATACCAGGACAGGAGCCGGTCGATCGCCCGGTCCTGCTCCGCCAACGGCTCGTCGGTGGTGACCCGTTCGCGGGCGTAGACGCGCAGCAGGTCGTGCACGGTGTAGCGGCCGGGGAGCCGTTCGATGAGCAGATGCGCGTGGGAGAGTTCGGCGAGCAGGGCGCGGGTCTCCCGCAGGGGGAGGCCGGCCAGGGCGGCGGCGGACGGCGCGGACACGTCCGGGCCGGTGTGCAGGCCCAGCAGCCGGAACAGCCGCGACGCGGGCGCGGACAGGGCGTCGTACGACCACGAGAAGACGGTGCGCAGGTCGGTGTTGAGATCCCCGCTCTCGAAGGCGTCGAGACTTCCCCGGCTGTCGTACAGCTCGTCGGCGATGGCGCTGAGCGGGAAGCCGGGGTTGATCGCCGCGCGGGCGGCGACGACGGCGAGTGCCAGCGGCAGCCGTGCGCACAGTGCCACGATCTCGTCGGCGGCGACCGGTTGTGCCGTCAGCCGTTTGGCGCCGAGCCGGAGCCTGAGGAAGTCGTGCGCGTCGGCATGCGTCAGCTGATGCAGTGTCAGCGGGCGCGCTCCCTCGCCCGCGATCAGGCTGGTGAGCTGGTTGCGGCTGGTGACGATGACGAGGCAGCTGGCGGAGCCGGGCAGCAGGGGACGGACGTGTTCGGCGTCGCGGGCGTTGTCGAGCAGGATCAGCATGCGGCGGCGGGCGAGCAGGGTGCGGTAGAGCAGCGCCTGGGCCTCGGGTTGCGCGGGGATGCGCTGCGGAGGGACGCCGAGCGCGTCGAGGAAGATACGGATGGCCTCCTCCGGCGCCATGACCGAGCCGGTCGCGTCGAAGCCGCGCAGATTGATGAAGAGCTGTCCGTCGGGGAAGCGGTCGGCGATCTCGTGGGCCAGATGGACGGCGAGGGTCGTCTTGCCGATGCCTGCCATCCCGCTCATGACGCTGATGGTCATCCTCGCGGCGTCGTCGCCGTCCCTCGGCAACAGGTCGCGGGCCTCTTCTAGTTCGCTGTGCCGGCCGCTGAACGTGGGCAGGTCGGCGGGGAGTTGGGCCGGGCGGTTGACCGAGGCGGCGGGCGGGGCCGCGGATGTCGCCGGGGCGGCCGGTGCGGGTGCGGGCGCCGGCGCGGGCGTGGCCGCGGAGGCGGATGCGGATCCGGAGGTGGCGGCCCCCGGCGAGTGCGGGGCGTATTCGAGCGACGCGTCGGCCGTCAGGATCTTGTGGTGGAGTTCGCGCAGCGACGGGCCGGGCTCGATGCCCAGTTCGGCGACGAGGGTGCTCCGGGTCTTGCGGTAGCAGGCCAGCGCCTCGGCCTGACGCCCCGACCGGTACAGGGCGAGCATGAGCAACTGGCACAGCCGCTCGCGTAGCGGGTGCTGGAGGGTCAGGGCGCGCAGCTCGGAGATCACCGCGTCGTGCCGCCCGAGCTGGACATCGATGTCAAAGCCGGTTTCGAGCGTGGTCAGCCGTGCTTCGTTCAGCCGGGACCGTTCGGCCTCGACCAGCGGGCCCGTCAGCCCGGCCAGGGGGGTCTCGTGCCAGCCGTCGAGCGCGTCGTGCAACAGCTGGGACGCGGCGGCCAGTTCGCCCGTGGCGCGCAACTTCGTCGCGCCGGCGACCCGTTGCTCGAACACGCCCAGGTCCACGGCGTCTTCGGGGACCCGGACCAGATAGCCGTCCGTGGCCGAGAGGAGCACCGCCCGGGATCTGTCGGAGAACCGGTCGGGCTCCAGCACCTTGCGCAGCCGTGACACATACGTACGCAGGACGGGCAGGGCCGCCGTCGGCGGGTCCTCGCCCCAGACGGCGTGGACGATCTCGGTGGTGGTGACGACCCGCCTGCGTCGCAGCAACAGCGCCGCCAGCACCACCCGTTGCTGTGGCGAGCCGAGGACCAACTCCTCGTCGCCTCTCCATACCCGGACGGGACCCAGCACAGCGAAGCGAAGGGGAACTTTGCTGGATATATCCACGGCTTGACTATACGAAGATTCGTTGCGACCACGCGCCGAAATCCTTTGGCCAGAGCCTTTCCCGGGCGGGTTACGTAACGCACTACGTAGTTTCTACCGACGGGAGCGGGTGTATTGGGCGGGACTTCCGCACCGGCGCGACTGAACCGTTGGGGCGCCCGGACCGTTGTGCCTCCCGAATCCGATCCGGCACCCATCCGGATTATTCCCGGCTGAAGGTCCAGGAGAACGTCATGTCCGAGAAAACACCGGCCCGCCCGCTCGGTCCGCGGGGTCTGCTGAAGCGGCGCAGGCCGGCGACGGACGAGGTGCGCGACCCCTCGGGGCAGGCCCCGGCGGGAGCCGACCGCGCGCTGCGGCTCCCCCTCTCCCCCCTGCCTGACGAGCTGCTTCCGCTGCCCGCCGGGTACGAGCTGTCCCCGGAGGCCGCCGCGCGCACGGCCGGCAGCGAGCCGAGCACGAAGCGGCGCGCGGGCTGAGTGGGACCGGCGGCGGGGCGGCGCCGCGCGACCGGGTGGCGGAGGTCGACGTCCTCCGCGGATTCGCCCTGCTGGGAATTCTCCTGGTCAATGTCTCCGCCATGGCCGGACCGCACATGGGTCCGGCGGACGAGCTGTACACGTCAGGTGCGGACAAGACGGCCGGATGGCTCGTCACCACCCTCGTAAGTGCCAAGTTCTATCTGCTTTTCTCCTTCCTGTTCGGATACAGCTTCACGCTCCAGCGGGCCTCGGCCGAGCGCGCGGGCGTGTCTTTCGCGCCCCGCCATCTGCGCAGGCTCTGCGGGCTGCTCCTGCTGGGCCTGGCGCACGGCGTCCTGCTCTTCCCCGGTGACGTCCTGACGGTGTACGCGGTGCTGAGCCTCGTCCTGTTCGCGGCCCGGGACATCGCGCCGCGCACCGCCGTACGGGCGGCGGCCGTCCTCGTCGCCGTCGTCGCGTTCTGCCTGCTGGTCTGGGGTCTGTTCACGCTCGCGTACGGGGTGCCCCTGACTCCGCGGGCCCGCGAGGACGTGGCGCGGGAGCTGGTGACGGCCCACCGGGGCGACTTCGGCTCGGTCGTCGGAGCCAATCTGGAGTCGCTGCGCTCCGCCGTGGGCTGGAACATCCTGTACGGCGCCGACATGCTGGCGGCCGTCCTGCTGGGACTCGCCGCGGGCCGGCGCCGGCTGCTCGCCGACACCGGCCGACACCGCGCCTGGCTGGTGCAGATCCTGGTCGTCGCCCTGCCCGTCGGGCTGGCCGGGAGCGCCCTCATGGCGCTCTGCCGCAACGGGCCGCTGGACGAACTCTGGTACGACGTCGGCTCGGCCGTCGGCGTACTCACCGCGCCCGTGCTGACCACCGCGTACGTCTGCGGACTGCTGCTCCTGCTGCGCACCCGGCCCGGCCGGCGGATCGGTCCCGTCCTGGCCGGCGCCGGCCGGCTGGCCCTGACCCACTATCTGACCCAGTCCCTGGTGATGGCGTTCGTCTTCACCGGATACGGACTGGGCTGGTACGGCCGCCACGGCACCGTGGCGCTGGTGGCCGGGTGCCTCGTGCTGTACGCGGCCCAACTCGCGGTCAGCGGGCCGCTGTCGCGCCGGTTCCGGTACGGCCCGGTCGAGTGGCTGCTGCGTACCGCCACGCTGGCCCGCCGCCCCTGACCGCGAACGGCCTCACGGCTTGCGCAGGGTCACCGCGTCCCGCTGCCATCTGCTCGCGCTCTCCACGGGAGCGGCGGCGGTGCCCGCCCACGCCCGCGCGGCCCGCTCGGTGATGGCGGCCGTCTCCGCCTTGGCCGCCGCCGAGATGACGCCCGCGTCGGGCTCCTTGTACCAGGGACGCAGCCGGATCAGGGCCGGCCGTACACCGGTGGCCAGCAGCAGGGCCGTGCCCTTGGGCAGCGCCCGTATCTTGTCCGCGGGCAGCACCGGGTCCAGCCGGTAGGAGTACGAGCGGGAGGTGCCGTCCTTGCTGCGGGACACGGACGCGGTACGTACGTCCTGGTTGCCGACGAGCTTGGAGACCTTCTCCACGAAGTCGGCGTCGTCCAGACCGGCGCCGAGCAGTTTGATGGTGGCCGCGCTCCACAGGGCGTCCATGCCCGCCTCGCCCCACACCCGGCTGCCCTGGCGGTAACTCTGGAGCAGCGTCACGACGTTGATGCCGCGTGAGCCGAAGTGGCTGTACAGATCGGGCAGATCGGAGATACGGCAGACGTTGGCCGCCTCGTCGAGTACGGCGGTCATCGGCGGGTCGAGCCGGCCGCCCATCCGCTCGGCGGCGACCACGCCCGCGCGCATCGTCGCGTCGGCGAGCCCCGCGATCACCCCGGCGGCCGAGCCGCCGCCGTCCTTCGACAGCAGATAGAGCGTGTCCGTGGCCAGCACGTGCTCGTGCGGCTTGAACTGCGGCAGCGCCGGATCGGGCGTCACCCACTTCACGATCTCCGGGTCGAGCAGACAGGCCACGCACTGGCGGGCCGTCTCGTAGATACCGTCGCGGGTCTCCACCGCGCCCCGGACCGTGCCCTGCAACTGCTCCGCCATGGCGACCATCTCGACGTCCCGCAGCAGATCGACCGGGGTGCGGTCGGCGGGGTCGGCGAGCCAGCCCAGCAGATCGAGCACGGAGCCCCCGCCGCGCGCGGCGGCCAGGAACAGGGAGGTGAGGGTGTTCTGCGCGGCCGAGATCCAGAAGTCCTTCTTCGACTGGTCGTCGTTGACCGACGCCACGAAGTGCCCGGCCAGCCGGCGCGCGCCCTCGATGGTGTGGCAGTCGGAGAGGATGTCCCACCACATCTCGCGCGGGGTGTGCGCGATGCCCTGCGGGTCGAACGTCCAGACCCGGCCCGCCTGTTCGCGGGCGGCGCGGGTGACGGCGTACACATCGGACTTGTTCGAGGTCAGCAGCACCGCGCCCTGCGCGCGCAGGACGCGCGGGACGGCGATACCGGTGGACTTCCCGGCGCGCGGGGCCATCAGGTCCAGCTCCACGTCCTCGTAGGAGGAGCGCAGTTCGGGGCCCTTCGGATCGAGATCGCCGAGGAGATTGCCCGTCTCGTCGGGGTGCAGATGCTCCCGGCCCTTGAGCGAGGGGCGCAGCTCGCGGGCGCGTGCCGCGATGCCGGCCGGTGCCATGGCCGCCATCTCCTTGGCCCCGGCCAGGCCCTTCTCCCGGGAGGTGTACTTCAGCACCAGCCGTACGGCCAGCACGCCGAGCACGATGATCGCGCCGAAGACGATCCCGATACCGATGACCACACCGGCCGGTGACGCGCCCGGCCAGAGCGGCGCCGTGCCCTCGGTGAAGAGGGTGGCGAACGTCGTCAGGACGAACGGCGGCGGGTGCCAGCCCGATCCGGTCAGCGCGGCGCCCAGGGTGCCGCCGACCCAGACGCCGCCGAACACCAGCCAGCCGACGGCCGCCGCGACGACGATCGCCCACGGCGCGAGTTCGCTGCCGCTCCGGCCGCCCGACCCTGTCCCCTTCACCATGATCCGTCCACTTCCGCCAGCTTGGAGAGGTCGGGAATGTACTCGGTCGCCGGATCGACGGGCGGTTCGTTCTCCGCCCAGCGCTTGTTGGTGTCGTGCAGACGCCGCTCGGTGTCGGTGATGGCGACCTGGATCGGGATACCGGGCCGGCCACCGACCTTGATCAGGAAACGGCCGCGGCCGGGCGGTTCCTCCCGGGCCCCGTGCGCGGCCCAGCCCGGGGGCGAGGACCAGGAGGAGACCAGTTCGATCTCCCGCTGGGACAGGCCCACGACCTGGCCCAGATCCTCCATCTCCTGGCGGGGCAGCCCCGCGCAGACCACCATCCCGGCGCGCTCGACGAAGCCGCGCGCCTTGACCCGGTCGGCGTCGGTGCCCAGCGCCTCGGCGTCCTTGAGGGTGTGGGTGATCTTGGCGTCGGCGAGGCCGAGGCTTCGGTTGAGGCGGGTCAGGGCGTCGATACGGTCCACGATGCCGGACGCGGCGCGCAGGGGCCGCCACAGCTCGTCGAGCACGGTGAAGAACCAGCGGCGGGGCCGCAGTCCGGCGTCCGCGAGCGCGTGCGAGGCGGCGACCGTGCCCAGCCCGTCGGACCAGGTGGCGAGCATCGCCGCCGCGGTGAGCTGGGTGTCGGCCTCACCGATCCGGGAGATGTCGACGCAGACCGCCGGTGAGTCCAGGTTGATACGGGTGGACGTCTCGGCGGCGAACGTGTCGCCGAGCGGACCGTCCAGGACACCGAGCAGCGAGCGGTGCAGCGGGTCGACGGCGTCGCGGTAGCGGGTCTCGTCGCCGCGGTCCAGCGTCACCGCCCGTACCCGGTCCGGGCCTTCGGCGAGGATCTTCACCAGGTCGGGCAGGAGCGGCTGACGGCCGGGCGGGGTGCGCTCGCGCAGATGGTGCAGCGCGGCGGAGAGCACCGACTGCTCGTGGTCGTCCACCGGGCGGTCGCGCACGATGGTGACGAGCGCGGCGACCATGTTGAGCACCCGGCCGTGGGTCTCGGCCATCAGCACCCGGCCGCCCTCGCCGCCGATGCGCTGGGCGGCGGCGCCCATCGCCCCGGGGTCCAGGACGTTGATGCCGCCGACCCCGCGCCCGATCGAGATGACCTGACCGCCCAGGGCGCGCACGGTGTCCGCGTAGTCGGGCTTGAGGTCGCCCAGCACCAGCGGCACCACACCGGTGGCGGCCAGTCCGATGAGCATCCGGTTGATCAGGGTGGACTTGCCCAGACCCGGCATGCCGAGCATGAACAGCGAGGGGTTGGAGATGTAGTGGGAGCGGGTGAACCACGACAGCGGGTCGCCGCAGACGGTGGCGCCGGTGAACAGGTGCTGGCCCAGCGGTACGCCGCTCATGGGCGCGCCCGAGCCCGCCGCGAACGGCCAGAGCCCACAGGCCTGTACGGTCGTGGCCCGCCACATGGTCGGCGGGTCGATGTTGGCCACCTGCCCGCCGCCGGGGCCGGGATAGCCGCGCGGCGGGATGAACGGCTGTCTGGGCCGCGGCGGTTGCCGGTCCTTGGCGCTGGTCGTCTTCTTCGGGCTCACAGTGCTTCCTTCAGTTCGCGCGGCACCAGCGTGTACTCCCACGGCAGGATCCCGGCGGGCAGCGTGCAGCTGAACGCCGCCGCCTGCATCCGGTCGGCGGGCCGCATCAGCAGCCGCGCCCCGGCGAGTTGGTTGCGTACCGAGGTGTTCGCGTCGTCCAGTTCGGCGTCGTTGTCGACGGTCACCGTGACCATCAGCGAGAACTCCACGAGGCCGGCGCCGGTGGCCTCCTCCACGGCCGTCTGCTCGGCGGCGTGCACCTCGTTGGCGGCGCGCGCCTGCACCATGCCGCGCTTGGAGGTGGCCATGAACTGCGCCGCCCGCCGGTCCGCCTCGACGATGCGCGCCGAGGTCGCCGGGTCGATGGGGCGGTACAGCAGCGCGACGCGCTTGCGGCGGGTGCCCGGGGCGGCCTCCAGCAGACCGCGCAGCACATTGGCGCGGACCGTGCCGCGCGGTGCCAGGGTGAGCATCCAGGTGCGGGACACCCCGGAGTCGTGCTGGTAGGAGTGGGCCCGCTCCAGCGTCGCCGAGGGACCGGCGTCGTCCCAGTCCAGACCCGTACCGCCGTACTGGGCACGGGCGTCGAGGACGTCACCGGCGACGGACGGGTCGTACGCCACCCGTACGACCTCGGCGATGCGCTCGGCCGACAGCGGGGTGGCGGGCCCGGCACCGGCGGCCACCAGGCCCGACAGCAGGCCGGGGATGCGGATGGCCAGCTCGGTGATGATCTCCTCGCTCTTGCGCTTCTGCCCCGGGGGCATGCCGTAGGTCAGCGAGATGTACGTGTGCATCTCGGAGGAGGCCGACGGATAGCGCTGCACCACCTCCTCCATCACCGCCCGCGCCGCCTCGGGGGCGTCGGGGTGGATACGCGGCAGCAGCTCGTTGGCCAGCCGGTTGCCGGTGTCCGGGGCGGTCTCGACCACCACGGACGCGCCGCGCAGGCCCGGTTCGGCGGACAGCCGCGCCAGCCAGTGGCCCCAGGACGCCACCCAGGTGTCCACCTGGTCGGGGTCGACGAGCGAGCCGCCGTCGGGTTCGCAGCCGAGCACGATGGTGTAGAGGTTGCGGCTGCGGTGGTGCAGTACGCCGAAGGGCTGGTCGTACGCGTCCCTGCCCTCCTCGACCTGCACCCGGTTCAGCAGCCCCGGCGGCCGGAACCGGCCGCCCGGCCGCATGGAGAGCGGTCCCGAGACATAGGTGGTCGAGCCCTTGGCCTTGCGGCGGAACCAACTGATGCGCAGGGCCAGGAGTTGATAGAGATTCCGCCCGTCCTGGGTGCGCGCCGCCAGCGGCATCAGGAACAGGACCTGGAGCACGATGAAGACCAGGGTGATCTGGAGCGAGATCAGCGACGCCATCAGGTCGACGACGATCCCGCCGAACACCCCGACGGTGCCGATGAGGCCGAGCGGCCCCAGGCCGGGACGTCTGGGCCTGCGCCAGTTCCCGTACGTGGGGTGGACGGGAGCTTCGGTGGACATTGCGCGTACCTGCTTCGTTTGCGTGGACTGGACCGTGGGGCGGGCCGGGTGGATTCGGCCGCCGTGCTACTTGGCGCCCTCAATCCCGCTCTTGGCGACATCCGTGGCGCCCTTGGCGGTCTTGGCCGCGACCGTCGCCGCGCCGATCACGGCGGCGCCGACGACGGGCAGCGCGCCCGCGGCTGCGGCCCGGGACGCGCCCGCGCCCGCGCCCGCCGACGAACCTCCGCCGCCTCCGCCGCCTCCGGGGGCGCCTCCGCCCCCGCCGCCGCTGCCGCCGCCGGACGACGATCCGCCGCCGCCTCCGGACGATCCGCCGCCTCCGGCACCCGACGAGGACCCGCCGGACGAGCCGCCGCCTCCGGCACCCGACGACGAACCGCCGCCGCCTCCGCCGGAGACACCCCCGCCCTTGCCCGACGAACCGGACGCGTTGCTGCCGCTGGCCCCCGAGGGGCCGGCGAGGGCGCTGCTCGCGATATTGACGGCGCCGCCGGCGGCCGACTTCGCCCCGGACGCGACGCCGCCGGCGATGCCCATGGTGGTCTGTCCGACCGAGTCGCCGCCGAGCGCTTCCGTCGCCGGCACGATCACACGCATCAGCGCGGGCAGCGCGACGGCCGACAGCAGCAGGATGCCCATGCCGGCGATCTGTGTGTCGACCTGGTCCGCGTCCTGCGCGTTGACCATCACGGACCCCGAATACATCACGAGGGCGACCGTGGGCTTGTACAGCAGCCAGGCGATCAGCCAGCCGATGTGCTTGCGCCACCAGGTGCCGCCCCAGTCCGTCATCGACGCGGCGGCGGCCATGGGCAGCGTGCCCATCAGGATGATCATCACGCCGAGCCGGATCCACATCAGGAGCGCGTGGATGACGCCCGCGATGATCAGGAGGCAGGCGATGACCAGCAGCAGCATCGCCGGGATGTCCCCACCGCAGTCGATGCCGTTCATCAGTTCTTTGAGGGCGCCCTGGAACAGATGCTCGGAGTAGCGGTCCATGAGCACCGTGAACGTGATGATCGCGGTGCTCGCGACCGTGTTGACCAGGGTGATGCGCAGAACGCCCTTCATCGCCGTCTGGCCCGAGTCACCCCGCCTGTCCAGGGCCATCTTGACCGCTGCGAAGAGGATCGACCCGACCGCCAGATACACGACGATCCACTGGGTCTGACGGGTGATCGTGTCCGACGTCTTCTGGTCGTACGAGTTGATGTCGCCGACGGCCTCGAAGATCCCGAGCGCGCCGCGCATCGCGATCTTGGCGACCATCTTGATCATCTCGCCGATGGGATCGTCGAACATGTTCAGGAAGTTGATGCTGCCACTGCATTTCGCGGCCAGATTCATGTCATTCCCCCCACGCGGAGAAGCCGTCGGGCTTCGCCTGGCGCACCGATGAGTAGAGCGACCCGTCGTCGACGGGTGCCACCTTCCAGTCGCCGTCCTGCCAGCGCATGGACACCGTCATCGACACATAGCCGCCCGCGGGATGGGTGAGCAGCAGTCGTACGGTCGCGGCGTCGGCCGAGTAGTCCGCCAGGGAGAAGCCCACGAACCGCCCGACGGCGCTCTTCGCGGGGGCCGTCCCTTCGGCCTCCTCGGCCTTGCCGGTGAGGAACCTGTCGCGCGCCGCCCCCGGTACCAACTGCTGTTCGGCGGTGGCGCGCCACGCGGTGCCGCTCAACTGGACGGGAATGACGTGCGCCGCCAGTACCGCGCCCGTGGGCGTGTGCGCGAAGCACCACCACACGGAGCCGTCGGCGTGCAGCGGCCCGGCCGAGGCCGAGGTGGGCACCCGGACGGCGACGAGGTCCCGCCAGCGCAGATCCGCCGGTGTGGTGGTCGGCGCGGCGGTGTCCTTGTCGTCGGTACGGCAGTTGGCCGGCCGGCCCCCCGGGCCACCGCGCACCTGATGCGGATCGCCGGGGGACAGCGGACCGCTCAGTCCGGAGAGCAGATCCCGGCTGTCGGCCGCGGCGGTCGTGTCCGGGTTGTCGCCGCCGCCGGTGGCGTCGTCGGTCACGAACGCCACCAGCGACATGACCACCAGAAACCCCAGGAAAGCGGCCGAGTTGATCCAGCCGCGCTGCTTGTAGAAGGGCCCGTCGACCGGGTCCTTCTTTCGTATTGAGCGGAACATGTCGGTGACCTCGGCCGTGGGCTTCTATTCCTCTCCTGCGGGCTGGAACACGAAGGTGATGATGGGCCCCGCGGTGGCGACGAGGACACAGCCGCCGAGCACCATGCCGAGACGGCTCATGTGCTCGGAGCCCTCGCCGCGCTTCATGGAGACGGCCATCATGGTGCCGGTGATCAGTACGCCCGCCACACCGGCGGCGGTGCCCGCCCAGCCGACGATTCCCAGCACGGTGTCGACGGCGTTCGCCAGCTTCGGCGGGGCCTTGCGCTCGGGGTCGGGAACGGTGACCCCGGCCTCGCCGCCGCCGCCCTGTGCGAGCATCGCGAAATTCATGGCATCGGCGTGCAGGGAATGCAGGATCGCTTTCACGAAAATTCTCCGTTGTTATGACGAGTCAGGTTCTTGCGTACCGCTAGGGGGCGGCGAGGAGGTAGGGCTGGATCACGTATTCGACGAGCGGTCCCGCGCTGATGCAGAGAATGCAGGCGAGCATGACGAAGACGAGCCCTCGGAAATGGGCCGTGCCCGCTCCCATTTCGCCGTGGCGCAACTGCAGGGCCATCTGCACACCGATGAACATCACTCCCGCCACGGCGGCGGCCGTCACCGACCAGGCGAGGTATCCGAGCAGTTCCCCGGCCTGGGGGTTCGGGTCGAACTCCCCCCTGGGGCCGAAGTCGTTGGGCGGCGGGCTCGCGAGGTTCACCGCACTCCCGCCATCGGTCCGGCCGGGCCGGCGACGAGCGACGCCAGGGCGCGGACGTCCCGGGGCAGCGGGTCCACCTCTTCGCCGAGGCGCCAGGCCGGCACCCACGGCACCCGGTGCACCTCGGCCGCCGACCGCAACACCCGTACCCGCTGGCCGAGTTGACGCGGCAGCCGGCCAGGGGCGTCGGCGACGAGCACGACGGCGACCAGCCGCAGCCCGTCGGGGTGGTCGCCCATCCGCAGCGCGTTCAGCGCCTGGGACGCCGCCCGGATGCCGCCGGCGTGGGTACGGGCCACGAGCAGGACGTCGCCGGGCTCGCCCTCGGCGGGCTCCGGCCACCGGGTGCCCAGGTCCGCGCCGCCGAGCGCCTGCGCGAGGGTGCTCGCGCCGCCGCCGCCATGGGCGTTGACCCAGGCGAACCGCTGGCCCACGTGCGGCGAGGGCTCGCGTTCGGCCGGAGCGACCGGTGCGACCGGGGCCGACGGAGCGACCGGTACGGCCGGAGCCGACGGCACGGCTCTCAGGGCCGCGGCCGGTGCCACGGCCGCCGCCGGGGCGGCCTGCGCGACGGGCTGCTGAGCGGCCTGTTGAGCGTTCTGCCCGGCGGGCTGCTGTGCGTTCTGCTGGGCGGCCGGCCCACGTATCCACATCTGCGGACCGGCGGACGACGCCGGTGGGACACCCATGAGCGTCCACCCCTTCTCTCGGTTCCGAACTTCGGCGGACAGATCCCGGATTGAACTGATCGGCCGCTGTGTCCGTTGCGCCGTGCGGGCTCGCGGTGATCCGTCGCGCAGCCACTACGGGAAATCGCGGGACCTGGTTCAGAACTGCTCGCAACCAGGTTTCGCGGGCGTACAGGAAGGGAGCGACCGGTCGTGGGCGCAGGTGCCGGCGGGAAGGGTCAGTCCTCCGACAACAAGGGGACGAACACCATCCTCATGGCCGCAGCCGCGGGCACGGGGGTGTCCGGATGTCTGCTCTTCCCGGTGATCATCCTGGTCCTGCTGGCCGGGGTGCTGGTCGTGTGCGCCATCGGTTTCTTCTTCTGGCCGCTGGTGCTCATCTGCTCGATCTTCGGCTGCGGCGGAGGAGACGGCGAGGCGTCGGTGGACAACGACCGGGTGTCCGAGGTGTTCGCCAGTGACGGGCGCGGTGAGCTGAACGAGGCCGCCGTGCCCGCGGCGTATCTGGAGTACGTCAAGGACGCCGGGGCCGAGTGCGACCGGATCGGGCCGATGGTCATCGCCGCGCAGATCCAGCAGGAGTCACAGTTCAACGCGAAGCTCGAAGGTGTCGGCGGGAAGAAGGGCATCTCCCAGCTGCCGCCGGACAAGTTCGACGAGTTCGGCGAGGACGACGACGACAACGACGACACCTCGGCCCTGGACGCGGGCGACTCGATCATGGCGCAGGGCCGGTATCTGTGCTCGCTGTCCAAGGAGATCGAGACCCTGGCCGCCGGCCAACAAGTCACCGGCGACCACCTGGACTTGACCCTCGCCGCGTACTCGCTGGGCCTGGACGCGGTGAAGAAGGCGAAGGGCGTACCGGCCTCGGGCGGCGCGCAGAGCTACATCTACGGCATCAGGTCGTCGTTCGCCATCTACTCGGATGCCATCAAACTCCCCGACGGGGCGACGTACCCCACCATCAGTCCGCTGCCGACCGGCAGCGCCAAATCCTCGCCCGAGGGCGGGCAGTGACCAGGACAGCGAAGGAGTCAGCGGGTGTTCAGGAACCAGACAGACCAGGGCCGCGACGGTCAGGAAGCCGCGGAGCCGCGGCCTTCGCTCTCCCTGGAGGTGCTGATCCACTCCGACGGCCGGGTGACGGTCGACGGCGTGCCCTTCCCGCTGCCGGACGGCGAAGCGGTCAACGTGGCGGTGCTCGACACGATGCAGCACCGGGCGCGGACCGCCGGTGAACCCATCGAGGCGGTGATCGTCGACCGGCAGGCCGGATACGCCACCCGGATCGAGGTCACCGCCGACGGTTCGAGCCGGATCGTGCGGCACGAGCGGTACCGGGAGCCGTCCGAGGAGGAGACCTCGCCCAAGCCGCCGGTGCCGGTCCCGGTCGAACTCTCCGAACTCGTCACGCAGATCGGCCGGGCCATCGACTCCGGAGCGCTGGAGCGGGCGGCGGCGCTCGCCTTCCGGCTGCGCGAGCACGCCGCGCGCACCTTCGGCGCGGAGCACCCGTACACGCTGGAGGCCCAGGCGCTGGAGGCGTTCGCCGCGCACAAGAGCGGCAATCACACTGCGGCGACGGCCGCCTGTCTCGAACTCGCCCGGATCCGCCAGGAACAGGGCGATCCGCGCGCCCATGAGGATCTGCTGCGCGCCGTCGCCGTGTGGCAGCTGATTGACGACCTGCCGTCCGCCGTCGACCACGGCCGTGCCCTGCTCACCACCTGGTCACGGCTGGCGGAGGACGGGAGAACGGCCGTGGGGGACGTCGAGTTGGTGCGGGGTGTGGACCGCCGTATACACGCCCTCGCGACGGAGGCGGCGGCGGTCGGGAGCGCGGTGGCGTGAGGGAGAACGCGCAGGTCGACCGCGGATGCACCGGAAGGGACGCTTCCCTTTCGCCGTGTACGGCGGTCCGGTCAAGCGGAATGCGCGGTACCCGGCGTCAATCGAACGTAAACCTGATGTGGAGCCCCACTCGTAACACTCCCCCCGAGTCGTGGCCTGTGTGACCAACGGCCTCGACCTGACCTTCCCCAGGGTCAAGCAGCGAGGGAGTAAGTACGTGAGCGGGACAGTGATGGGTTCCTTGGGAGCGGTGAGCGCCGGCGAACGCGCGATGCGCACGCTCCACGACGAACAGGCCGGCGCGCTCTACGCCTACGTGGTACGGCTGTTGAACGGTGACCGGCACAAGGCCGAGGACGTGGTGCAGGAGACGCTGCTGCGCTGCTGGCGGACACAGGATCTGACCGGCGGCCGGGCGCTGCGGCCGTGGCTGTTCAGAGTGGCCCGCAATCTCGTCGTCGACGAGTACCGGATGCGCAAGACCCGCCCGCAGGAGGTCAACGGCAACACCTGGCTGGACGACCTGCTGATCCGCCCCGACGACGTGGACTGGCTGCTCTCCTCCATGCTGCTCAAGGAGGCGTTCAAGCAACTGTCGCCCAACCACCGTGAGGCGCTGTACGAGACGTACTTCTCCGGCCGGTCGATGCGCGAGACGGGCCTGGTCCTCGGCGTTCCGCCGGGCACCGTCAAGTCGCGTGTGCACCACGCGGTACGGGCGCTGCGGCTGGCGATGGGTGTGGTCGTCGAGACTTCCGAGAACACGGCGAACACCCCCCGCACCGCGGCCTCCGACGGCGGCGGGGCCGGGCGCAAGCCCGCCAGGTATCTGTCCGCCGCGTAGGTGTGCCGGTCGGTCGTGGCCCGCAACGTCAGGATTCACCAACCCCCGCGACGCCGACAGAGTTGACCGCGTCGGCGATCTCGCTCAGCAGGGCGGCGCCGGCGGGGATGTCGTGGTTGAGCCGGACCGCGTGGTGCGGGAGTCCGGCGAGACGCATCGCGACCTCCGTACGGACGCCGTCCCGGCCGCCGCCGTCGACCCCTTGAGCCAGCTCGAATACGTCGGGGTAGCGGTCCTCCGTGGCGCCGGACATGAAGTCCGCCGCTCCGAGGGCGCGCGCCGCGTCGACGGCGTCGGGCGCCGCGTCGGGATCGACCTGGGGGAACAGAAGGGCGGCGGCCCGTCCTCCGGTGGCGAGGGGGACACCGAAGAGCGCCGGGAACTGGTCCGGGAAGACCTGGACCTTCTTCTCCTTCCCCTTCTGGTCCCACAGCGGTTCGTGACTGCCGTCCAGGAGCGCCTGGGTTACGGACGGGTGCTGTGTGGGGTGGAAGTGGCCGCCCCCGCGCAGGTGGCCCCGTGCGTGGGTGTCCCAGCCGAGGGCATGGAGGAGGCCGAGGCCGAGCGCGGCGGCGGACGGCCAGGGCAGGACCTCGACACCGCTCTCCCCGAGCGGGCGGACGAGGACCCTGTCGTTGGCGAGGAGTTGCCAGCCGTGTGCGGCGAGCAGCAGGGCCGTGGTGGTCTTGCCCGCGCCCTTGTCGCCGAAGGTGAGGACCGTCGCTCCGTCGGCCTCGCGCACGACGGCGGAGGCATGGAGGACTGCCCAGCCGGCGCGCAGGAGCTGGCCCCGGATCGATTCGCGGGCGAGGCGCGCGGCGGCCAGGGCGAGGGCCGGCGGGTCAATGCCGGCGAGGGTGAGGAGGCCGGTGGACGGGGTGCTGCGGTAGGCGATGTCCTCGTCGGGCGACGTCGCGATGATGTCGTCGCCGTCGCGCGCCACGAGCATCGGGTGCTTCGCGTAGTCCACCGTGTCGGTTGGCCGGCCGTCCTGGACGAGGAGGGTGGTCTCGTCGTAGGCGGCCTTGTCGACGTTCGCGAGGACGACGGCCTCGGCGACCCTGACGTCGGCCTCGGCGACGGTGGTGGCTTTCCACCAGGGGCCGAAGTACCGCAGGGCCCAGTGCGTGATGTCGGGGTGGTTGCTGAGGACATTGACGGCGGCCGTGGCGGCGCTGAGTCGGGTAGCGCTGATCATGGGGTGATCCTCTCGGTGTGATGGGGAAGGCGGGCGTAGGCGTCACGGAGGCTGGTGGCGGCGGCATCCAGCCGCCACCGCTCGTCACTGATGAGGTCGGGCAGGCACGCGACGGCACGACAGCCCGTGAATTGGATGGGGATGCCGAGCCAGACGTCTTGGTACGGCACCGACAATTCCTCCACGCCGTCGACCAGGCCGAGGCTCTTGCGGAGCGTGGAGAGCACCGCACCGGCAGGTCCGCAGCGGGTACGGCCGATGCTGGTACGGATCAGCGCCGGCCGCTGCTGGAGTTCGTTCACGACCGCCCGGATCGGGACGTGCACAGGCAGGCCGTTGACGGTTGTTGACGAGGCGCAGATGACGGCGCGGTCGCCGTGCTCGCCGATCACGTGTCCGCGCACCTGCTCCGGAAGGACGCGGGCGTATCTGGCCATCAGCAGCCGGAACCGGGCCGAGTCGAGATTCGAGCCGACCCCGAAGACTCGTGCGCAGCCGGACACTTCGGCGAAGCGGCGGGTCATGAGGTCCACGGGGTTGGTGACGACCAGGACGGTGCCGGTGAAGCCGCGTAACCGGTGGGCCAGGGTGCCGACTACGGGGGCGTTGGCGAGGGCACCTCCGCGCCGGATGTCGTGTTCGGCCGTGTTCGTGAACGACGTCCGCAGAGCGACGATCACCGCATCACATCCGTGGAGGTCAGCGACTTCGCCGGGCTCGACCACGGTGCGGGAGCGGGCGGCGTGCGCGAGGTCCTGGAGGTCGGCGGTCAGTGCGCGGACCTGGTCCGGCTGCCGGGACACGACGAGGAGCCGGTCCGGCAGAGCGGCGGCGACGAGGCCGGCGGCGAGGGTCTGCCCGACCGCGCCCGCGCCGACAACTCCCACCACGGCGGCGGTCACCGGGTGTTCCTCGTGGTGTGCTCGACCTCGGAGAACACGAAATCCAGGAGCCGCGGCCCGGCCATCGTCCCGGTGAGGAGGCCGCTCACCCGGTGCGCGATCCCCGCGACCGTACGGGCCTGTGCGACGAGCGCCTGCTGATGGGGCGCCAGGGGAAGCCCGTGCGGTGCGCTGAGGCAGGTGCTGAGGATGTTCACGGTGTCCATGACCCACAGCACCAGGACCTCACGCAGCCAGTCCGCGCGGTCGGGTGCGGGCACCGCCGACACCTGGCGGGTGAGCGTGGAGGCGATCCCCCGCACCAGCTGCTGTCCGGCCTCCCGGTCCGGATGGCCGATCGCGAGAAGCAACGACCGGCCGATGAGCTTCGCGACGTCCGGATGCGGGCCGCCTGCCCACTGCACGGCGGGATCGATGAAGTGCAGACGCGGACCGTCGACGTAGACGTGTTCCGGCTTGAGATCCCCGTACACCGCGACTTTCCGGCCGGACGGGATCGCCCCTCCCATCCTGAGCAGCCGCCACACTGTGTGCTGCACCAGCTCCACGATGTCCTCACGCGCGAACTCCGGAAGCCCGCTGTCCTGACCGAGCGTCCTCAGATAGACGTTGGCGCTCCGGCCGTTGAACTTGCGGCGGAACACACCTGAGACGGAGCGCTCGTTGATCGGCCGGGCCGCGTCCAAGAGCCGTGCACCGGCCGGCCCGTGGAGATCTCCGAGAGCGGCGAGGGCCGCGTCGAGGAGGTCGCCTGTCTCCCACGGGCGGGCCGTCAGCTCATCGGCCAACGTTGTCCCCGGCACCAGGCGGGTGAGCAGAACGCCTTGATGGAGGGCGACCGTCTCGCAGACGCGCGGGCGCCCGAGCTCGCGGAGTAGTTCAAGGTTCCGGGCCTCGCGTGCGGTGATGAGTTCGGTGCTGCGCAGATACGCGTCCTGGGCCTGACGCACGTCCTTCCAGGTCCCTCCGGCCCCTCGTAGGACGGACACCAGGGACATGCCGAGCCAGCTGTATTTCGCGATCAGTGTTTCGCCGTCCACTCTGATCCGGCAGACGTAGGACGTGACGCTCGGGCACGGCCGGCCCAGGACGACTCGCTTGTTCGGCCACAGGTCCTTGACCGCGCGGGAGATGGCCCGCCGGGTCACGTTGTGCAGTCGCGTCGGGTTCGCCGCCGCTGTGCGTTCGTTTGTCGTGAGGGTCACGACCGCCTCCTAGTAGGCGAGTTGGAGCCCGTCCGGCCACCGACCGTCCCCGCCGAGGGGGCCGGCACAGCGCACACGTCGCACCCTTCGACGGCCACGGCCACTGGAGCCGCAGCGTTGGGACCCTCTACAGCCGCCCTGGTGGACGGTCTCTTAGGTCACTGGGTGAGGTCGTGCACGGCCGCGAGGAAGAACAGCAGGCCGATGAATGCGAGGAAGCCGAAGCAGCTCGGTATCGACAGGGTGTGGAGACACCCGTGCACAGGTCCGGGCGCACCCGGCTCGGTGTCGGTGCCGAGCGTCCAGTCAGCGAGTCTGATCACGGAACGCAAGATCATCACCTCCTCTCGGTCGGCCACCGGCTGCTCCGGTCGCCGGCCCCTCGATACGAGCCAACTCCCCGGACGCAGGCGCCGCCGGACGTACGGCCGGACTCTTCGCCGGACTTTTCAGCTCGACCGGACTTTTCACGTGCCACGAAACCGCTACCGTCGATAAGGATCTGATCACCGGAGGTAACGGGTGGAGACGCTGACGCCGTTCGAGCAGGCATGTATCGAGCACGGATGGGCGAGCCCGGCAGCGTTCTTACGGGATTTCCAGGCAACGGCCGAAGTCCTCGGCGTGGCGGTAACTGTGACTGACCGTCAATACCGTCGCTGGCGACAGCCCCGGCCGCCCATGCCAAGGGCGCGTGCATGGAACGTCCTTCACGCGATGTTCGGGGTGAGCCCGAACCTGCTCGGTTTTCCTGGTCCTCCGCCAGGTGCCACCGTGGTGGATGAACCATTCCCCGCACAGAGAGGTACGCCTGCCGTGGACCGACGTGCGTTCCTTGCTGATTCTCTCGGCGCGGCCACCGCGGTACGTCTGCCTGCGTCCGCCCAGTCGCTTACACCGCCCGGGAAATCCGACGCCATCGGAACCACGCATCTCCTGGAGCTGCGCGAGGGCCTGCGCTCTCTCTTCCAGCTCGATGACGCGTACGGCGGGGACGAAGTGCGGTTACTCGCGGTCCGGCACCTGCGCCGGGTCCGCCGCATCATCAACACCGGTGAGTATCCGGACACGATGGGCCGTCAACTCCAGCTCCTGGTAGGGGAGTCGGCCGTGCACTGCGGCTGGCTGGCCTATGACGCCGACGACCAGGGCGGCGCCCGCCGGTACTGGGGCGAGGCTCTGACGACCGCGACGATGCTGAGGGACCTCGACCTGGAGATCATGATCTTCTGTGCAATGAGCTTGCAGGCTTGCCACGAGGACCGGCCGCGCGACGGCCTCGACCTCGCCAGAGCCGCGCAGACACGCGCCGCGCGACTCGGATCACCGGTACTCCGATCACTCATCGCCGCCAGAGAGGCACGCGCCCTGTCGCTTCTCGGCGACGGCAAATCGGCCACCCAACGACTCTCCGAGGCGATGCGCCTCGTGGACCGGGCAGACGGGCGACCCCCGCCGGAGTGGACCGCTTTCCACGGACACGCGGAACTGGACTTCACCCAGGGGCTGCTCTACACGGAACTCGGCCACCACCACTCCGCGGTTCAATTCCTACGCGCCGCGCTCGCCCACCAGGACCGCACTTACGGTCGCAACCGAGCCCTCTACCGACTCACCCTGGCTCGCAGCCTGGTCAAGGCCGGTGAGATCGACGAAGGCGCGGCACACGCTGTGGGCAGCCTGGAACATCTGGAGGAAGTCGAGTCCGGCCGCGTCACGAAAAGGCTGGGCGAGGTGACCGACCTGCTCCGCCACCGTGATGCCAAGACCGCCCGCCGCGCCGTGGCCGAGCTGACGGAGTACGCCCACGCGAGGGGAGCGGCATGATGCGGGCCGAGGACCTGAACTATGACGTGTACGAGGGCGCGGCGGCTGCCACTGCACTCGACGCGTTCCTGGCGGCGTACGAGGAGGTGTACGCCGAGCCTCCGTACAACGAGGGCCCGAGCGATGTCGCCGAGTTCATCGAGCACTACCGGGTCCACGTCCAGCGGGACCGTATGCGTCTGATCATCGCCCGCGACGGGGACGAGACCGCCGGCTTCATCTACGGCTATCTGCTGCCTGCTTACACCTCGTGGTGGGACAACGTGCTCACCCCGCTCAGCAAGGACTTCACGCGCGAGGACGGGACACGCACCTGGGCCATCATCCAACTCGCCGTACGCAAGCCGTGGCGCCGGCACGGGGTCGCCGCCCGTCTTCACGCGGAGCTGCTTCACGGCCTGGACATGGAGCGCGTCACCCTCGCAGTCCGGCCCGAGCCCGAAGCCGAGGCCGCCCAAGCGGCGTACGCGACATGGGGATACCGCGAAGTCGGCACCTCCCACCCCTGGGAAGAGGCGCCGTTCTACACCGCGATGGTGCTCCCCCTCAAAGCTCCTGCTGCCGAGCACACGCCCGCCCCGCGCCAGGAGCTTTAGAGCACGCTCGCGGGATCAGGAGCGCGCGCACTCGTCGCCGCGGCCGCTCGAACGCGAATGGAAGGGGGAGGGCCCGCGTCAGTCAGGTGACCCGCTGCGTACGTGACCTGGCGCATTCGACGCAGCCCGCACGTCCCCAGCCGGCCCGCCTGACTCAGCCCGCCTTCCGGGCGTTCACCGGGGGCCGTTCCCAGGACGGTGCGGTACGGGGACGGGAGCTGCGCGGCGTGGATGAGACCGCTACAGGGTGTTGCGGCACTCCCCCTGCGGCTCCCCTCCCGGTGCCCGGGACGGGCGCCGCGACCGGTGCCGCTTCCGTGGCGGGTGCCGCCTCCGTGCCCGGTCCGCCCGTGGCGCCGCCCCGGAGCAGCCGCTCGCGGTGTTCCAGGACCGAGGCGAGCGCCTCGCCGTCCCGCCCCGGGATCTGGTTGCGCATACGGATCACGGCGACCCCGGCGGTCAGCGCCGGCTCCACGTCGGTGATACCCCGCCACAGCGTCTCGGCGCGGGCGGCCACCGCCTCGGCCTGTTCGGCGTCCCCCCGGTAGTGCCAGCGCTCGGCCACGTCCCGGTACAGCTGGATGCCGGCGACCGGGTCCCCGGCCTCGGCGGTGGCGCGGGCGCGCACCTCCCGGACGCCCAGCGCGACGGGGTGGGAGACCCCGAGGACGCCCGCGACCTTGGTGTCGAGCTGGGAGGCGAGCGCGGTGGCCTCGCCGGTGCGGCCCGCGTCGAGGTGGCCCGTCACCCGGGCCAGGGACTCCGCGTACGCCTCGGTGCCCGCCGGTGCGGGTGCGCCGGGCCGGGACGCGGTGGCGGCCTTTCCGCCGGCCGTCTCTTTCGCCGCGTCCTTCGCCCGGCGCCTCTCCTCGCGCTTCTCCTGGCGTCTCTTCGGTGCCGCGGCGCGCGGCCTGCCGGTCCTCACCTCGCTCACCTCGCCGTCGGGCGTCACGATCAACGGCCATACGGCGCCGTCCGGTTCGGTGGCCGTGGCCCGTACGGCACGGCCGAGCCGCACGGCGGCCCCGGCCACGACCTCGATCGCGGCGGCGCGCGTGGGGTGCCCGGACGTCTCGATCAGCGGCCCCGACGCGAGGACCCGGCCGTCGTCGTGCACGGTGAGGGCGTAGACGGGCCAGGCGGGTACATCGGCGGACTCGCGCGTCGTCGGCATGAGGTTTCCCCCTTCGGTTGGACTCCTAGCGGACGGTGACGTCGGCGACCCGCCACGGCTTGTCCGCCGTCGCGCGGGTGAGTTGTACGTAGACCGCGGCGACGACGGGTTCGCCCTTCCACCCTTCGCGTCCCGAGGGGGTGGCGGTGACGGTCCACTGCCGCCACGCCTCGGTCTCGGTGTCGGGCGGCTTGGCCGCGTCCTCGGTCTTCTCCGGTACGACGGTGGTACGGGCGCCGTGCTCTGCCCACTCCTGCCACTGGGCGCCGGGGACCGACTGCGGCTGGTGCGCGCGCAGCCGGTCCGCGTACGCCTCGGTCAGCCAGCCCGCGTCGGCGGCGCGCAACTCGGCGTCGTGCGGCCCGCTGTCGGCGGCGGCGTCGAACGTCCACAGCGCGGTGAGCGCGCCCTCACCGACCTCGTCGGCGTCGGCCGGGTCGACGTCCTCGGGCCGGACCGTGCTGCCCCGGGGCTTGTCGGTGCCGGTGGGCGCGGGGCGCGCGGGTGCGTCCGTGCCGGGGGCGGTGGCCGTGGCGGTCGCGGCGCCGGTCGGTGTCGGGTACGGGCCGGTGCCCGTTGCCGGGGGAGCGGACGGAGCCGTACGTACGCCGTCCTCAGCGCCGCCGTCACCGGAACCGCCGTCGCCGGAGCCGCACCCGCCGGCCAGGAGGCCGAGGGCGAGCACCGTCGCGGCCACGGCGCTGATCCGCGCGGGGGCGGTGCGGGAGGTACGGGGGGACGTCATCCGAACCGCCTGATCTGCTGGGGCTTCCCGGCGTAGTAGGGCTCGTCGAGGTTGCTGATCTTGACCACGTCACCGGTCTTCGGCGCGTGGATGAACTGCCCCTGGCCGATGTAGATGCCGATGTGGTCGTAGCTGGAGCCCAGTTGGAAACCGATCACGTCGCCGGGCCGTATGTCGTCGCGGGAGACCGATTCGCCGACGGTGACCTGGACCTGGCTGACCCGGGGGAGGAGGGTGGCGCCGCCGCTGGCGTGGTAGACCGCGTTCTGCACGAGGCTTGAGCAGTCGAAGCCCACCGTGTTCGCGCCCTGGGCGAAGCCGCGGCCGGGTCCTTCCGGCCCGCCGCCTCCCCAGGAGTACGGGGTGCCGAGCCACTTCTTGGCGTGGGCCACCACCCGGCCGCCGAACGAGCCGTCGTCCACGGCCGTCTCGTCCTCGCCGCCGCCTCCCGTGTACTTGGACATCAGCGAGATGATCCGGGTGACATAGCCCTGGGTCTCCGGGATGGCGGGCACGCCGTTGTACCGCTGCACCGCTCCGGGCCCGGCGTTGTACGCGGCGAGCATCAGCCGGGTGAGGTCGCCCTCGACGCCCATCTCCTTGACGGTGTCGGCGAGGTAGCAGTCGTAGCGGGCCTGGGACATGATCGCGTCGCCCGGCGTGAACGGGTCGGCCACGCCGTCCGGTTCGGGGCTGCCGTCCTTGCCCGCCGCGTCCACGCCCCAGGTCGCCCAGGTGCCGGGGATGAACTGGCTCAGCCCCTGGGCGTTCGCGTGGCTGACGGCCGTGGGGTTCCAGCCCGACTCCGCCTCGATCTGCGCGGCGACGAGCGGCGCGCTGACCTCCGGGCAGAGGCCGCCGGCCTGCTCGATCCAGCTCACGTACTCGGGCGGGATCTTGCTCGGGCTCAACTCGGTGACCAGCCCCACGGGTTCGACGACGTCCTGCTCCGACTCCGTGGCCCCCAGGACCGACAGGCCGACCAGTGAGGTGACCAGTCCGAGGACGGCGAACCCGGTGATCAGCGCGCCCGATTTCACCTGAAGTCCGACATGCGTGAATGAGTCCTTAACTTACATAAGTGAAAGAGGAGTTGTTTGTTGCGACTTATCAACTTGTGTGTATTATTCGGCCCGTTGCGTCGATGGTCGAAGGAGATGCCTTGACAGGGGATGTGCCGGTCGTCAACCCCTGGTTGTCGCCGCGGTCGGGCCCTCCGGGGGGCACCAACGGGAAACCCGGACGATCGGTTCAAGAAATGCCCACCGGACTTTCCGGTCCTTCGGCACCTCAGGGCGCCGGAGTCCCCCGGCCGGAGCACGGACTGCCCGTCGCCGGGCCCCGATCGGGCGGGGAGCAGTCCTGGTGGTGGCTCGGTGTGCACGGCGGCGCCGGGGTCAGCTCGCTGGAGCGTGCCGTGCCCGGTGGCCGGGACGCGGAGCGCGCCTGGCCGTCTGCCGAGCGGAACCAGCCGGTCGTGCTGGTCGCCCGCGCCACCGCGCACGGTCTCGGAGCGGCGCAGACCGCCGCCCGGCAGTGGGGCTCGCGCATGGTCACCGGCGTCGACCTGCTGGGCCTGGTCGTCGTCGCCGACGCTCCCGGCCGGCGCCCCCGGATCCTGCGGGACCTGGTGCAGCTGGTCTCGGGCGCCGTGCCCCGTCTGTGGGAGATCCCCTGGGTGGAGCAGTGGCGGCTCGGCGAGCCGCATCTGCCCAAGGAGTGCGTACCCCTGGCCCGCGACCTGACCCGGCTCACTCAACCCACTTAGAGGGGAACGGAGTTGTCCACTCTGCTGGCGTCTCTTCTCGACGCCTCGACACAACTGACCCAGACCGTCGCGGCCCCGGTGCCGCCCTCCGGCGTGCCCGACGTCGGCGGCGGAGAGGCGCCGCCCGGCGCCGAGGACCTGCTGAAGATCCTCCGGTGGGTGGCGTGGACCGTGACCATCCTGTGTGTCGCGGGCATCTTCGCCGTCGCCGCCCGGATGGCGGTCGACCACTCCCGGGGCGGCGGCCGTGACCACGCCAGGGGCCTGGGCTTCGTCCTGGGCGCCTGTCTGCTCCTCGGCTCGGCCTCGGGCATCGTCGGCGCGTTCGTCTAGCGCCCCGTACGGCTCACCCCCCAACCCCCCGCACCGCCCACCCATGAGGAGGGAGAGGAACCATGCCGGACCCCGGCACCCCCACCGCGGCCGACGAGCCGCGAAGTCCGTGGCTGCGCACCGGCTTCGTCCTCGCCGCCGCGTTCGTCGGCTTCGTGGCCGTCATCGCGGGCGCGGTCGTCTTCACCTCGGACGCCTCCGGCCAGGACGGCGGCCCCGCCGCGTCCGGGCCGCCCGTCGACCGGGCCGCCGCCCCGCGGTCCCCGTCCGGCGGCGCGGGCCCCTGCGCCGAACTGGCCGACACCCGCCAGGAGATACCCACGGCCGCTCCCCGGGGTGTGACCTGGGCGCTGTTCGGCGCCGTCGCCGTGCCCGCCTCCAAGACGGCGGGGCCCGCCGTCACCGGCAAGGACGTCGCACGCTGCTACGCCCGTACGCCCGTCGGCGCCCTGCTGGCCACCAGCCAGATC
Source organism: Streptomyces sp. NPDC006643 (assembly GCF_042870175.1). NCBI lineage: Bacteria > Bacillati > Actinomycetota > Actinomycetes > Kitasatosporales > Streptomycetaceae > Streptomyces > Streptomyces sp. NPDC006643. The sequence continues at coordinate 250,262 of NZ_JBIAHA010000006.1, read as the reverse complement.
AGCGTGCGCTATCTGGCCGCCGACGACTGGCGGAAGGTGACCGAACTCCAGACCGTCGGCGCGGGCCGGGACGCGTACATCACCGGCCGGACCAAGGCGGAGAAGGAGGCGTCCACCGACCAGGACGGCGGCGCCCACGGCCAGATCGCCGGATTCAGGTTCGTCACCTACAACGAGAGCACCGCCGTCATCGAGACGGTCTGGCGCTTCCCCGACGGCCGGATGCAGTCCGCGACCACGACGGTGCTGTGGCAGGACGGGGACTGGCGGCTGGAGTACCCGGCCGCGCCCGCCGCCCCCACCCCGGTCGGCTCCCTGGCCGGCTACACCACCTGGGGAGGCGTCTGATGGCGGGCTGCGACTTCGGCTGGGTGACCCCCTCGGTCGGCGGCTACTGCGTCGGCAGCGGTACGGGGACGGCCCCCGACAATCTGGGTGACAGCGCGTTCGACGACATCGCAGAGAGCGCCGCGCAGGCGGCGGGCATCACCGTGAAGGCCCTGGGCAGCGCCTGGATGGAGCTGGGCGGTCCCGATCTGGCCGACGAGAGCGGACCGGTGGCCTTCCTCCAGGGCTCCACCCTGTGGATCACCTCCTTCACCGCCGTGCTCTGTCTGCTGATCGCGGCCGGGCAGCTCGCCTGGCGGCGGCGCGGCGAGCCCGCCCGGCAGGCGCTCCAAGGACTGCTCAATCTGGTGACCGTCTCCTCGGTCGGGGTCGCCACGGTGAGTCTGCTGACCTCGGCGGGCGACAAGTTCAGCGTCTGGATCATCGACAGGTCCACCGGCTGCCGGCAGATCAGCACCACCGGGGAACCGGTCGCGCAGTGCGTGGCCGAGTTCGAGAAACGCACCTCGGCCATGCTGGCCCTCGGCGGCTCGGAGTCGTCGTTCCTCGTCCTGATCATGGCCGTGCTGGTGATCGCCGGCACCGTCGCGCAGATCGCCCTGATGATCGTGCGGATCGCCATGCTGGTCATCCTCACCGGCACGCTGCCGCTGTCGGCGGCGGCCAGCTCCACCGCCGCCGGGCGGCTCTGGTTCCGCAGGTCCGTGGGCTGGCTGCTCGCCTTCGTGCTGTACAAACCGGCGGCTGCCGTCGTGTACGCCGCCGCGTTCTCGATCAGCGGCCGGCAGCAGGACAACGAGGTCGTCTCCATGGTCTCGGGAGTCGTACTCATCGTGCTGGCCTGCTTCACGCTCCCCGCGCTGATGCGGTTCGCCGCCCCCGTCGTCCAGGCGGCGGTCTCGGGCACGGGCCGCTCCTCCGGAGGCGCCGACGGGGCGGGCTCGCCCGCCGGCGGCGGTACCGGGGCGCTGCCGGTACCGCATCTGCGGAGTCTGGCCACCGGCCGTTCGGTGGCGGGCGCCGCGGTCAACCCCGATGCCACCGGCGCCCGTTCGGGCCGTCCGACGATCGCGCGCGGCGTCGAGGGCGCCCGCGCGACACCCGACGGCGAGCGCGCCACGGCCGGACGCGTCCGGCCGGAGACGGCCGACGCCGATGCCGACGAGACACAGTCCGCGGACCGGCGGAAGACACCGTCGCTGGTGCCCGTCCCGGACCTGCGGCAGCCCGACCACCAGCAGGAGAACCCCCGTGACCACTGAAGAGATCACCACCCGCACCTACGGCAACTTCCGCAAGCCGCGCACCGCCGGGCTGCGCGGACTCTCCCTGGGCACCACACTGTTGCTGCTCCTCGGGCTGATCGCCGTGGTCCTGGCCTCGCTGGCGTCCCTGTGGGCGGCCGTGGGTCTGGCGGTGTCGCTGGCGATGGTCACGGCCGCGCTGGGCCTGAAGGACCGGCACGACCGTACGGCGATGCAGCGCGGCGGGGTCCGGCTGGCCTGGTGGCGTACGACCTCCTCCGGCGGCCATCTCTACCGGTCGGGTCCGCTCGGCCGGGCCGGTTACGGCACCTGCCAACTGCCGGGCCTGGCCGCCGCGTCGTCGCTGACGGAGGCGCAGGACGGCTACGGCAGGCCGTTCGCCGTGATCACGATCCCCTCCACCGGCCACCACACCGTGGTCATCTCCTGCGACGCGGACGGGGCCGCCCTCGTCGACGAACGGCAGGTCGACACCTGGGTCGCCCACTGGGGCCAGTGGCTGTCCGCGCTGGGGGCCGAGCCGGACCTCGTCGCCGCGAGCGTCACCGTGGAGACCGCCCCCGACTCCGGCGTACGGCTCCAGCAGGAGATCGCCGCCAACTCCGTCGCCGACGCCCCCGCGCTGGCCACGGAGATGCTGCACGAGGTGCTGGCCGCGTACCCCGCCGGCTCGGCGCGGATCGCGACCCGGATCGCGCTGACGTACGCGGGCGCGGCCCGGCCGGGTGTGCCGCGCCGCAGCGCCGAGGACATGGCCCTGCACATCGGCACCCGGCTCCCCGGACTCACCGGCGGACTCTCCCTGACCAGCGCCGGCACGGCCGTACCGATGACCGCGAGCGAGCTGGCCGAGGCGGTGCGCGTCGCGTACGACCCGACCGTGGCGACCCTGGTCGAGGAGGCGCAGGCCACCGGCGGCACCGGGCTGACCTGGCGGGAGGCGGGCCCCATGGCGGCCCAGGAGGCGTGGGACCACTACCGGCACGACGGCGCGTTCAGCGTCACCTGGGCCATGACGGAGGCCCCGCAGGGCGAGGTGTTCTCCAACGTCCTGACGGGGCTGGTGCAGCCCAGCCGTGACATCGCCCGCAAGCGGGTCACGCTCCTGTACCGCCCGCACACCCGGGCCGAGGGCGCCCGCGTCGTCCAACAGGACTACAAGAACGCCCTGTTCAGCGCCCAGCAGTCGCAGATCGGCAAGGCGCGCGACGACGCCGAGGTGATCGCGGCGCGCCGGACCACCGAGGAACAGGCCCAGGGCCACGGCGTGATCCGCTTCGGCATGCTGATCACCGCGACCGTCAACTCCGCCGAGGAACTGCCGCTGGCCGCCGCGGCCGTCGACAACCTGGCCCCGGCCGCCCGGATCGCGGTACGGCCCGTCTACGGCTCGCAGGCGGCGGCGTTCGCGGCGGCGCTGCCGCTGGGCCTGGTGCTGCCGCTGCACACCGCCGTGCCACAGGTCGTACGCGACGCGATGTGACGCCCGCGAGTCGACGCGACGGCCCGGCCCGGAACAACGAGGAGACCCCCGATGGCACGCCAGACCAAGCAGTCCCGACAGCCGCGACGCCCCACGCCGCGCGGCTGGCCCGGCCCCGGCGGCGGCATGGTGGGCTACGTCGACCCGGCGCCGGAGTGGCGCGGCACCTCCGTACAGGTCTGCGGGCTCTGGCCGTTCGGCGCGGGCGCCGGGACCCCCATGGTCGGGGTGCCGCTCGGCCGGGACCTGGACTCCGGCGCCACCGTGTGCTGCGACCCGATCTCCTGGTTCAGCCGCACCGGGCTGCTGGCCAACCCGTCGATGTTCGTCCTCGGCCGCCCCGGGCTCGGCAAGTCGACGATCGTACGGCGCATGGCACTCGGCCTCTCCGGCTACGGTGTCCACCCGATGATCTTCGGTGATCTCAAGCCGGACTACGTGGACCTGATCAGGGCCATCGGCGGCCAGGTCATCAGCCTGGGACGCGGTCGCGGCAATCTCAACGTGCTGGACCCGGGCGAGTCCGGCCGGGCCGCCGCCCGGCTCACCGGCGAGGCCCGCGCGCGCCTCCTCGCCGACATCCACGGCCGCCGGCTGCACATGGTCTCGGCCCTGGTGACGATCCTGCGCTCGGCGCCGCCGACGGACCGCGAGGAGACGATCCTCTCGACCGCGCTGAACGTGCTGGACGACCGGTTCGACACCACCTCCGGCCGGGTCCCGGTGCTCGCGGACGTCGTACAGGTCATCAAGGACGCGCCGGAGGCGGTGCGTTCGGTCGCCCTGGACCGGGGCGACATCACCCGCTACCGGGACATCACGGAGAACCTGGAGGCGTCGCTGACCGCCCTCCTCGGCGACGGCCGGCTCGGCGGCACCTTCGCCCGGCCGACGACGGAGCCGATGAAGCTGGACCGCCCGGTCTGCTTCGACATCAGCGGCATCGACGACAGCGAGGCGCTGCTCCAGGCGGCGGCGCTGCTCTCCTGCTGGTCGTACGGCTTCGGCGCGGTCTCGGCGGCACACGCCCTCGCGGACGCGGGGCTGGAGCCGCAGCGCAACTACTTCCTCGTCATGGACGAGTTGTGGCGTGTGCTCCAGGCGGGCCGCGGGCTGGTCGACCGCGTCAACGCCCTCACCCGGCTCGACCGGCAGCGCGGTGTGGGCCTGGCGATGGTCACGCACAGCATCGACGACCTGCTGGCCCTGCCCACGGAGGAGGACCGCACCAAGGCCAAGGGCTTCGTGGAGCGGGCCGGGATGGTGGTCTGCGCCGGGCTGCCGCCCGCCGAACTGCCGCAGCTCGGCCAGATCGTGGAGCTGACCGAGGCGGAGAAGCGGCTGCTGGTCGACTGGTCGACGCCGCCCGCCTGGGACGCCGCCAACGGCCGCCGGGCGGAGCCGCCCGGTCTCGGCAACTTCCTCATCAAGGTCGGCAACCGGCCCGGGATCCCGCTGCACGTGGATCTGACGGCGGCTGAGCTGGGCGTCAACAACACCAACAAGCGGTGGAACAAGTAGCCGCCCACGGGCGCCGGCCGGCCCTCACGACGCCTCGTCGGTGACCAGGTACGGCTGGTTCTTGAGCTGCCGGCGCGAACTGATGCCGAGCTTGCGGAAGATGTTGCGCAGATGGGCCTCGACGGTGCGCGGGCTCAGGAACAGCCGGGCGGCGACCTCGTTGGACGTGGCGCCGGTGGCGACGAGCCGCGCGATATGGACCTCCTGCGTGGTGAGCCGGTCGAAGGGATGCCCGGACGGATCGCCGGTCTTCTCGCCGGTGGCGTGCAGTTCGTCGGCGGCCCGCCCGGCGAACGCCTCAAGTCCCGCCCCGGAGAAGAGCTGGTGGGCGGTGCGCAGATGCTCGCGGGAGTCCTTCCGGCGGCCCTCGCGCCGCAGCCACTCCCCGTAGAGGAGATGCGCGCGGGCGCGGTAGGGGAGCATCGGGGTGTCCTGGAGGTGTTCCACGGCCTCGCGGTAGTGCTCCTCGGCCCCGGTGACCAGCCCGCGCGCGTACGCGGCGACGCCCAGGCCCAGGGAGGTCGCGGCGGCCTGGGTGCGCCGGGTCAGTGATTCCAGTGCGAGGGCGGCCTCGGCGGTCCTGCCGCAGCGGACGGCGGCCTCGACGAGTTCCGGCAGCGCCATGCCGGGGATGCCGAGCCCGTCGTGCGCGGCGGCCTGCCGGGCGGCGGCGAGCGCGGCACGGTAGTCGGTGAGGCCGTTGTTCAGTACGGCCGTGGCCCATTGGAGGTCCACGAGGTGTCCGGCGCTCTGCGGCGTCTCGGCGACCTTGGCGAAGAGTTCGGCCGCTTCCCGGCGCCGCCCGCGCATGGCGGCCAGATGCAACCGAGGGTAGCTCACCGGCGGTGCTCCGGTCGCGTCGGCGATCGCCTCCTCCTCGGCGATGGCGACCACGGCCCCGGCGAGATCGCCGGTGAGCGCGGCACGGGACGCCGCCTGGGCGAGGCCGAGGCGCAGCACGAGGGGTGAGCCCGACGCGCGGCCGGTCTTCATCAGCCACTCGACGACGGTCGCGTGGGTGTAGCCGTCCCAGAGTTCGGCCGCCACGACGAGGGCGAGCGCGGGGCGCCGGGTCCACATCGGGCTGCCGGTGCCCTGGAGGGCGCCGCGCATGAGGGGCGCGGCGGCGTGATGCCCTTCTGTGGTCAGCAGGTTCAGCGCGTCGAGGATGTCCGGGGGGCGTGGCGCGGTGGGGGCCGCGGCGGAGGCGGCGGCGAGGACGGTGTCCAGCACATCGCCGGACCGGCCGACGAGCAGGCTCATCTCCAGGGCGTCGAGGAAGCACGCGCGGGACCGTTCCGGGTCGATCGACGCGAGCCGCTGCCCGGCGCGGACCATGTACATCGAGCCGTCGGTCTCGTTGTGCCGTACGAAGGCGATCTGCCCGCGCAACAGGTCGACCTGCGCGTGCTGGTGCACGTCCAGGGGGGTGTTCTCGACGGTGCTGACCAGGGTCGCCGCCGTGTCGGGGGAGCCCGCGTCGATATGGGCCGCCACGGCGGCGAGGGTGCGTTCGATCCGTTTGCCGGGGGCCAGTGACAGCTCCGCGGCGCGTTCTATGAAGGCCGCGGCGGCGACGACACCGCCGCGCGAGCGCGCGCGGGAGGCGGAACGCTCCAGCTCCGCGGCGACGTCCTCGCGGGGGCCGGTGCTGGCCCGCGCGCGGTGCCAGGCCTGCCGGTCGGGTGCCACGACGGGGTCGGTGACCTCGGCCAGTACGCGGTGGGCGGTACGGCGCTGAGCGGCGTCGGCGGCCAGATAGACCGCGGAGCGGGCCAGCGGATGGCAGAAGCGGACGCGGGTGGCGAACTCGGCGAGCCCGGTGGCGGTCACGGCGGCGCTGGTGGCCGCCAGATCGATGGCCATACGCCGTGCGGCGGGCCACAGCAGATCGGGGTCGCCGGTCGGGTCGGCGCTGGCGATGGTCAGCAACAGCCGCGCGTCGGGCGGCAGTTCGGCCAGCCTCGCCTGGTAGCTCCGCTCGATGCGGGTCGGCACCGACGAGGTGTCAGGCAGGGCGAAGCCGTCGGCCCTGGGCAGTTGGAGCAGTGCCAGCGGGTTGCCGCGTGCCTCGGCCATGATCCGGTCGCGGACCTGGTCGTCGAGGGTCCCCCGGCTCCTGGCGGAGAGCAGGGTGCGCGCGTCGCGGTCGCCGAGCCGGCCGATGTCCAGACCGGGCAGCTCGTCCAGTTCGCTCGCCGCACCCGTCCGGCGGGCCGCGAACACCAGGGCGACCGGTTCGGCGCTGATCCGCCGGGCGATGAAGGTCAGCGCCTTCGATGTCGCCGCGTCCGCCCACTGGGCGTCGTCGACCACGCAGAGCAGCGGGCGCTCCCGCGCCGCGGCGGACAGCAGCTCCAGGGCGGCCAGACCGACGGGGAAGAAGTCCGGCGCCCCGCTGGCCAGCCCGAACGCGACCCGCAGGACCTCCTGGTGCGGGGCGGCCAGCTCCGCGAGCCGGCCGGGCGAGGGCACGCACAGCGGCCGGCAGAGCTGGTGCAGAGCGGCGTACGGCAGCCCCGACTCGAACCGCGACCCGGAAGCGCGCAGCACCTGGAACCCCGACGCGGCCTGCCGGGCGTGATCGAGCAGCGCGCTCTTCCCGATCCCCGCCTCGCCCCGCAGGACGAGCACACCACCACGGCTCTCGCGCGTGTCGGCGATCAACTCGTCGATGGCCCGGATCTCCTCCCGCCTGCCGACGAGTGGACCGGGGGAGCGGGTCAACGGGCGCATACGGGTACGTTAGCCCGGTTTCCGGAAGGAATTCGTCCTGCCCTTTCCGTCATCGTCCACGGCACTCGTGGCGCTGCGGGACTCTCGTGAAGCTCTCGTGCGACCGACAACGGTCCTACGGTCCCGCGGGCCGAGCGGTTCAACCGGACCGGGGACGAACGGGGGCGGGCGCCCGGCGGCGCGGGGCCGGAGCCGGGGCCGTACGGCCACCGGGCGCCCTTCGGCCTAGCTCGACCTCTTACGTCCCTTGGACCGATTCTGGTCGGCGGGGGGTATCTGCATGCTGGTCGTCCGGGCGAGCGGCGGGGCACCCCGCCGGGCGCGCTCCCGCTGTTCCGGGAGCGGCATGTTCGTCATGGCGGGCGTCGTCTGGCCGTCAAGGCGGGTCGTCCTGCGGCGCAGCGGCGGTGCGACGAACTCCGGCCCCGAGCTCCCGCCGATCGATGTCTCCGTTGCCGGGGACATCGAAGCCGGGCTCGCGTTCGCGTACGAGGCGATCTGCGTGTTGAGCGGATAATTCGTGTGGAAAGGTTCTGTCGGGGGCTGCTGAAAGGCGGCGACTGCCCGCCCCGTGGTCGAGGAGATGAGTCCGACCGCTTCGAGGCCCATTTGTGCGTCCGGATTGAACGGATACTGGGCGACGGCGCCCACGACTGCGCCGGCGGAGGTGAGGTACTTGTTCACCTCGCCCGACTGGTAAGCGCTCACTCCGTCGATGGCTCCCCGTACGACGGCGCCCGAAGCGGTGATGAACTTCCCGGTCTTGTCGTACCCGCCGGCCTGGACGCCCTTTCCTATCGCCGCGACCACCTCGGGTGCGACGGCCCCGACGGTACGCATCGCCGGTGTGAGCCAGGCTCTGTTCTGCCCCGCCCTGGACGGCTGCTGGCCTTCCAGGTCGTAGGAGTCGACGGTGGTGGCCGTGTCCCTTCTGGGGGCCGGCGTCGGGGGAAGAGAAGACGCCGGGCTGTAATTGAAGTCTGAGGGCTCCGGGTAGGTGCCGCCTGGATTTGAGCCGCCGGGCATGGTGGCCTTCCTTTCGCAGAAGCGGGAGTCTCCTTACGGGGGAGCACAACGGCGCCGGGCCCTTGTCGGTTCAGGCGGTTCCCGCACTGTCCCGGCACGGCCGCGGGGTGAACCGTCCTCTGTGCGCGTACGTCGTGCGGGCGTAGTCGACCCCTGAGCTGAGAGGCTGCTCTATGCGTGTGAGATCACTCGCGTCATTTCAAAGGTTCCGATCACTTAAGAAATTCGGAAAATTCCGACCAATTCTCCTCGCTTTCCTGTTGGTTGTCGGTCTGTCGGTCGCGACCTCGGCCGCCACCCAGGGCTCCGACAACGACGACCGGGTGTCCAGCACGGCGGCGGGCGGCGCCGAACACACCGTCACGCTGAAGAACGAGACGGACAGCCGGGTCTGGGTCGGAGCCGGTGTCAACGCCGACGGCTCGTCCGAGCTGACCGGACTGCCCACGCTGGACCCGGGCCAGTCCGCCACCATCACCATCCCCGAGCGCTCGGGCGCCGGACACTGGCGCGGGAAGTTCTTCGCCCGCCAGGGCTGCACCGGCGAGAGCGGCAGCACGTTCCACTGCGCCGTGGCCGACTGCGGACCGTACGCCGACCGCTGCTCGACCGGTGAACAGCCCGCGAGCCTCGCGGAGTTCAACTTCGACTCGGCCGACGCGATGGCGCCCTGGTACAACGTCAGTTACGTCAACGCCGTCTCGGCGCCCATCACCATCGTCCCGGACGGGGTGCCGCCACCGGAGAACGGCGGGGAGTGCGCGGCGGTGGGCTGCCCCACGGATCTGCTGTCCGCCTGCCCGCCCGAGAATCTGACCAAGGACGAGGCGGGCAAGCCGCTGGTCTGCGTCAACCCGAACCGCGACGCGAAGACCGCGTACAGCAACGCTCTGACCGAGAAGTGCCCCTCGGCGTACTCCTGGTCCAAGCACGACGCGGAGGCCGGCAACGAGGTCGTACGCCAGTGCAGCGAGTGCACCGGCATGACCGTCACCTTCCACGGCACCGGCGGCGGCGCCCCGGCCCCCGGCGGCGACCAGCCGCCCGGGGAGCGCAGCCCTCTGAACGCGATCCCGAGGCCCGACAAGGCTCCCGTGGCGGGAGCGGGCAAGGGCGTGGGGCTGAACCCCGTGGACGGAGCCTCCGAGGCGCTGGCCGCCTCCGGCGCGAAGTGGTTCCACAACTGGGCCTCCTCCAGCAACGGGGTCACCGTGCCGCAGGGCGTCGAGTTCGTCCCGTCGATCTGGGGCCCCAACTCGGTCACCGAGCAGGAGTTGGGCAACGCGGCCCGGGAGGGCAAGCATCTCCTCGGCTTCAACGAGCCCGACCGCGCCGACCAGGCCAACATGAGCCCCGAGCAGGCGCTGGACCTCTGGCCCCAACTGGAGAAGACGGGGCTGAAGTTGGGAGCCCCGGCGGTCTCCGTGGACGCCGACAAGGCCGGCGGCTGGCTGGACAGGTTCATGCAGGGCGCCCAGGCGCGCGGTCTGCGCGTCGACTTCATCCCGGTGCACTGGTACGGCGGCGACTTCAGCACCGCGGCCACCGGGCAGCTCGTCGACTACCTGGAGCGTGTCCACCAGCGTTACAACAAGCCGATCTGGCTGACCGAGTACGCCCTGATCGACTTCTCCCAGGGCACCCCCCGTTACCCGAGCGAGTTCGCGCAGGCCGACTTCCTCAAGCGGTCGCAGCAGGCGATGAGCGAGCTGGGCTACGTGGAGCGCTCGGCGTGGTTCGCCCTCAACACCGAGACGAGCCCCACCGGTCTCTTCTACCGCGGCACCCCGAACGCGAGCGGCAACGCTTTCCAAGAGGTGAAGTGACCCGAGTCCCGCGACTGACCTGACCCGAGTCAACACCCCATGGGCGGGGGCCGGACGGTGAGACCGTCCGGCCCCCGCCGGGTTTCCCGGGTCGGATCAGCCCGCGGCGGGCGTCAGTGCCCGCCGCCGTGTCCCCGCCGGCGGTGGCGACCCTGGTCCCGCGCCTGGTCCCGCGCCTGGTCCCGGTCCCGGGGCCGGCTCGGGCGATCCTCCCCGCGGTCCCGCGTCGAACGGACCTGGCGGCCGGGCTCGCCCGGGGGCCGATGGGCCCACGCGCCCTCGGCGTGGGGGTTGGACGGGACCGACAGGGACGGCTCCCGCTCCGGTGGAGCCTGCCCAGGAGTCACGCCCTTCATCCACTCCCCTACTCGCTGTGCGTTCTCGTATTGGTCCGCCTCGTACGCCTGTGCCCGCGCCTCGGCCCACGTCGGGCCCTGCGCCTCGGCCCGCGCCTCGGCCCACGTCGGGCCCTGCGCCTGTACCAGGCCCTGCTGCCGCAGCCAGGCCTGGGCCTGCGCCTCTGCCCGCGCCTCGGCCCGCGTCCGGTCCTGCGCCTGTGTCAGGTCCTGCTGCCGCAGCCAGGCCCGGCCCTGCGCCTGCGCCCGCTGCCAGGCATAAGCCTCCGCCGCCTCCGTCTGCCGCTGTGCCTGTTCGGCTGTCTCCGGGCGCGGTTCCTGTGCGAACCCGGCCACAGGCATGACGTACCTCTGAGAGACGCGCTGGTTCGTGTGCGGGTCGTAGTACGCGAACCCGGACTCGTTCGGTCCTGGCATGTGGTGCTCCTTTCGGCATGTGGCCCACCACTACGAGCCGGGAACGGAATCGGTTCAGAGGGTGACCGGTGGGCCAGGGGCTCATGGCGCCTTCCATGCAATGACATGGATCACAAAAGTGACCCGTGTGGCGAAAGCAACTGTCCCTGTACGCGGCAATTGCCCTGCCTGTGAAGACGATGTGTCGGACTCTTCACCTGATTAACGCGCTTCCGACAACGCTGTTTTCGGACATACGATCACCGGCGAAACCCTGCGTGGGTGCTGCCGCAGTGGTTCCTTCAACACGTTTTCGAACCAGCTTCCCGGACTCACGTGAGGGCTCCATTGAAGATCCGACGCATACTTGCCACGGCCGTGGTCGCCGCCGTCACCACTCCCGCGCTCCTGCTCTCCGTCACCCCCGCGCTCGCCGACGCCAAGACGTCCGCCGCGTCGGGCGCGCAGCAGGCGGGCGAGCGGGACAAGCCGTCCATCGAGGAACTCGAGAAGGCCGCGGAGAAGGCGCAGAAGGCGTATGACAGCGCCGTCGCCGCCGAGAAGGTCGCGCGGGTGGTCGTCGAGGCGGCCGTGTCCGACGACGCGCCGCTCGCCGTCGCCGCGAAGGCCGCCGAGAAGGAGGCGGAAGCCGCCGCCACGGCCAAGAAGAACGCCGACCAGGCCCTCGCCGACGCCAAGGACGCACTCGCCGCGCTGCCCGGAACGGCCACCGACGAGGAGAAGGCGGCTGCCGAGAAGGCCGTCGCCGACGCCGGGACCGCGGCCACCGCCGCGGCGACCGCCAAGACCGCGGCCGACGAGAAGTCCGCGACGGCCGACCGGCTTCGCGACGACGCGCGCGTTGCCGCCGTCCAGGAGTACGACAGGGTGAACCAGGCCCTGACAGCCGCCCGCAAGGCGAAGGAGGCCGCCGACAAGGCGCTCGCCGACGCGAAGGGGGAGGAGCCGGAGGAGCCCAACGAGCCGGAGTGCGTCCCCGAGGGCAAGCTCGGCACCGTCGTCAACAACCTGCCGTCCAAGATCGTCGCGGGCTCGACGACCAGCTTCTCGCTCCGGGTGACCAACGGTACGAAGAGGACGCTGGACGAGGTCTCCCCGTTCGTCTACTTCCACGCGACGGACAAGAGCGGCCTCAACGTCATCGACGACGCGTTCCACCTCCAGTGGTCGACCACCAAGTCGCCGACCTGGAAGAACGTTCAGGACGGCACCGTCGGCTCCATCACCTCGCTGAAGGCCGGCACCCACGCGGACGTGAAGCTGCGTCTGAAGGTCGACGCCGACGCCCCGGCCGGCAACGGCCTGGCCCTCGTCGCCGGTGACTACATCAACGACGACGAGTCCTGCGGCGGCAACCTCGGCAACGAGTACGCCTTCGAACTCCTCGCCAAGGGCAGCGTCCCCGACGACGTCGACGACGCCAAGCCCGGCAAGACCACCCCGCCGGCCCCGGACACCAAGCCCCAGGGCGGCTCGTCCGCCACCACGCCGGACTCCGGCTCCCTCGCGAGCACCGGCTCCTCCTCGGCCCTCCCGCAGCTCGCCGCCGCGGCGGGCGCCGCGGTGGTGCTCGGCGGAGCGGCCCTCTACACCGTCCGCCGCCGTCGGGCCGGCTCCGCCTCCTGACGCCGTCTCCCGACGCGGTCCCACCCGGCTGAACGCCAAGAAAGGGCGCCCCCTTCGCGGGGGCGCCCTTTCGCGTTGCCCCGGCCGAATTACTCGAACGGGGGCTCATTGATTTCGTGATAGAGTTTACCGAATTCAACAGACGCCACGACAAAAAGGGGAATGGCGTGAATACCGAGAAGGTCACGGCCCGACGTCTTACCGCCGAGGAAGTTTCCGAACTGGGGCTCCAGGACGACATCTTCGTCTCGGCGGCGACGGACGGCCTTCCTCTCGACTGCTACGCCCCGGCTTTCCTCACGGAGCCGGGAAAGAATTCCGAAGGAGGTTCCTTCGCCGCGCGGACGGTATTCGGTGAGGTGATTCATATCCTCCCGGACAATGCCGAAGAACCGGGTATCTGGGTCGCCGACAAGGCGGGCGAGGAAATCGAGGTCCTCCAGAGCGCCGGTGTCCTGCTGAATCTCGCCCTTTTCGTTCCCAACGGGAACAAGGAGTCCCTGGAGTCGCTCTACTCCGCCGCCCGGGACGCCTTCGGTGCGGGGATCGTGCAGCGCTGGAGCGAGGAGTCCGTCGCGGTGCCGGACGTGAAGGTCGACCTGTTCGAGGAGCCGGCCCGGGGACGGAAGAACACGAGCGGCCAGAACCGCGACCGCCGCGCCCTGGACATCTACCCGACGCGGGTACGGTTCCTGGAGCCCAGCGAGGGCTGGAAGTTCATCGTCGAGCCGCACAAAGAGATCGTCGACGACACACCGACCATCTGATCCGAAGCGCCCGAAGTGAAGTGCTCGAAGTGAAGTGCTCGAAGTGAAACGCCCGGCCGGAGTTCTCCGGCCGGGCGCTTCGCTTGTGCGGAAGGTCAGCGTGCCGACGACTTGAGGTACGCGGCGAACTTCTCCAGACCGTCGATGTTGCGCGGTCCGCTGATCCCTTCGTTGTAGTCGAGGACGAAGAACCGGTTGTTCCGCACGGCGGGCAACTTGCTTGTCCGGGGAGACTTCTTCAGGAAGTCGATCTTCTTGTACGCCGGTTGGTCGCCGTAGTCGAGGATGATGATCACCTCGGGGGCGGCCCGGGTGACCGCCTCCCAATTCACCTGGGTCCAGCGTTCGTTCAGCTTGTCGAAGATATTCCGGCCGCCGGCGATTTCGATGATGTCGTTCGGCGGCACCTGGCTGCCGGCCGTGAACGGCTGATCGGTGCCGGAGTCGTACAGAAAGACCGGCGGCGCCCCACCCGGCGGGACACTCGCCCGTACGGCGGCCACGCGTTTCTTCAGACCTGCGACGACTTCGGCCGCCCTGTCCTCGACACGGAATATGGCGCCGAGCCGTTCGAGATCGGTGTAAAGCCCTTCGAAGGGGGCGGTCTTCTGGGGAAAACGCGGGTAGTTGTAGCAGCTCTCGGTGTGCATGAAGCTCTGGATGCCGAGCTTGTCGAGGATTTCGGGAGTGATGCCGCGCTGGTCGCTGAATCCCGAGTTCCAGCCGGCCACGACGAAGTCGGCCTTCTCGGCGACGACGAGTTCCTTGTTGAGGAGGTCGTCGCTCAGCATCGGGACCTTCGCGTACTGCGCCGCCCACGGCGACCCGCTCACCGGCGGATTCGCGGGCGGCATCACATAGCCGAGCACCTGGTCGGTGAGGCCGAGGCTGAACAGCTTGTCCGCGCTGCCGCCTTCGTAGGCGACCGCTCTCCGCGGGACGGTGTACGGGACCGGTTCGCCGCAGCGTCGCACGGTGACCTTGTCGGCGTCCTCGGCCGTGCCCTGGACGTCGGCGCCGCAGCCGCCGAGCGCGACGGTCGCGGTCAGGGCGGTGCCGAGGGCGGCGAGCCGGCGCGCGGCCGGGCCGGAAAGTGACGGAAGAGACGGTGACATGAGTGGTGTTCTCGCAGTTCATCGGTGGGACGGGAGGGTGTACAGCAGTTGCGGGCCGCCGGTCAGGGGATGGGGGACGACGGTGGCCTCGACACCGAACACGTCGTGTACGAGTTCGGCGGTGAGCACCTCGCCGGGGGACCCGGTGGCGACGAGACGCCCGTGGGACAGGACCCCGAGCCGGTCGCAGGCGGCAGCCGCGAGGTTGAGGTCGTGCAGGACCACCAGCACGGTGAGACCGGCTCCGCGCAGCAGCGACAGGAGTTCGATCTGGTGCCGGACATCGAGGTGGTTGGTCGGCTCGTCCAGGACGAGGATCTCCGGCTCCTGGACCAGGGCGCGGGCGACCAGGACGCGTTGGCGCTCGCCGCCGGAGAGGGTCAGTACGCCGCGCCGGGCGAGGTGACCGACGTCGAGCCGGTCCATGGCCCGCTCGACGAGCGCCCGCTCCCGGCCGCTCAGGGCCTGGTTGCCGCGCAGATGCGGGGCCCGGCCCAGGGCGACGACCTCCTCGACGGTGAAGTCGAGGTCGACCGTGCCGTCCTGGGTCAGGGCGGCGACGGTCCGCGCGCTCTCGCGCGGGGTGAGGGAGGTGAGAGCGCGCCCGTCGACGCGTACCGCTCCGTCGCTCGGTGTCAGGGCCCGGTAGACACAGCGCAGGGCGGTCGACTTGCCGCTTCCGTTCGGCCCGACCAGGCCGACGACCTGGCCGCCGCCGACGCGCAGCGACAGACTCGCGACCAAGCGCTCGCCGTTGACGGTGACGGTCACCGCGTCGAAGGACAGTTCCATGTCAGCGGCCTCCGAAGACATAGCTCTTGCGGCGCATCAGGACGATGAAGACCGGTACCCCGATCAGCGCGGTGATGGCGCCGAGGGGCAGCTCGCGCGGGGCGACGACGGTACGGGCGATCAGATCGACCCAGACCATGAACAGCGCCCCGGCGAGCGGGGCGACCGCCAGGACCCGCGCGTGCCCCGCGCCGACGGCCAGGCGCGTCAGATGCGGCATGACCAGTCCGACAAAGCTGATGGCACCGCTGACGGCGACCATCACCCCGGTCATCAGGGAGGCGAGGACGAGCAGCAGGCGGCGGTCGCGGTCGGGGCTGACACCGAGGCTGGCCGCCGTCTCGTCGCCGAGCGCCAGTACGTCCAGGCCGCGGCTGCGCCGGTGCAGCAGGACGACTCCGAGTGTCACGACCGTCGCCACGACCGGCAGGGCGGCCCGGTCGGCGGCGCCGAAGCTGCCCATCGTCCAGAAGAGGACGGTGCTGGTCGCCTCGCTGTTGGGGGCGAGGTAGATGAGCACGCTCATGACGGCCTGGAGCCCGAACGACGCGCTGACGCCGGTGAGGACCAGCCGCAGCGGGGACAGGACGCCGCCGCGCGACGAGGCCAGATACACCAGGGCGGCGGCGGCCAGCGCCCCGGCGAACGCGCCCGTGGACACCGCGTGGATACCGAGCCCGGCCAGGCCGCCGCTGACGGTGACGGCCACCGCGCCGACCGAGGCGCCGGAGGAGATGCCGAGGACGAAGGGGTCGGCGAGCGCGTTGCGGACCATGGCCTGGACGGCGACGCCGACGGCGCTCAGCCCCGCGCCCACGAGTGCGGCCAGCAGCACCCGTGGCGTACGGATCTCCCAGATGATCTGGTACGTCGTGGCGTCCGCCGCCGCGACCCGGCCGCCGCTGAGCGCCGCCCACAGGAGGCGGGCCGTGTCGCCGGGCGGAACCGGCGCGGGACCGAGCCCGATGGCGAGCAGGACCGAGCCGGCGAGCAGGATCGCCAGGACCGCGCACACCGCCGCGACCGCTCCGGCGCGCGCCGTCGGCACGGGACCGGCCGGCGGTACGGGGCGCGGCCGGCCGCTGCCGACGGCGGGCTGATGGAGTGTCACCACTGCTTCTCCGTACGGGTGTTGGGGGCGCTCAGCGCGCCCGTGCGGCGGCCGGCGCCGGTGCCCGGTGCCAGCTCATGCGGGACCAGGGGCGGGCCAGTTCGTCCGGGCCCGACACCTGGCGGGGAGCGAGTCCGTCGACCGGCAGGGCGTCGCGATGGCGGGCGAAGACCGAGTCGGCGTACCGGTGTCCGGTGTCGGCCGCGATGAACACGACGGTCCGGCCGGGGTGTCGGGACCGCTCCCACCGGGCGGTGAGATAGGCCGCGCCGGTGGACAGCCCGGCGAAGACGGCGTGTCTGCGCAGGAGGTCGACACTGCCCGCGAGGGCCGCGTCGAAGGCGAGCCAGTGGATCGTGTCGTAGAGCGGGTGCGTGACATTGGCGAACGGGATCGAGCTGCCGATCCCGGCGATGATGATCTCGGGGTCGGCGACGTGCTCGCCGCCGAAGGTGACGCTGCCGAACGGCTGGACACCGACCAGTTCGACATCGGCGGCGCGCTCGCGCAGATAGCGGCCGAGCGCCCCGGTCGACGCGCCGGATCCCACACCACCGACCACGGTCAGCCGGTCGGCCCCGGTCTCCCGGCGGACGCGTTCGGCGATCTCCCGGTAGCCGAGGTAGTGGATGTCGTCGTGGTACTGGCGCATCCAGTGGTACTCGGGGTGCTCGGCCAGGATCTCCCGGACTCGGGCCACCCGCCGCTTCTGGTCGAGCTTCAAGTCGTCGCAGGGGCCCATCTGTTCGAGGCGTGCCCCGAGGACGGCGAGCTGTACGCGCAGCGTGTGGTCGACGGTGGTCGAACCGACGATGTGGCAGCGCATGCCGTAGCGGTGGCAGGCCAGGGCGAGGGCGTACGCGTAGATCCCGCTGGAGCTGTCCAGCAGGGTGTCACCGCGTCGTACGGTGCCGGTGTCGAGCAGCCGCCGTACCGCCGCCATGGCGGAGACCACCTTCATCGTCTCGAAGCGCAGACAGATGAGCCCGTCGTCGAGGCGGATCAGATCGGGTCGGCCGATCGAGTCGGCTATGTGCTCGTCCATGGGGTTGCTCCTCGCTGGTGGTGCCGGTCGCGAAGGTCCGGGTGACGGGGATGCCGCAGGTCTTCAGGGCGCGTGCGCAGCGGCGCAGGCGGTGGCGGAGGTCGGGGGCCGCGGGGTCGAAGAGCAGCCCGGCCACGTTCCCGCTGTGCGCGATCTGGACCCCCACCGCCCCGACCCGCCCGGCGATCCGGTCGAGCAGCCCGAACTCCGGCTGTTCGCGCAGGTGTTGGGCGCGGCGGGCGCTCTCGGTGCTGACGCGTCCGAGGAGCGCGGTGTCCGCGTCGGCGACCGCCCGCCGGAGCAGGTCGCGCAGTCGCTCGTACGCGACGACGTCCTCGTGGCCGTGGCGGGGCGCGGGCAGCGACAGGGTGTCCACGGGGCTTCCGCCGCCGAGGACGCAGCCCACCACGACGGCGGGCGGCAGCGCGCTGCCGAGGACTTCCAGGACCCGGCCCTCCCGCTGGGCGAACAGCAGTGGCCGGCCGCCGAGCATGAGCGGGTCGGACGCCCGCTCGGCCCGTACCGCGAGCCGGGCGATCGTCGCGGGCGGCAGCCGCAGGCGGTGCGCGTCGGCGACGGCGCGGATCGTGGCGATGACGTCGCTGCTGGACGAGCCCATGCCCAGCCCCAGCGGGACGTCCCCGCTGAGGGTCAACTCCCCGCCGCGGCCCGGTTCCCGGCCGCGTCGGGCGCCGCACTCGGCCAGGGTGAGCGCCGCCGCCCGCAGGGCCTTGGCGCGGTCGGCCGGGAACACCGTGAGCCGGCCGGGCGAGGTCCCCGGCCGGAGGGTGAACTCGGCGCGGGTGCCCGGCCCTTGGATCGGGAGCGTCACCAGGCCCGCGCGGGCCCGGCCCCTCCGGTCGAGGAAGACGCCTTGCAGGATCTCGCCGTGATGGCACGCGGCGTACCCGACGCCCGTGCCGATGCCGGGGCCGGTACCTGTGCCGGTGCCGGGGCTCGTGCCACCGTCCGCCGTCACGAGTCGTCCGCCGCGCGGTAGCGGTACAGCGTCGTGGGCCCGGCGTCGAACTGCGAGAACGGGAAGGGCTCGGCGGACAGGGCGGTGACACCCGCCCCCAGGAAGGCCCGCGCCACCGCGCTGCCCGTCTGCGCGTAGACGATGAGGGGCACGCCGCGTTCGCGGCAGCGCGACAGGACGGTGTCGAACGTGCCGTTGCCGATGGTCATCCCGGTGGCGACCACCGCGTCCGCGCGGCCGAGCACCTCCTCCATGTCGTCGCCGACCGGGTCTCCCCACTGCGTACGCCGCAGGTTCAGATCGCACGGCAGCGGAATTCCGCCGCGCTCCCGGATCGCCGCGACCAGGGGGTTGACCACCCCGATGAGTGCGACCTTCGCGCCGTCCGGGACGTCCAGCAGCCCGGCGACGGCCGCGTCCCGGGCCCTCGCCCGGATCTCGGGGGATCCGGCGGGCAGCGTCACGGCCTCGGCCCGTACCGCCCCCCGGTGCGGCAGGAGTTCGGCGAGGTACGCGTCGAGGGCGGCCGTCCGCAGCGGGCGGGGGCCCTCCCGCAGGAGTACGTCCAGCGGCACGCCCGACGCGTCCCGGCACACACCGGGATCGACCTCGCCCGCCTCGAAGGCGCAGGCGCCGAACGAACCCCCGAGGCGGACGAGGACGTACTGGTTGAGATAGGTGGTGTCACCGCCCGCCAGCCGGGTCCCGTGGTGGATCCAGAACACACTCGTGGCGACGAGACCGGCGGGGTCGGGGCCGTGTTCCCCCTTCAGTACGGCGGAGAACAGGTCATCGACGGAGGCGGGGCGCGGGGGAGCGCCACCCGCGGTCATGCCCGGTCTCCCCGGGCCAACATGCTGACATCCAGGCGCACTTCGGTGAACTCCTCGACTGTACGGGGGCATTGGGAGGGCGGCCGTCGTCGGTCGTCCGGCGAGGACCGGCGGGGCCAGCCCGTACTATAACGATAATCATTTTCAAGAAGCTACCCACGAAGCCACCGAGGAGCGTCACGCCGTGCCGACATCGCCCCCAGCGGTCACCCTCACGAAGAGCGGTCCGCCGCGCCCGCCGTCCGTCCTGCGCGACACCGCGTTCCTCAGGCTGTGGACGGGCGCCACGGCGTCGGGTCTGGCGACCTGGGCGCTGCCGTTCGTGCTCGGCCTCGCCGTTCTCGACCGCACGCTGTCGGCCACCGGGCTCGGCCTGCTGCTGGCCGCCCGGACCGCCGGATTCCTGCTGGCCGTTCCCGTCGGCGGGGTACTGGCCGACCGGCACTCCCGCCGGGGAGTCGTCCGCTGGTCGAGTCTGGCCGCCGCCGGCGCGGCCCCGCTGATCGCGGCCGGCCTCGGCACCTCACTTGCGCTGATGTGCGTCGCCGCCGGTGTGGCCGGCGCCGGGCAGGGCGCCTGCCGGCCGGCCTTCCAGGCGCTGACGGCGGAGGTCGTCGACGCCGGCCGCAGGCAGCAGGCGAACGCCGCCATGACCCTCTCGGTCCGCGTCACCACCCTGACGGGGCCCGCGCTGACGGCCCTGCTCGGCACGGTGCTCGACATCTGGGCCCTGCTGCTGGGCGTCGCGCTCCTGTGGCTCGTCGCGGCACTCGTCCCGGCCGCCGGCGCCCGGGACCTCCCCGTCGCCGCGCGCCGACGCACGGCGTTCTTCACGGAGTTCGCCGACGGGATACGCGAAGCGCGCAGGCACCCGTGGTTCCTGACGACGCTCGGCGCGCTCACGGCGGTCATCGCGACGGGCTACTCCGCCACGGGGGTGGCCCTGCCCCTGGTCAGCCGGGACCGGTACGCGACCGGTGTGCTGCTCGCCGCCGCGACCACCGCGTACACCGCGGGCGCCCTCGGCGGCGCCCTGCTCATGGCCCGCTGGCGCCCGCGCGCCCAGGGCTGGACCGCGCTCGCCGGGCTGGCCGCGTACGGGTTCGCGCCGCTGAGCCTGGTCTTCCCCGTGCACCCGGCCGTGGTCGTGGCCGCCTACGTCGTCGCCGGGTTCGGTATCGAGCTGTTCAACGTGCCCTGGTTCACCGCGACCCAGCGCGAGGTGGCGCCGGACCGGCTCGCCCGGGTCACCTCGCTGGACTTCATGCTGTCCTACGGGCTGGCGCCGCTCGGCCTCGTCCTCATCGCGCCCGCCATCGACACGTTCGGCCCCCGGCCGGTACTGGCCGGCTGCGCGCTCATCTGCTTCCTGGCCCCGGCCCTGGCCGCGCTCGTGCCGAGCGCGCGGCGTTTCTCAGCCGTGCGGTGACGGAGGCTCGCCGGGCGGCGTACGGAGATGGGCGCGCGTCCCCTGCGGGCCGAACACGATGAGCAGTTCGACCGCGCCGCCGTCGGCGCTGCCCAGCCAGTGCGGCAGGGACGTGTCGAACTCGGCCGCCTCGCCGGGCGACAGCGTCAGATCGCGGTCGCCGAACAGCAGCCGCAGACGGCCGTCGAGCACATAGAGCCATTCGAAGCCCTCGTGCGTCTGCGGGGTCGGGGCCGGCGGCTTCTTCCGGGCCGGGATGATCATCTTGAACGCCTGGGAGCCGCCCGGTCGCCGGGACAGCGGAATGAAGACCATCCCGAACCGCCGTACCGGCTTCAGATGGATCCGGGGATCGCCGGTGCGCGGGGCGCCGACGAGATCGTCCAGCGGCACGTCGTACATACGGGCCAGCGGCAGCAGCAGCTCCAGCGTCGCCCGGCGCCGCCCGCTCTCCAGCCGGGACAGGGTGCTCTCCGACACACCGGTCACCGCCGCCAGTCCGGCGAGGGTGATGCCGCGCTCACGCCGCAGTGCGCGCAGCCGGGGCCCCACGGCGTCGAGTACGTCATCCGCTTCGCGGTCCACCCGATCATCTTGCCAGAACCGCAAGTTTCCGTGCCGGATCGGGCGGTCCGGGACAAGACTGCCGGGGACAAGACCGAGATCACGGCCCGGGGACGTGGGCGGAGCGCCGAGGTCACCGACCACGTCCTGATCGTCCGCCGTACCGCGTGAGCGCGGCCCGGCTCTCCTCAGGAGGCACCATGTCCACCACCCCCCGCCGCTCCCGGCGCGACACTCCGCCGCCCCGGACCGGGAACACCGAGGCCGAGGTTCTGCGCGGCTTCCTCGACTATCTGCGCCACTCGATCGCCGCGAAGGTCGAGGGCGCCCCCGAACCGGCGGTCCGGACCGCGGGCGTCCCGTCCGGTACGAATCTGCTCGGCCTGCTCAACCACCTCGACGGCGTCGAGCGCGCGACCTTCCTCGGGGAGCGGATCACCGACTGGCCGTCGACCTTCCGGGCCGACCCCGCCGACAGCGTGGCCGATGTCGTCGCCCGCTACCGGGAGACGGTCGAGCGCGCGAACGACGTACTCGACGGGTGCGCCGACCTCGGCGCACCGCTTCCCCGGCCCAACGGCCCCGCCCCCAGTGTCCGTTGGGCACTCGCCCATCTGATCGAGGAGACCGGCCGGCACGCCGGGCACGCGGACATCCTGCGCGAACTCGCCGACGGCGCGACCGGACGCTGACCGCGTCGGCGCGGCGGGTGCCGATGAACGGGTGACCCGTGTCACATAGTGGGGCCATGGAGAGGTCTGTGAGACGGCCCCCGACAACGGCTGATAGGCGCTGTTCTCTCGCAGTTGGGTCTGGGTTAGCGTCGTCAGTCGAACACGGCTTTGCCTTGCACGGCTCCGGTGGCGTTCGTCCCCGGACACCGATGGGGAGGTACCTGTGCGCGCTCTCGTGTATCTGGAACCGGGTTCGGTCGAACTGCGGGAGCATCCCGCGCCCCGCGTCGGCCATGACGACGACGTGGTGGTGAGGATCGTCGGCACAGGCATCTGCGGGACCGACCGGAAGATCCTGCTCGGCCGCTTCCCCGCCCGCCCCGGAGTCGTGCTCGGCCATGAATCGGTGGGCCTCGTGGACGAGGTGGGCGCCCAGGTGCGCTCGCTCGTACCGGGCGACCGTGTGGTGGTCAATCCCACGCTGTACTGCGGATGGTGTGTGCCCTGCCGGCGCGGGGCGACGAACTTCTGTCGCCACAAGGCGGGTACGGAGGTCGGGGTGGACCGGGACGGCACCTACGCCGACCAAGTGGTGCTGCCCGAGCGCTTCGTGCAGCGGCTCCCCGACGACATGCCGTTCCGGCGGGCGGTGCTCATAGAGCCGCTGGCCTGCGTCATCAACAACGTGCGGGCGGCGTCCCTGACGGTGGACGACACCGTCGCGGTGCTCGGCGCCGGACCCATCGGCACGCTCACCGCGATGGTCGCGGCCCGGACCGCCCGCCGTGTCACGGTCGCCGAGACGGACGGCTACCGGCTGGCCTCGGCGCGCCGGCTCTTCCAGTACGTCGTGGACGTGTCCGGTGCGGACTCGGCCGAGGCGGTGGTCAAGGCCTCGGGCGGCGAGCGGCCGTCCGTGGTCTTCGACACGACCGGATCCGCCCTCGGGGCGGCGCTCGGCATGGTCGACGACGGAGGCCGGATCGTCGTGATGGGTTTCGACGACGGCTACAGCATGCCGTTGACGCCCCTCCAGCTGACCAACCGCGGCATCAGCGTCATCGGCGCGGGGGACTTCCGCGGCGACACCTTCCCCGTGGCCGTCGACCTGGCGGCGGAGCTGGAGCTGGAGCAACTGGTGACACATGAGTTCCCACTGGAGTCGTACGACGAAGCCCTCGGCGCGCTCGGGGGAATCGGCGGGGCCGGAGGCGGGGCCGGTGACACCACGGCGGGGCGGCGGTACGACGCCATGAAAGTGGTCCTGCGCTCCGACCCGCGCCCGAGCGGCGCCGACGGCTGGCCGGTGGTCGCGTGAGCGAGCTGCGGCTGGGATCGATGGAGTCCGGCGGGACGAAGATCGTCTGTCTGGTCGGATCGGCACCCGACCGGATCGAGGAGGAGATCCGGTTCCCCACCGGGGAGCCGGCGCCCACGCTGGCCCGAGCGGTGGCCTTCTTCGAGAAGGCCGCGGCTGCCGCCCCGTTGGACGCGGTGGGCGTCGCGTCCTTCGGCCCCCTGGAGCTGCGCCGCTCGCACCCCGGCTACGGACGCCTGGCCCCCACCCCCAAGCCCGGCTGGACCGGCACCGACATCGTCGGCACCCTCACGGCCGCGCTCGGCGTCCCCGTCGGCATCGACACCGACGTCAACGGCGCGGCGCTGGGCGAAGGCCGCTGGGGCGCGGCGCGCGGCTACGGCACCTATGTGTATCTGACCGTCGGCACCGGTATCGGCGGCGGCGCGGTGATCGCCGGGCGCGTCATCAACGGCCTGGTGCACACGGAGATGGGACATCTGACCGTGCCGCGCGTCAAGGGCGACGACTTCCCCGGCACCTGCCCGTTCCACGGGGACTGCTGGGAGGGGCTGGCGGGCGGTGAGGCGGTGGCCGCCCGCTGGGGCAGCCCCGCCGAGCAGCTGACGGGGGAGACCCTGGACCGCGCGCTGCGCATGGAGGTGGCCTACCTCGCCGCCGGGCTGCGCAACATCGTCTACACCCTCGCGCCCGAACGCATCGTGATCGGGGGCGGGTTGGCCGTACTGTCCGGGCTCTTCCCGATGCTGCGGGCGGAACTCGCACGTACTCTCGCGGGCTACCCGGGGCTGCCCGAGCACTCCTCCGACGACTTCGTGGTCCCCGCCGCGCTGGGTCAACAGGCCGGACCGGCGGGCGGTCTGGTCCTGGCGGAGCTGGCCGCCCGCGACGCGGGCTGATCCGGATGGGCGGCGGCGGCCGGTTCGGTCTGGACGGCGCCACCTGGCGGTGGCTGACGCGAGAGGCCCTGCCGGGCAGGGGCATCGACGGTGTCAGCCGGCTCAAGGGCGGGTCCACCAACGAGATGCTGCTGCTCACGACGGCCCGGCGCGACGCCCGCGACATCCGCGACGGGCGGTACGGGGCGTACGAGCGGTATGTCCTGCGGCGCCACCGCCCGAGCGGGACCCGTACGCACCGGAACACCTGCGCCGTGGAGGCCGCGCTGCTGCGCCGGGTGGCCGCCACCGTACCCGTGGCCGATCTCGTCGCCGCCGACCCGTACGGACAGGCCACGGGCGCGCCCCTCCTGCTCTACCGCTATGTCGAAGGTGTCCCTCTCGACACACTGCTGGCCCGGCGCCCCGGGGCCGTCGAGGCGGCCGAACTGGGCGCCGCCGTCGGCGAGACGCTGGCCCGGATCTCCCTGGTGGAGCTGGCCGGGCCGGGCCACTTCCACGACGAGACGCTGACTCCGGCCGGCTCGGCGCGCGACACGGAACTGCTTCCCTTCGTCGAGCGGTGTCTCGACAGCGCCGCCGCCGACTGCCCCCTCACCGCGGCCGACGCCGACGCGCTGCGCGGGCTCGCCGCCCGCACCGCCCACCGTGTCGCGGCCGTACGCGGCCACGACCGGCTGGTGCACCACGACTTCAACCCCAAGAACGTGCTGGTCACGCGGGAGAGAGGCCGCTGGCGCGTAGGGGCCGTGCTGGACTGGGAGCAGGCGTTCGGCGGATCGCCGCTGTACGACGTGGGGAACATGCTGCGCTTCGCCCATCTCTACCCACCGCGGTTCGCCGAGGGCTTCGTCGCCGCATGCCGCGACGGAGGCGTCGACGGCGACGGAAACGGTCTTCTGCCGCCGGACTGGCGCGCACTCAGCAGGGCACTCGATCTTTTCACCCTGGCCGACATTCTCACCGCGCCGCCGGACGAGGCGTATTTCCTCCGTGCGCGCGACGCGCTGCGCCGGCACCTCGCGGAAGAGTCGGCGCGGCTTCGGGAATGAACGGCCCGGCAATTGATAACTGAATATTCCGAGCGTGGTTCCGCGGCGCTTTTGGCCGGTACTCGTCCGTAAGGGGAGAGTTACGCTCTGGTCTTCGAATCGCCGAGCGGTTAGCCTTCCTTGAGGCCGAATGATCCCTTTGCTTGCGAGAGGATTTCGCAGTGGATATTGAGGCGAGACTGACTCCGACCCCGACGGTCAAGTGCAATGGAACGCCACCCACTCCGGAACAGCAGGAAGGGCCGTACTACAAGCCCGACACCCCTCATAAGCCCAACTTCCGGGCGGATGTCGAAGGGGGTACGCCACTGCTTCTCCACGGCCGTGTCGTCACCTCGGACGGAAAGCCCGTCGGCAAGGCCCTCCTCGATTTCTGGCAGGTCGGGGACGAGGGGGAGTACGACGAGGAGGGCTTCCGACTCCGGGGCCATCTCTTCGCGGACGACGACGGAAAGTGGCAGCTGGAGACCGTACTGCCGGCCGTGTACCCCGGCCGGACGCGCCACGTGCACGTCAAGGTGCAGCCGCCCGGCGGAGAGGTGCTCACCACGATGCTGTATTTCCCGCAGGAGCGGCGCAATCACCTCGACAAGTACTACCGGCCGGAATGTCTGATGGATGTGGTGGACGCCCCCGAGGGGTGGGACGCCTCATTCACCTTCGTGCTGGACATCTGATCCCGACCCGCATCCCGGCCGTCCGTCCGGGGTGATTCGCCGGGTGATCCGCCTGGCAATCGCCGCCATACTCTGTGCGCTGAGGGGGTACGCGCGTGGTCGACTTGAGGCGTGTTCAGGACTCGATTTACTATCCGGTCAGCGACTATTTGATGGATCATGGCGAAGGAATCTATCTGTACGACGCCGACGGCCATCAATACATCGACTGCGCGTCCGGCACGTTCAATCTCAGCCTCGGCTACAGCCATCCCGAAGTGGTCAAGGCGCTGCGAGACCAGGTCGAGAGACTGGTCCATGTGACGTCGACGTTCCAGACGGGACCGGTCAACGAACTCGTCGGACGGCTGGTCGAGATCACCCCCGAGAATCTCACCAAGGTGCATCTCAAGGTCTCGGGGGGATCCACCGCCAACGAAGGGGCGGTGAAGATGGCTCAACTGGCCACCGGGCGACGGGACGTGGTCACGCTGTTCCGCAGCCATCACGGTCAGACGATGATGACGACGACCATGTCGGGCGAGTCCTTCCGCAAGGCGCCCTTCCCCCACCTGATGCCGGGCGTTCTCCAGGTGCCGGACCCGTACTGCCTGCGGTGCTTCTACCGGCAGACCCCGGACACGTGCGGACTGCTCTGCGTCGAACGGATCCACGACTTCCTCGACCACGCCGGCTCCGGCAGTGTCGCGTGTGTCGTGGTGGAGCCCATATCGGGCAGCGGCGGGAACATCGTGCCGCCCGACGGGTATCTCGCCGCGCTGCGCGCCCTGTGCGACGAGCGGGGGATGGCGCTGATCTTCGACGAGATACAGACGGGCATCGGGCGGGTGGGCCGGATGTTCGCCGCGGAGCACTACGGTGTCCGCCCCGACATCCTCACCACCGGGAAGGGACTGGGCGGCTCCGGGGCCCAGGTCGCCGCCATCGTGGCCGACGAGCGGATGTCCGGGCTCGACGCCGACCACCACTCCTTCACCTACGGCGGGAACACCCTGGCCGCCGCTGCCGCCGTGGCGACCCTGGACGTGATCGCCCGCCCCGGCTTCCTGGAGAACGTGCGCGCCGTCGGGGCGTACGTACTGGACCGGCTCCACGCGCTCGCCGCGGCCCACCCCTGCGTCGTCGACGTCCGGGGCCTCGGTCTGATGATCGGCATCGAGATCGGGGACGCGGACGGCCGCCCGCACAGCGAACGGGCCCAGGCACTCGCCAAGCGGGGCATGGCACACGGCCTGGTCCTGCGGACCTCCCGCTACGGACGCGGCAACGTCATCAAGATCAGACCACCGCTCGTGCTCACCCGGGCCGAGGCCGACCTGCTCTGCGACCGGCTCGACGCCCTGTTCACCGCGGAGGCGGCATGAGGACACAGCAGGAGGGACACCGTATGCGGGAGTACGTCGTGGCGCTCGCCTCGTCGGTACGCGAGGCGGTGCTGGCCGCGCGGGACCAGGCCGGCAGCCGGCTCGTACGAGGCCATTCACCGGGCGGCGACGCGCAGTTCGGGCTGGACGACGTCGCGGAGGCGGCCGTCTGGAAGTACGTCGCCGAGGCGGGCCTGCCGGTGGCCGTCTACTCCGAGGACCGCGGCCTCCAGTTCCACGGGGAGCGCCCCGAGCACCTGCTGGTCGTGGACCCCATCGACGGCACCCGGCCGGCCGTCGCCGGGCTGGAGTCGGCGACCGTCTCGGTGGCCGTCGCCCGGATCCGCGACCGCCCGCGCATCGCCGACGTCGAGCACGCGCTCCTGATGGAACTGGCCACCGGCGCCTATCTGTACGGCGACCGGGACACCGACAGCGTGCAGGCCCACGGGTACGGCCCGGCCGTCGTACCGGCGCTGACCACGAACACCGACCTGTCGCGGATGTTCTGGTCCATCGAGTTCAACGGTCACCCGGCCCGTCTGATGACCGCTGCATACGGCCATCTCATCGACCGCTCCGCCAACACCGGTGGCGTCTTCGTCTTCAACAGCGCCACCTACTCCATCTCCCGGCTGCTCACCGGTCAGCTCGACGCCTACGTCGACATCGGCAACCGCCTGCTGCGGGACACCCCGGCCCTGCTGCCCGAGTTCGAGCGCGCCGGCAACGGGCGGGTGCTGCATCTCTTCCCGTACGACATCGCGGCGGCGGTGTTCCTCGCCGAGAAGGCCGGCGCGGTCATCACCGACGCGTACGGCGAACCCCTCGGTGAGACGGCGCTGACGGACCTGAGCGTCGCCAACCAGCGCTCCTGCGTGGCGGCTTCGACCCCCGAACTGCACCAGGCACTGCTGGAGGGCATCACATGGCAGGTCTGACCCGGCAAGGACAGCCCGGCGGCCCGGACAGCGAGACCGGCGAAGCCGCCGACGACACGGCCGAGTTCCGCGCCCTGCTGGACCGGCTCTCCGACAAGGCCACCGAGGACTACTACAACCCGTTCACCACCTTCGACTGGCCCCGGACGATCCCCACCGACGAGTTCTGGATGTCCCCGGAACTGCTGACCGTCCACGGCACCGATGTGCTGGACTCTCTGACGCACCGTCAACTGCTCGATCTGAGCCGCTGGGAGAGCGTCCACTTCTACAGCCTCAACGTGCACGGCATCCGCGAGCTGCTGATCGAGGTCATGCGGCGCGTCCACACCCCGGGCTTCCGGGCGCCGTCGGAGTTCTTCCACCACTTCATCGGTGAGGAGAACGACCACATGTGGTTCTTCGCGACGTTCTGCCTCAAGTACGGGGACAAGATCTACCCCGACAAGAAGCTGCGCCTGCCCGAACCGCCGCACGACCCGGCGGTCGAGAACTTCCTGGTCTTCGTACGCATCCTGGTCTTCGAGCAGATCGTCGACCACTACAACGTGCGCCTGGCCGCCGACGAGCGGCTGCACCCCACCATCCGCCATCTCAACCGCCTCCACCACCAGGACGAATCCAGGCACATCGCGTTCGGGCGGCGCCTGGTCGAGCTGCTGTGGCGGCGACTGCGTACGGCGCAACCGGACGAGGACGTCCGCCGGGCCACCGGTGACTACGTCGGCCGCTACATCGCCACCATGATGGAGTCCTTCTACAGCCCCGCCGTCTACCGCGACGCGGGGATCCCCGACGGCTTCGCCGTACGGAAGCGGCTGCTCGCGCACCCGGCCCGGCAGACCGCGCACGCCCAAGTCCTGCGCAAGACAACGGACTTCCTCACCCGGATCGGGGTCCTCGATGCCGGGCGCTGACGCCGTCGGCCGGGGGGCGTCCTGGACCGCCGAGCGCGGACTGGCCATGTTCCGCGAACCGGCGACCCTGCTGATCCGCGCCCTGGACGACGTGTTCGCGCGATGGGGCGCGGAGGCCGGCGCCGAGCGGATGTCCTTTCCCCCGCTGCTGCGGACGGACGACCTCCGTACGCTGGACTACTTCGCCAACTTCCCGCATCTGGGCGCCCCGGTCTCCCGCATCAGACCCGACCGGCTCGACCACCACACCACGACGGCCCCGGACAGCGGCCCCGTCGCGGCCGAGGACCTCGCGGACGCCCACCATCTGCTGCCCTCGGCCGCCTGCTACGGCTGCTTCGTGCACCTCGCGGGCACCGCGACCGACACCCCGCTGCACATCACCACCGTCGCCCAGTGCTTCCGCCACGAGGACCACTACGACGGACTGCGCCGGCTCTGGGGCTTCACCATGCGCGAGATCATCTGTGTCGGCTCCGCCGAGCACGCCCGCGACCATCTCGAACGGCACCACAAGCGGCTCGCCCTCTTCGCCGCCGCCCTCGGCCTCGATCTGGTCCGAGGACCCGCCACCGACCCCTTCTTCCAGCAGGACGGGGCGCGCGGCATCATGCAGCGGCTGGCGCCGGTGAAGGACGAGTACACGTACCCGGACGGCACCGCCGTCGCCTCCATGAACCGGCACCGCAACTTCTTCGGCGAACGGTGCGCCATCCACTACGCCGGACAGCCCGCCCACACCAGCTGTGTCGCGTTCGGGCTCGAACGGTGGGTGCACGCGCTGGACGAGCGCTACGACGGGGACCTGCGCGCCGCCGCCGAAGCCGTGACACGGGCCGGGGACGCCTGATGGACCGGCTCCGGGCCGCTCTCGGTCTCCAACTCCCGCTGATCCAGGCTGGCATGGGAGGTGTCGCGGGCACCCTGCTCTGTACGGAGGTCTCCCGGGCGGGCGCCGGCGGCACCCTCGCGCTCTACAAGGAGTCCCCCGGCCGGATACGCGAAGCCGTCCGCGAGGTCGCCGCCGCCACGTCCCGTCCGTTCGGCGTCAACCTCGTCCCCGAGGTGATCTCCCCCGAGCGGTGCCGTGCCCAACTCGACGCGGCGCTCGACGAGTTGCCCGCCAACGGTTACGTCACCACCTTCGGACTCCCCGGCGCCGACGCGGCCCGCGACGTGGCACGCGCCGGCCGCTCCCTCGTGGTGCAGATCGGCACGCCAGACCAGGCGACCGCCGCGCTCCGGCTGGGCGCCGATGTGCTCGTCCTCCAGGGCACCGAGGCCGGCGGCCACCTCCTGGGCGAACTGCCGGTGAGCGAGCTGCTGTCCGTGGTCCGGACCCGGCACCCCGATGCCGTGCTCGCGGTGGCGGGCGGCGTCGCGACGGGCGCGGATCTCGCACGGGTACGGGGCGAGGGGGCCGACGGCGCGATGGCGGGCACCGTGTTCGTACCCACCCCGGAGTCGACCGCCCACCCCCTGTTCAAACGACGGATCGTCACCGCCCGCGCGGACGACACCGTCGTCACCGGACGCTTCGACATCGGCTGGCCCGGCCGCCCGCACCGCGTCCTGCGCAACACCCTGACCGAGCGGAGCCGGCGCCTCCCCGCGACCTTCATCGCCACCGCGCGGGTGGACGGGGGCCGGGTCCCCGTACCGCGCTACAGCGCCACCGTGCCGGGAGCGGGGACCGAGGGCCGGATCGAGGAGATGGCCATGTACTGCGGCACCTCCTGCGAACGGGTCGCCGCGCGGGACACGGCCGCGGTGGTGGTCCGGCGGATCCGCGACGAGTACGAGTCCGAGTACGAGCACGAGACGGAAGGCGGCACATGGACAGCGCGCTCGCACCGATAACCGACTGGCTGCGCGACCGGAACCCCGAGATCGAGGAGATCCCCCTCGATCTCGACCTGGTGGAGAGCCGGCTGGTGGACTCCCTCGGGTTCATGGAGTTCATCCTGCTGCTGGAGGACCTGGTCGGACACGAACTGGCCCTCGACACCCTGGACGTGGACCACTTCCGTACGCTCCGCGCCATTCAGGACAACTTCCTCTCCGCCACCCCGAGTCCGCAGCGCACCTCCTGAACGCGTCTCCCGGAGCCACCCATGAGGCACGGCCGGATCGTCTCCCTCCATATCGCCCCCGCGCCCGGGGCGCCCACCCGCTCGCTGACCCAGGCCACCGCCGTGACCGGCCGCGGCCTCGAAGGGGACCGCAACTACTGGCCGGGCCAGGGCCCGCGCCCGCGCACGCGCGGCGCGGGCCGCGCCTCCGGCGTCTGCGACCTCACGCTGATCGAGTACGAGGCCCTGGACGCCCTCACCCGGGAGACGGGCATCGAGCTGTCACCCGCCGAGTCCCGGCGCAATGTCGTGTGCCGGGGGGTGCGCCTCAACCCGCTCGTGGGAGCCACCTTCCGGGTGGGCGACGTCGTACTGCTCGGGCTGCGCCTGAGCGAGCCGTGCGCCCGGCTGGAACAGCTCACCCGCCCCGGACTGATCCGCGGGCTGATCCACCGGGGCGGCCTGCGCGCCGAGATTCTCCGGGGCGGGCCGATCCGCGTCGGAGACGCCGTACACCCGGCGCCCACCGCTCCACCTCTCCTGTCGACCGAACGGAGAAGCAGCCGGTGACCGACACCTGGGAAGCCCGCGTCCACATTCCGGCCGCGTCCCCCGCCCCACTGCGCGCGGCGGTGGGGCGGGCCCTGACCACCGCGACCGCGCTGCGAGTTGAGATATCCCTGTCGTGGGAGGGGCCGCACCTGCGCATCGTGGGACCCGTGGGCGTGGGCGGACCGAAGGCCGCCGGCGCACTGCTGGCGGACATCGCCCGAGGACTCACCGAAGCCGAAGCCGGAGCCGACGCCGAAGCCGACGCCGGAGCCGCCCCGCGCCCCCGTCCGCCCGCGCCCCCGCCCGGGATCCTCGCCGCACAAGTCGCCACGGCCGTACGGCCGTACCCTCCCGGCGCCGTGCACGGCTCCCCGGCCGAGGTCGGCGCCCAGGCCCTGCGACGACTGCTGCGCTCGCTGGGCAGGGACCCGCGCGCCGACCTCGCCGTACTGCTCGACGACGGACTCGTCGGGGTCGACGGTGCGCCAACTCCGTTACGCCCCAAGGTGGTGCTGGACTCGACGCGGGCGCCCACGGTGCCGGACGGCTGGCTCCTCCAGTCCTGGACATGTCTGGCGGCGGACGCCGTGCACTGCGCGGTGCGGAGCGTCCGCGGGCGCCCCACCCTGTGTGTGACGGCGCCTCAGGAACTCGTACCGGAGCCGCGCCTGGATCTGTACGCCGCCGTGTGGGCGGACGCCCTTCTCGGTCCCGGAACTCCCGCGTTTGTCGCCGGCCCCCTGCGGGTTCGTCCGTGATCCGTAACAGACGGATCTTGCGGGGCTTTCGTATGTCTTCATGGGTGCACGGCATCGGCGGAGACTGCGAAGGGGCGGGCGGACATGACACGGCGCAGGACACGGGGATGGCACGGCCGGCTGCTCACCGCGGCGCTCGGGGTGACGGCGCTGGCGGCGGCCACCTCGATGTGGACCGCGACGGCCAACCCCTCGGGCGGACAGCCCTCGCAGGCGGGTGTCTCCGTGCCGGACGGCCAGGACCGGAAGGTGACCAAGGTGGCGGCGGACATCGCGCACGCCTCGGAGGCCGGTGACCGGGGCGTCAACATCACCATCGACGACGGGCCGGACCCCAACTGGACGCCGCAGGTGCTCCAGTTGCTGGAGGACAACGGGGCGAAGGCCACGTTCTGCCTGGTGGGCCCGCAGGCCGAGGCGTACCCGGACCTGGTCAAGAAGATCGTGGCGGACGGCCACCGGCTGTGCAACCACACCGTCTCGCACGACACCGCCATGGACGGCAAGTCCGAGGAGTACCAGTCCAAGCAGATCCTGGACGCCGAACGCATGATCATGAAGGCGTCCGGCGGCGTCCGGTCGCAGTACTACCGCGCCCCCGGCGGTGCCTTCACCCCGTACAGCCGCCAGCTCGCCGCGTCCCACGGGATGCGACCGCTGGGCTGGAACGTGGACTCCAGGGACTTCGAGCGCCCCGGCGCGGACGTGATGGTCGCCACCGTCAAGAGCGAGATCGCCAACGGGCCGACCGTCCTCTTCCACGACGCGGGCGGCGAACGCTCCCAGACCGTTGCCGCGCTGCGCGAGGTCCTGCCGTGGCTGAAGCAGGAGGGCTACACCTTCGGCTTCCCCGTCCGGTAGGGCCTGTCCCGGCGTCCTTCACACGCCGTGCCGCCCCGCGGCCAGCACCGCCGTGAGACCCTCGCGCAAATCCCTGACGAAGTACTCGGGGACCTCCAGCGAGGGGAAATGCCCCCCGACCCCGGGTGACCTCCAGCGGACGATCTGCCGGTACCGCTCCTGTGCCCAGGGGCGCGGACACTTCTCGACGTCACCGGCGTACACGCTGATCGCCGACGGGACGTCGACGCGGAGTCCGGGGTCGAGCGAGTTGTGGCTCTCGTAGTAGATACGGGCCGCCGACGCGCCGGTGCGCGTCAGCCAGTACAGCGTGACGTCGTCGAGAATCCGGTCCCTGGAGATCGTCTCGAACGGGCTGTCCCCGGTGTCCGACCACTCGGCGAACTTGTCGAGGATCCAGGCCAGAAGCCCGACCGGTGAGTCGACCAGCGAATATCCGACGGTCTGCGGCCGGGTCGCCTGCTGCTTCGCGTACGCCGCGCGGTGGAGCCAGAAATCGCGGGTCTCCTCGGTCCACCGGCGCTCGGTCGCCGTCAGTCCGTCCGTCGTCAGACCGGGCGGCGCCTGCGCGAGCGTGGTGTGGATGCCGAGCACCCGCTCCGGGAACCTGCCGCCGAGGATCGCGGTGATCACCCCTCCCCAGTCGCCCCCGTGGGCCAGGAACTTGCCGTAGCCGAGCCTGCCCATCAGTTCCACCCAGGCCGCCGCGATCTTCTCGGTCCCCCACCCGGTGGTGGCCGGCTTGTCGCTGTAGCCGAAACCGGGCAGCGACGGGACCACGACGTGGAACGCCGGCGCGGCTGGGTCCTTCGGATCCGCCAACTCGTCCACCACGTCGGTGAATTCGGCGATGCTGCCCGGCCAGCCGTGCGTCAGGATCAGCGCGGTGGCGTCCGCGCGGGGCGAGCGACGGTGCAGGAAGTGGATTCCCAGACCGTCGACGGTCGTACGGAACTGGCCGATCCCGTTGAGCCGCGCTTCGAACGACCGCCAGTCGTACCCGGTACGCCAGTAATCCACGACCTCGGCCAGGTCGGCGAGGGGAACGCCCTGGTCCCAGCGGCCCGCGCCGGGCCCGTCGCGGTGAACCGTCTCCGCTTCCGGCAGCCGCGCCGCGGCCAGTCGGGCGCGCAGATCGTCGAGGTCGGCGTCGGTCGCGTGGGCTTCGAATGCCTCCACGTCGCTGATCGGACGGTTCATATGCCCTCCTGGTCATCGATGGAACCGGCTAAGACGGTTCTAGCAGATCCCGATATCGACGGGCAACCGGCTAAGGTGGTTCCATGCGCGCTCCGTTTCCCGACTTCCGCCTCGGCAAGGTCCTGGCGACCAGCTTCACGGGGACGCTCTCGGAGCGTCGCGGCAACGCCGTGGAGCGCATCCCCACGCCGGAGCGGCTGGTGGACTGGCTGGCGGTGAGCGGCCTCGCCGTGGAGTCCTGCACCACCGCCCAGCTCGAACGCGCCCGTGAGCTGCGGGAGTCGATTCACGCCGCCGCGACAGCCGCCGCGCGTCGCGACCCGCTGCCCGCGTCCGCCGTCGACGTCATCAACGACTTCAGCACTCGGGGCCGGGCGGCGGCTGTCCTGACGCCCGAGGGTGAACGGCGCTGGCGACTCGGGCCGACGTCCTCCGTGGAGGACGCCCTGGGCGTGATCGCCGCCGACGCGATCAGTGTCATCGCGGGCGAACGGGACGGAAAGCTGGCTCTGTGCGCGTCGCCGACCTGTCAGGCGGCCTTCTTCGACACCAGTCAGAGCCGCACCCGCAGATGGTGTGACATGAACACGTGCGGGAATCGACAGAAGAAGGCGCGCTTCAACGCCTCCAGGCAGGAGAGCCCCGGACCGGCGAAGTAGGCGCCGCCGCCGGTGTGTTCGGTGTGGCCCATGCGTCCGGTGTGGCCCGTGCGTCCAGGCGTGCCCGCCTCGTCCACGGCCCGGTTCCGCAGACCGAAACGACTGTCAGTTCAGAGTTTCCTGAATCCACGATTCTGTGTATGGTCGGCGTATGCTGAACCTTGCTTCCGACATCGAGGTGCTGGCCCGCTTCGGGCGCGCGCTGGCAGACCCCATCCGCTGCCGTCTGCTGCTCGCGCTGCGTGAAGCCCCGGCATACCCGTCCGACCTCGCCGAGGCGCTGGGGATCTCCCGGACCCGGCTCTCGAACCATCTCGCCTGTCTGCGGGACTGCGGACTGGTGGTCACCGTTCCCGTCGGCCGGCGCGTCCGGTACGAACTGGCCGACGACCGGCTGGGGCACGCCCTGGACGATCTGCGCGCCGCCGTGGTCGCCGTGGCCGACGACCGTACGTGCCCGGACGCGGAAGACAAGGGCTGCTGCTGATGGCGGTCCAGCCGGCCGTCGGAGCCTTACCGGCGCGACGGGACGTCCTGACTCGTCGCATCCGCCTGCTGGTCGCCGCCACCATCGTCTACAACGTGATCGAGGCGGTGGTCGCGCTCACCGCAGGCACCCTGGCCTCGTCAACGGCCCTGATCGGCTTCGGACTTGACTCGGTGGTGGAAGTGTCGTCCGCCGCGGCGGTGGCCTGGCAGTTCTCCGCCCGGGACCACGCCGTACGCGAAGCGCGCGAGAAGCGGACGCTGCGGATCATAGCCGTGTCCTTCTTCGCGCTCGCCGCGTATGTGAGTGTGGACGCCGTCCGCGCGCTGGCGGGCGGTGGCGAGGCGGACAGCTCGGTCCCCGGCATCGTGCTGGCGTCGCTGTCACTGGCGATCATGCCGTTCCTCTCGGCCGCCCAGCGCCGGGCGGGCCGCGAACTGGGCTCGGCCTCGGCCGTCGCCGACTCCAAGCAGACCTTGCTCTGCACCTATCTCTCCGCCGTCCTGCTGCTGGGCCTGGTGGCGAACGCGACCCTGGGCTGGTCCTGGGCGGACCCGGTGGCGGCCCTGGTCATCGCGGCCGTCGCGATCAAGGAAGGCAGGCAGGCGTGGCGCGGCGAAGGCTGCTGCGCCCCGGCCGCCGTCACCGACAAGTCCTGCGGCTGCGCGTCCGGCTGCGGCTGCCACAACTGACCCCGATCCGGGCGGCGTTGCCGCTCCACTGAATCTCCGACGGCCTCCGGAGCCGCCGTACGACAGGCGCCGGGTCGCCGCCGCGCGCCCTGCCGCGCTCCGTCATGCCCTGCCGCACCGCCGCCGTACGCGTACCCGTACCCGTGCGCGTATCCGTAACCGTACGGCCCGGCAGCTCCGGCGGCTCCGGCATCGAACGAACATCCCGCACCCGTCCCGCCCTGCTGAGGAGCAGATATGAGCATGCCCGAAAACAGTTCGACCGATCAGAAAGCCCCGGCCGACGGCCGGTTAGTGCGTCGCCGCTGGCTCGCCCTGGCCGCCCCGGTGTTCGGGCTG
Organism: Streptomyces sp. NPDC006643; assembly: GCF_042870175.1. Lineage (NCBI taxonomy): Bacteria > Bacillati > Actinomycetota > Actinomycetes > Kitasatosporales > Streptomycetaceae > Streptomyces > Streptomyces sp. NPDC006643. The sequence continues at coordinate 213,561 of NZ_JBIAHA010000006.1, read as the reverse complement.
ATGATCGTCGGACTGGACGCGACGATCCTGACCGTCGCGCTGCCGACACTCGCCACCGATCTCGACGCGACGACCACCGAACTCCAGTGGTTCACGGACGGCTACACCCTGCCCTTCGCGGGTCTGCTGCTCGCGATGGGTGTGCTGGGTGACCGGATCGGCCGCCGACTCGTCCTGATCGGGGGCCTGTTGCTCTTCGGTGTGGGCTCCGCGCTCGTCATGGCGGTCGACACCCCGAACGGTCTGATCCTCGCCCGTGTCGTGATGGGCGCCGGAGCCGCGGCCATCACCCCGCTCGCGCTGTCGATCGTGCCGCTGATGTTCCCGCCGGAGGAGCGGTCCCGCGCCATGGCCATCGCCACCGCCGGATTCGCGCTCGGGCTGCCGCTCGGCCCGCTGGCGGGCGGCTGGCTGCTGAGCAACTTCTGGTGGGGCTCGATCTTCCTCATCAATATCCCGGTGATCGTCGTCGCCGTCGTGGGCATCCTGGTGTTCGTCCCGGAGACGCGCGACCCGAACGCGAAGCGGCTCGACCTCGTCGGTGTCGCGCTGTCCCTGGTCGGTGTCTCGGCCTTCGTGTACGGCGTCATCGAGGTGCCGAACGCGGGCTGGTCCGACCCCCTCGTACTGCTGACGACGATCGGCGGGCTCCTGCTGATCGTGCTGCTCGTCGTCTGGCTGCGCCGGGCCGCCAACCCGCTGGTGGATCTCGGGTTCTTCCGCAACGCCCGCTACACGTGGTCCACCGTCGCGATCTCCTCGGTGATGTTCATCCTCTTCGGCGTCCTGTTCGTCGTGCCGCAGTTCCTCCAGCAGGTCCAGGGCAAGGACGCCATGGACACCGGTCTGCATCTGCTGCCGATGATCGGGGCCCTGATGGTCGCCGCCGGGGTCGGCGGACGGCTCGTGGGCCGGATCGGTACGAAGGCGATCGTCGCGATCGGCATGGTGCTGTGGGTCGTCGGACTCGGCCTGCTGGCGACGGTGGACGCCGACACCGACTTCCTGCTCACCGGCACGGCGCTGGCCGTGATGGGCGCCGCTCTCGGCTTCACCATGCCGACCACGCTCGACGCCATCCTCGGCTCGCTGCCCGAGCATCAGATGGGAGCCGGTTCGGCGCTGGCCAACGCCTGCCGGCAGATCGGCGCGTCCGTCGGCGTCGCGGTCCTGGGCAGTTCGCTGAACTCGGTCTACCGCGCCGACGTCGAGGACGACATCCCCGCCGCCCTCCCGGCCCCCGCCCGCGAGGCGATCGGCGACAACGTGGCCGGGGCCGCCAAGGCGGCGGAGAGTCTGCCCGGCGAACAGGCCCGTGCCATCACGGAGTCGGCGCGCGACGCCTTCGTCGCCGGGATGTCGACGGTGGCGCTGATCTGCGCCGCGCTGGCCGCCGTCGTCGCGGTGCTCGTGGTGGCGCTGCTGCCCGCCCGCGCGGCGAAGGAGCAGGTGCCGGAGGGGCAGCCGGCGAACGCCGAACGGGCCACCGCGTAGCGGTACATGGGCGGTACGGGGGTCCTCCCCTCGTACCGCCCCTGCCGCGGCCCAGGCTCAGCCCGGGGCCGGTTCAACCCGGCTCAGGACGACCGGTGTTCGCTCTCCAGCGCCTCCTTCAGACGCTGGAGAGTGACCTTCATCGTCCCGCGGTTGTGCGTGGCCCGGTCATGGACGCCGCTGACGCGCGGGCCGATGAAGTGCATGAGCCGCCCGCGCTGGTCGGTCCAGGTCTCGGTGACCTTCGTCCCCTTCCCGGAGTCGAGAGGCTCGAAGCGGTAGCTCCAGATGGCGATACGCAGGCCGACCGCACGGGCGAGGAAGGTGAACCTCTCGCCCGGGTCGGCCACCGTCACCGAGCAACTGGTCGACCAGGGACGGGCCTTGGCGGAGACGTTGTGGCCGGTGAAGCGCGTACCGACCCGCAACTCCCGTGCCGTCCCCCGGTCCTTCACCTCGCCGCCCGTGCACTCCGGGCTCCAGCGGCCCATCTCGGCGACGTCGGTGACGGTGTCGTACACGACACGCGGAGGGACGGCTATCTCTATCGTCTCGGACACCTGCTCGGTCATGTGCGCCTCTCTCATACGGCGGTCATACGGCGGTCATGGCGGGCGAATACGGCTGGCGTACGGCGGTCATACGGCGGGGCAAACAGAAAAGCCCCCGTGCGTCGCACGAGGGGCGGTCATCGGCAGATCCAGTCGCACACGGCGGCGAGGGCTCCGACTGCCAGGAGGGCCACGGGGGCGGTGGCCAGCACGCAGGCCGCGCCGAACACCACTGAGGACGTGAGGGAGCTACAACATCGGACGTTGGTCAGCAGATGACGGCGCCTCGCGGCCACCGGGCAGCGCGAACCGGCCGCCGTCTCGGGGCTCTTGCCCGGCGCCATCCGGGCCAGGGCCTGCGCGATGGTGAGGCGCCCGCACTTCACCCGGGCCGCGCAGTCCGCGCGCATCTCGATCAGATTGCCGATGCGGTCGCCGAAGCGGGCGGTGAACTGTCCACGGGGCAGCGTCGTGCAGAGCGCCTCGCTCAACTGCGTGAGCAGATGGTGGCGTTGGCGCAGATGCGCCTGCTCGTGCGCGAGGACGGACTGCACCTCCTCGCGGGTGAACTCGGCGAGGACGACGTCCGAGATGACGGCGTGGCCGCGGCGCGACCAGCGGCCCGGGACGCTGTAGGCGAGCGGCTGCCGGCTGGGCAGTACGACCGCCGACAGATGCTGGGCGGCGTACCCGAACAACTCCAGCAGCATCAGGTGCCGTTCGCGGCGCCTGCGCGCCAGCCGGCCCACTTCCACGTACGCGGTGACGACCCGCGCGATGAAGACCCAGGCGAAGCCGACGGCCGCCGCGTCGGCGGGCAGCCGCAGGGTGCGATGGGCCAGATTCTCGTCCAGTTCGGCGAACAGCCCGTACGTCGCGCACACCAGCGCGCTCAGCCCGCCCACGTAACCGGCGAGCCAGAGGCATAACGCCGCGCACGGGGCCCGCCCGGGCCAGTCCGCAGTGGTCACGACGGTGGTCGCCGTGGTGATCAGCAGGACGGACAACAGCACAAGACAGAGCGCATCCACGTAACCCCCCGTTACATCGATCATTCTTCGACGCGCCACCCGGCCGAACGACCCCTCGTTCAGCCGGCCGCCGCACCCCTGCGGCAGTCGCGCGGTACCTGCTTCACCCCGGTGTGTCGCGGTCCTGCTGGTCGAGCGTCTCCTGCTGATGAAGCGTCTGGACCAGCGCGGCCCGTGCCTCGGGGCTGATGACGTCGACGAAGCGGAGCATCGCCTCGTGCTCGTCCCCGGCGATGCCCAGAGCGTCGGTCATGAGCTCGGTGAACATCTCCTCACGGGTGGCCACGGCGCTGAACCGGTGCGCCCGGGTGTGCGAGTCCTGGGTGATCAGACCCTTCCGCGCGAGGCGCTGAAGGGTGGTCATGACGGTCGTGTAGGCGAGCTGCCTCGCGGCCAGCGCCTCGTGCACCTCGCGCACGGTCTGCGGCTCACCGGACTGCCACAGGCAGTCCAGAACCGCTCGCTCAAGGTCGCCGAGTCTCGCCATGGCGAGCAGCATAGGACATCCGGCGGCCCTTGACTATCCACGTAGTACTACTGCGATAGTAGCCATCGCCGCGGTCGGGCTCCTTCGCCGATGCCCGACCGTGTGCCGTGCTCTCTCACTGCCCGAAATCCAGGGGGATTCTTCATGGAACTCGCCGCCATGCTCGGCTGTCCGGACACCGCCTTCCGCCAGCCGGCCCACGAATGGGAAGCCTCGGTGACCGAGGCGCTGCGGGGCTCCTTCGCCGCGCACGCCGAACACAACGCCTTCTACCGCGCCCAGGCCGACGCGCTGGGCGTCAAGCCCGACGACATCGCGACCCTCGCCGACCTGGTGAAGATCCCGCTGCTGCCGGTGCGGATGTTCAAGCAGCCCGACGCGCATGTCCTGATGACCGCGTCGCTGGCCGATGTCGAGCTGGAGATCCGCAGCACCGGGACCGGCGGCGTGCCCAGCGTCGCGCGCCGCGACGTGAGAACCGTCAGCCGGGTGATGGGCGCGATCTTCGCCCAGTACCGGGAGTTCTTCCAGGTCGGCAAGGGCGCGGGGCTCTTCCTGTGTCCGTCCACGGCGGAGACGCCGGAGATGGGCATGGTCAAGGCGTTCAACGTCCTCAACGGGCTGCTCGACGTGCACGCCTACGTGGTGCGCGACTACGCCTTCGACCCGCAGGAGGCCATCGGTCTGCTCGACGGCTGGGAGGAGTCGATGACGCGCCACATCATCGGCCCGCCGTTCCTCGTCGGCCGGCTGCTGCGCTTCCTCGAACTGGAGGACATCACGCTCAAGCTCGACCCCGACTCGCTGGTCATCACCCTCGGGGGCTGGAAGCGGTACACCGGCGAGAGCATCAGCCGCGAGGAGTTCAACGCCAAGATCGAGAAGTATCTCGGCATACCCGCCGACCGGGTCCGCGACATGTACGGCATGATCGAGTCGAACATGCTGGCCATGGAGTGCGAGCACCACCGCAAGCACGTGCCGCCGTGGTCGTACATCAGCATCCGCGACGTCGAGAACACCGATGTCGAACTGGCCCCGGGCAAGACCGGCGTGATCGCCCTGCTCGACGCGCTCAGCTCCGGCTACCCGGCGTTCATCCTCAGCGAGGACGTCGGCGAGGTCGACCACACGCCGTGCCCGTGCGGCCGGACCGGTCAGACGGTCTCCTTCCGCCGCCGCCTCCAGGGCGCCGAACTCGGCTGCTGCGCGGTGAGCATCGAGAAGTTCATCGACAGCCAGGAGATCGTCGCCGACTGCGAGGTCCCCGCCGTCGCCGCCACCTCCGTGGAGGGCTGACGCGTGCCGCGCTACAGCCCCACCGTGGTGGACCACTTCACCACCCCGCGCAACGCGGGCGAGCTGGAGAGCCCCGACGTACGGGCGTTCATCGGCAATCCGGTGTGCGGAGACCAGATCATGCTCACCGCCGCCGTCAGCGACGGCCGGGTGACCGAGATCCGCTTCCGTGCCCACGGCTGCGCCGCCTCCCTCGCGGCGGCCAGCGTCATCACCGAGGCCGCCCTGGGCAGCGAACTGACGGAGCTGGAGGCGTGGGACGACGAGCGGGTGGCGGACCTGCTCGGCGGACTGGCCCCCGATCAGCGGCATGTGGCCGCGCTCGGCCGGCAGGTCGCCCACCGACTGGTGACCAACCACCGGGACGGAGTGGACGATGACGCGCCCCTCATCTGTGCGTAGCGGGCCCGCGCCCGCGTCCGTGTCCGTGTCCGCACCTGCGCCCGCGTCCTGGCCGGGGCCGGTTTCGGGCCCGCCCGGCATCTACCTCGACCACGCCGCCACCAGCCCGGTGTGCCCCGAGGCGGCCGAGGCCGTCCTGCACGGCATGTGCGTCACCGGCAACCCCTCCAGCCGGCACGCCGCGGGCGACGAGGCCAAGGAGGCGCTGGAATCCTCCCGCGCGCAACTGGCCGCGCTGCTCGACTGCGCGCCGGACGACGTCGTCTTCACCGGCGGCGGGTCCGAGTCCGACGCGCTCGCCGTCCTCGGTACGGTCCTGGCCGCCGGCGACCGCCGCGTCCATGTGATCACCACGGCGATCGAGCACTCCGCCGTCCTCGAATCCTGCGCGTTCGCCGCCGAGTTGGGCGCCGAGATCACCATCCTCCGGCCGGATGCGCGCGGTTGGATCGACCCCGACGACGTACGGAACGCGCTGCGCCCGAACACCGCGCTGGTGTCCGTGATGCACGCCAACAACGAGACCGGTGTCGTCCAACCGGTCGCCGACATCGCGGAGATCGCCCACCGCGCCGGCGCGCTCCTGCACACCGACGCCGTGCAGACCGCCGGCAAGACGAGCCTGGCGGGCATCGGCGCCGACCTGGTGTCGGTCTCGGCGCACAAGTTCTACGGCCCCAAGGGCGTCGGCGCCCTCAAGGTCGCCCCGGGCGTACGGCTGTCCCCACTGATCCGCGGCGGCAGCCAGGAGCACGGACTGCGCGCCGGTACGGAGAACGTCCCCGGCATCCTCGGCATGGCCGCGGCGGCCACCCAGGCCCTGTGGCACCTCCGCGACCCGGACTTCGACGCGCACCGCCGGGCACTGCGGACCGCCCTGCTCGCCGGGATACGGGAAGCGGACGGCGTCCGGGTCAACGGCGAGGGCGCGCCGTGCGTCCCGGAGACGCTGAACGTCTCGTTCGACGGCGTCCGGGGCGACACCCTGGTCGACGTCCTGGCCGTGCACGGCATCTGCGTCTCGGCCGGCTCCGCCTGCCACGCGGGCAGCGACGAGCCCTCGCACGTCCTGACCGCCATGGGTGTCCCGGCCGAACGGGCGCGCGCCTCCGTGCGGTTCAGCCCCGGCCGTACGACCACGCTCGCCGATGTCACCGAGGCCGCCGCCGCCACCGTCGAAGCCGTCGGCAAGCTGCGCGCCCTCGGCCCGGCGTCCGTGCCGCGACCCGGCCACGCCCAGGGGGCGGGCCGATGACCGACGTCACCGACCAGTGGGCGCTCGCGCCCCCGCACACCGCCCGCGAGGCACCGTACGTGGCGACACCCGACCCCGCCGCCGCGGCGCTGGTCGCCCTGGACGCCCCCGTACGGAACCTCCAGATGCTGGAACTCCAGATCTCCGGCGGCGCCACCGAGATCTATCTGGCGCACCGGGCCCCGGCCGGTCAGGACGGCAGCTTCGACGCGCTGCCCGGCAGGCGGGACGGGGACCCGACACAGGTCTCCAACCGGCGTCTGCTGAAGGAGATCATCACCCAGGCGCACGCGGCGGGTCTGCGGGTGCATCTCGGCGCCGACGCGCCCGCCGTGCCCGCCGGGGCGCGGGCCGCGTTCCTGGCCCATGTCGAGCAGGGCGTCGAGGCGGGCGCCGACACCGTCGTCGTCGGCGCGCTGCCGACGGCCCGGTGGGTCGCCGACGCGTGGCCAGAGGTCCCGCTGGTCGCCGGCGCGGCCCTCGGGGTGACGACCGTCGCGTACGCCCGGCATCTCCAATCCGCCTACGGGGTACGGCGGGTGGTGCTGCCCCACGCGGCGACGCTGGACGAGATCGCCGCGTTCTGCGCGGTGGACGGTCTTGAGGTGGAGGTGCCGGTGCAGACCGGCTCGGGAGCCGACTGCCACCACTGCCGGCTGCCCGACCAGAGCGGTTCGGGGCTGGGCTGCCGGGCCGGCTACCAGGAGCAGGTGTCGATCGGCCCCGGCCCGGACGATCTCGGCGGGTTCCTGGACGGCTTCCTGGACGGGGCGTCCGACTGCGCCCTGTGCGACGTCCCGTCGCTGGTGGCCCTCGGCGTCGCGGCCCTCCAGATCCCGGGCCGGGAGAGCCCCATCGTCCGCCAGAACGCCAAGGTGACCCAGATGTACCGGCGGGCGCTGGACGGCGTGGCCAAGGGCTGGAGCACCAAGCAGACGGTCGCCGACATCGACCGTACCGAGCTGACCTGGCAGATGGGCTGGGTGCCGCGCATGTGCGAGCAGGAACGCTGCCGCTTCCGCGACACCGCGGCGCGCCGCGCCCATGTGTGAACCGTCGCTGCGTGAACCGCCGCTGTGTGAACCGTCGATGCGTGAAACGCCCATGTGTAAAACGCCCGTGTGCGAACCGCCCATCTGTGAACCGGGGGACGATCCATGACCGTCGAAGTACGTCTGACCACACCCGACCGGCTGACGGAAGTGCTCGGCCTGCCCGTCGACGCGGTCAGCATCGGGCAGGAGGGCTGCGCCGCGAAGCTGCCGCGACTGCCCGCGCTGCGCGAGGCGGCCGGTCGTATCCGCGGCGCGGGGCTCCGGGCCGGAGTCGTACTGCCCGCCGGCTGGGAGCGCGGCACCGCCGCCCTGGCCGACCTCGCCACCACGCTGGCCGGGGACGGACCGCTCACGGTGAGCGTCAACGACCTCGGCACCCTGGGCACCCTGGCCGGGCGGTCCCTGCCGGAGTGCGAACTGACCGTGGGGCAGGCCCTGTTCCCGGGCCGCCCGCACCACTCGGCGGACGCGCCCCGGCACCCGCTGGAGCCGGCGGTGTACGAGGACGGTTTCCTCGCCGAACTCGAAGGGTTCGGCGTACGGATCGTGGAGACGGACGCCGACGCCGTCGTGCCCGACCGCCCCGGCTGGTCCGTCCGGCGCCTCGCCGACGTCACACCGGTGGCCTGGGCCCGTTCCTGCCCCACCGCCCGCCGTCAGCGGCTGGCCCCGCCGGACTGCCTCACCCTGTGCGACACGCCCACCGGGCTGGTCGCCGCCCGGCGCTGGCAGCTCGGGCACGGCCACCGCGAGCCGATCCCGGTCGCCGACCGCCCCCGCCAACTGCCGCTGACGGTCTACGGCAACGCCGTCTACGCCGCGTCGACCACCGCCGCACCACCGGGCGACGACGTCATCGTCGACGCCCGCTTCCACACCCCCGGCGCGCTGGCCGACCGCGTCACCACCCTCCGTACCCGCCGTCCCCACGCGACGGCGGCGTCCCGCTAGGAGAGCGTCATGGTTGACCTCGCTTTGAGCAGTGACCAGCAGGACATCGTCGACCAGGCGCGGGCGGTGGCCCGCCGCTGCCTGGCACCCCGCGCCACCGCCCACGACCGCACCGCGGCCTTCCCCGAGGAGAACATCGCCGACCTCCACGAGGCCGGTCTGCTCGGACTGCTCGTCCCCGGGCGGTACGGCGGCACGGACGCCGATCTCACCGCGTGGGGACTGGCCGTCGCCGAACTCGCCGAGGCCTGCGGATCCACCGCGCTGATCTTCGCGATGCACTCGGGCGCGGCCCGGCTGCTGGCCGCCGACGCCGCCACCAACCCGGTGGCCGCCCGCGTACTGACCGAGATCTGCGCCGACGGGCGACTGCTGAGCTGGGGATTCTCCGAACCCGGCACGGGCGGCAACATCCTCAACCCCCAACTGCGCGCCACCCCCGACGGCGAGTCGGTGCGTCTCGAAGGCACCAAGGCGTTCTGCACCGGCGCCGGGCACGCCGACTACTACGTCATCAACGCCCACAGCGGCGAGACCGAGTTCCGCCGCAGCCAGACGATGGCCCTGCTGCCCGCCGGACAGGAGGGACTGACCGTCAAGGAGACCTGGGACGCGATGGGCATGCGCGCCAACAGCGCCAACACCCTTCTCCTCAACTGCCGTATCCCGGAAGGCAATTGTGTCGGCGGCCCCGGTGGCGGCATGCCCCTGCTCACCCACGCCCTGCCCGCGCTCATCCTGGGGCTCGCCGCCGCGTCCCTCGGGATCGCCCGCGCCGCCCAGACCTTCGCCAACCACCATGTCACCCACCGCACGCTCGCCCCGACCGGCCGGCCGCTGACCGCCTTCCAGGGCGTCCGGCTGCATGTCGCCGACATGGCCACCACCGTGCACACCGCCCGGCTGAGCCTGCTGCACGGCGCGTGGACGGCTTCGAACGACCGGCTCGAAGCGCTCGGCGCCCTCAACATGACCAAGTACGTGTGCAACCGGGCCGCCATCACCGTCGCCGACACCGCCATGCAGGTCACCGGCGGCCACGGCTTCCTGCGCTCCAACGCGCTGGAACGCCACTACCGCGACGCCCGCGCCGGCGCCGTCATGGGCGCCAACCTCGACGCGCTGCGCGACATGATCGGCAAGGCGGCCCTGGGCCTGGATCCCCGCGGCGACGACACCGTCACCGCACCCGCAGCCACAACCGCGTCCAACACACCCACCGCATCCACAGGAGAGAACCGGCCGTGACCCAGCCCTCCGCCGTCGCCCCGACCGACGCCGATGTCCTCACCGTCCTGCGCGAGGCGCTCGCCGAACTCCTCGAACCGGCCGAACTCGCGCAGGTCGACCTCGACTCGATCCGGTCCGGTACGCCGCTGCTCAGCCTGCCGCTGGACTCGATCACCCTGGTCGCCGCGATGACCCGGGTCGAGAACGAGTTCAAGGTCTTCATCCCCGAGCAGAAGGCGTTCGCCTTCCAACAGGTCGGTGACATAGCCGACTTCGTCCGCGAGCGGGTGCAGGCCAAGGCCGCCCGCGCCGCCGAGTGAAGGACCGGTCCATGACCGCCCACACCGTTGCCGAGCACCTGCTGGACCACCGGACCATCGGTGGCCACGACGGGTGCGTCACCGTCCTCGACTCCCGTGGCACAACCGCCCAACTCACCTACGCGGAACTCGACGAACGCGCACGCGGAGCCGCGGGCGCGCTGCTGGCCCGCGGTCTGGTCCCCGGCGACCGGATCCTGCTGCCGCTGCCGACCGGGGTCGACCATCTCACCGCGCTGCTCGGCTCGCTGCTCGCCGGCCTCGTCCCCTGCACGATCGTGGTCCCCGGCAACCCGGGCGATCCCGACTCGACGGGGATGCGGCAGTACGCGGCCGTGCTGGGCGTGTGCGAACCGGCGGCCGTCGTCGCCGAGGACCGGGCGACCGCCACCGCGCTCGCCGCCGCACCGGGACCGGGACCGGGAGCGGGACCGGGATCCGGCCACGCCCCCGGACCCGCGTATCTGAGCGTGGCCGATCTGCGTCAACCGGCGCTGCCGGCGGGGGAGTTGCCCACGCGCCGCCCCGAGGACGCCCACCACATCCAGCTCACCTCCGGTTCCACCAGCTCGCCCAAGGCCGCGGTCCTCACCTACGCGCAGGTCACGGCCAACATCCGGGCCATCCACACGGCCCTGGACATGACGCTGGAGCACGACCGGGTCTGCCACTGGCTGCCCCTCAACCACGACATGGGCTTCATCCTGACGCTGGCCACCCTGATCAAGGGTGTCGCGCTGGATCTGATGCCGTCCATCAGCTTCCTGCGCGACCCGCTGTCCTGGCCGCGCCACATGTCCCGGCGCGGCGCGACCATCACCACCGCGCCGCCCTTCGGGTACCGCACCGTCACCGACCGCCACCGCCGCACCCCCGACCCGGATCTCGACCTGTCCCTCCTGCGGCAGGCGTACGTCGGGGCCGAGCCCATCCCGCTCGGAGTGCTGACCGACTTCCGCGACACCTTTGCCGGGCACGGACTCGCCGAGGGCGCGCTGATCCCCTGTTACGGCATGGCCGAGACCGTCCTGGCCGCCACCATGGCCCTCGATCTCCGCCCGCCGGGCGAACTGAGCTGGGGCCGTACCAAAGCCGTACGGCTCGACCGCGAGGAACTGCACCGCCACAACAGGGTCACCGACTGCGACGCCGGCCGGCCCTCCCTCACCGTCGTCGCCTGCGGGCGCCCGCTCGGCGGACTGACCGTCGAGATCCGCGACCCCGACGGCGCCCTGCTACCGGACGACGAGATCGGTGAGATCCGGCTGCGCGGCGACTCGGTGATGGCGGGCTACCTCGGCCCCGGCGGCGAACCCCGGCTCGTCGCGGACCGGACCCACGCCACCGGCGACCTCGGCTTCACCCGGGACGGGGACCTCTACATCGTCGGCCGCCTCAAGGAGCTGATCATCGTCAACGGGCGCAATCTGCCCCCGTACGACGTCGAGCAGAGCATCGAGACGCACCCCGACATCGACGCCGGCAACAGCGCCGTCTTCTCGCACACCGACGACACCGGCGAACGGGTCACCGCCGTCGTCGAAACGCGCGTACGCCCCGACGAGCACGACCGGATCCGGCGCGAAGTGGCCACCCTCGTACGGCAGTCGTTCGGCTTCAACCTCGACGAGGTGGTCGTCCGCAAACGTGGCGGCATCCCGCGTACCAGCAGCGGCAAACGCCGCCGCGGCCGGCTCCGTGACGACCATCTGACCGGGAGGTCGGCCTAGATGACCCACGACACCGTGCCCCGGACCTCACCCGCACCCGCGCCCTCGCCCCAGGAAGAGCGACAGCAGGGGTTCCGCCATGTCATGGCCGAACTGCCCTCCGGCGTCACGGTGTTGACCACCACCTCGGCCGACGGGCCCGTCGGTATGACGACCAGCGCCGTGACCTCGCTGTCCATGGACCCCATGCTCGTCCTGGCCTGCCTGCACAACCGGTCCGGCACCCTGGCACTGATCCTGCGCCACCAGGCGTTCGCCGTGAACGTCCTGCCCGCCACCATGGACGACGCCTCGCGGATCTTCGCCGAGAAGCCCCTGCTGGAGCGGTTCTCCGGCGTACCGCACCACTATCAGGACACCGTGCCCGTCCTCGACGACGCGCTCGCCTCGATCACCTGCCGGGTGCACACCACCCACCCCGGCGGCGACCACACCATCCTGATCGGCTCGGTCACCAGCACCACCCGCCGCCACGGCCAGCCACTGCTGCGCCACCGGGGCGCGTACCGGGGTCTCACCTGACCGGGTCTGCCGACGGCGGGTCCCCCCACCGGCTGTCGGCAGACTCCTCACCCCACGGGCGAGGCGCGGGCCCCCTCAGGCGGCGGTCGCCTTCCTGAGGGTGCGCAGGCACAGGGACAGCGCGGTGTGTTTGGGGGTCTCGTACTCGCGCGTCTGCTCCCAGGCCGCGTAGAGAAGCGACCACAGGACCGTGTGCAGCCAGGTGGGGTCGACGTCGGGATCGAGCGTGCCGTCCCGCTGGCCGCGGGCGATGAGGGCGAGGAGTTCGCGGTCGGACGGGGCGTCCTGCTCCTCTTCCTCCAGCCCCGACCAGGCCCAGAACTGGGGCACGTCGTCCAGCAGCATCAGCCGGTCGCCGAGTTCGAAGAACTCCAGGCAGAGCCGGTCCAGGGCCTCCGGGGCGGGCCCTTCGCCGAGGCGTGCGCGGGCGGTCGCCGCCTCGATCCGTTCCCGTACGTCCGTGCCGATGGCCGCGAGCAGGTCGGACCGCTCGGGGAAGTACCGGTGGACGGTGGTGCGCCCCACCCCGGCCGCCTCCGCGACATCGGCCAGTGAGGCCGCGTGATCGGCGGAGAGCGTGGCCACGGCGGCGTCGATGATCGCGCGCCGGGTGCGGGCGCGGGTGGTGCTCTCTTGCGTCGCTGTGCGGTCGGACCCCATGCGCCCCACGGTAGTACCTCATGACCTCGGCGCGTACCGAATCGAAACTCGGTTGAACTTTTTGGAACAGGCATGTTCCACTACGGATATGTCCACCTCCATACCGTCCTCGGTCGCCGCGCCGCGCCTGCGCATCCTGTGGTCCTTCGCCCGCCCCCATCGGCGCACGCTGATCCACGGCCTCTGCCTGGCCCTGCTCGTCTCCGGCCTCGGCCTCGCCACGCCCATGGTCACCAAGCAGGTCCTGGACGCGCTCGGCACCTCGGCGTCACTGACGGGCCCGGTGGCGACGCTCCTGGTGCTGCTCGTGGTCGGCGGCGCGATGTCGTTCTGGCAGTGGATCCTGCTCGGCACGCTGGGCGAGCGTGTGGTGCTCGAAGCCAGGGGATCGCTCGTACGGCGCTTCCTGCGGGCCACCGTGCCCGCCGTCACCTCGCGCCCGCCCGGCGAGCTGGTCACCCGCGTCACCTCCGACACCGTGCTGCTGCGCGAGGCCACCTCGGAATCGCTGATCGGCCTGATCAACGGGGCGGTCATGATGGCCGGCAGCCTCGCCCTGATGGGCTGGCTCGACCCGGTCCTGCTCGGCACCACGCTGGCCGCCATCGCGCTCACCGGCCTGCTCTTCGCGTTCCTGATGCCCGGCATCGCGCGGTCGCAGCAGCAGGCCCAGGAGCATGTGGGGCGGCTCGGCGGCGTACTGGAAGGCACGCTGCGCGCGATCCGTACGGTGAAGGTCAACCGCGCCGAGGACCGGATGGAACAACGGATCATGACCGACGCGCGGGCCTCCGCCGAGCACGGCACCCGCGTGGTCCGCCGCGAGGCGCTGGCCTGGACGATCGCCTGGTCCGGCATCCAGCTGGCCATCATCGCGATCCTCGGTGCGGGCGCCTGGCGCGTGGCGGACGGCCAGCTCCAGGTGTCGAGCCTGATCGCCTTCCTGCTGTACGCGTTCGCGCTGATGGAGCCCGTCACCGAACTCAGCCAGAACGTCACCACGCTCCAGGCCGGCATCGCGGCGGCCGAACGCATCCGGCAGGCCGACGCGCTGTCCACCGAGGACCCCACCCGCGGTGGCGCGGCCGGTGCCCACGTACGCGCCGCCCCGGCCTCCGTCGCGGGCGGTCACGTACGCGCCGGTGTCAGCCCGATCCGCGACGAGACTCCCGTCCTGCGCCTGGGCAAGGTCACCGCGGCGTACGGTCCCGACCGCGCGCCCGCCGTGCGGGACATCGACCTCGCGATCCCCCGGCGCGGCCACACCGCCGTCGTCGGCCCGTCGGGCGCGGGCAAGACCACCCTGCTCTCCCTCGTCCTGCGATTCCTCGAACCGACGCACGGCGAACTGTTCCTGGACGGCCGCCCGTACCGCGACCACACCCACTCCGACATCCGCGCCCGCCTCGCCTACGTCGAGCAGGACACCCCCGTCGTCCCCGGCACGATCCGCGACAACCTCCTGCTCGCCCGCCCCGGCGCGACGACGGACCAACTCCGGCAGGTGCTGCGGGACGTACGGCTCGCCGAGAGGGTCGACGCGCTCGACGACGGACTGGACACCCCGCTGTCCTCGACGAACGTCTCGGGCGGCGAACGCCAGCGCATCGCCCTGGCCCGCGCCCTGCTCGCCACCCCCGACGTCCTGCTCCTGGACGAGGCCACCGCCCAGCTGGACGGAGTGACCGAGGCCGCCGTGCAGAGTTGCGTCCGGGCCCGCGCGACCACCGGCGCGGTGGTCACGATCGCCCACCGGCTGTCGACCGTTCTCGACGCGGACATGATCGTCGTCATGGAAGCGGGCCGGATCCGTGCCCAGGGCCGGCACGAGGACCTGCTGGTGTCGGACACGCTCTACCGCGAACTGGTGAGTTCCCTGCGCATCGCCACCGACCTGGAGGGTGCGGGTGAGGGTGCGGTTGCGGGCGAGGGCGAGGGCGAGGGCGAGGGTGCGGTTGCGGGCGGGCGGAAGGCTGCGCAAGGTGGACGGGTCGGGCAGTGACCCGTACCGCACGCCCGCCGCCCGTCCGACGCCGCCGAGCAGAGGACCGTGACCATGGGTATGACGGACACCTCCGGCTCCGGGCCGGCGTGGCCGCGGCTGCGCGTGGACGACTGGACCGAGACCCGCGAGACGCTGCACATGTGGGTCCAGATCGTGGGCAAGGTCCGGTTGGCGCACGCTCCCCTGCTCAACCACTGGTGGCAGGTGGTCCTCTATGTGACTCCGCGAGGGCTGACCACCTCCGCCGTTCCGTACGGCGACGGGGCCTTCGACATCGAGTTCGACTTCGTCGACCACCTGCTGCGGCTGCGTACGAGTGACGGCGGCGCCCGCCGTATCGCCCTGGAGTCGATGCCGGTGGCCCACTTCCACGCCCGGGTCGGGCAGGCGCTGGACGAGCTGGGCGTACCCACCACCATCCAGGACCTGCCGAACGAGGTCGAGCCGGCGATCCCGTTCTCGCAGGACTATCGCCACCACACCTACGACCCGCGTGCGGCGTGGCTGTTCTGGCGCCAACTCCTCCAGGCGGACCGGGTGTTGGGCGAGTTCCGGGCGCACTTCGCAGGCAAGGTGAGCCCGGTGCACTTCTTCTGGGGGGCCATGGATCTGGCGTGCACCCGGTTCTCCGGCCGCCGCGCCCCGCGCCATCCCGGCGGCGCGCCCAACTGCGGCGACTGGGTCATGGCGGAGGGCTACTCGCACGAGCTGAGCAGTTGCGGATTCTGGCCCGGCGGCGGGGAGGAGGGGGCCTTCTACGCGTACGCCTACCCCGAACCTGCCGGATTCGCCGACAGCCACGTCACCCCGCCGGACGCTTTCTACAGCCGGCCCCACGGGCAGTTCCTGCTGCCGTACGAGGCGGTACGCACCGCCGCCGACCCGGACCGTACGCTCGCGGGCTTCCTACGGAGCACCTACATGGCGGCTGCGGACGGGGCCGGCTGGGACCGGGCGGCGCTGGAGACGGATCCCGAACGCTGGTCCGACCGACGAGCGGCACCCGGATGACCACGTGAACCCCGCACCGCGTTTCTCAACTGGAAGGACCACGCCATGACTTCGCGTGACGACTGGCCGACGCCCGAGCAGGGCCTGGTGCTGACCCACTTCCTGACCGTGCGGGACGTCGCGGTCTCACGGCGCTTCTACGCCGATGTCTTCGGCGGCGAGGTGGTGCTGGCGGAGAACCCCTGCATCGTGAAGATCGCCAACGGCTGGATCATCATGAACCCGGGCGGCGGCCCCACACCCGACAAGCCCGACGTCGTCCTCACCGCCCCCGAACCCGGCGACCCGGTGTCCTCCTTCCTCAACGTCCGGGTGGCCGACATCGCCGCCTTCTACGAACAGGCGGTCGCCAAGGGGGCGCGCTTCCTCACCGAACCTCTCGACCGCAAGGCCGAACTCCGCTGCTACGTCAAGGACCCGGACGGCTATCTGATCGAAGTCGGCCAGGCCACGGGCATGTTGAACGGCATCTTCGCGGACCGCGCCACCCCGCCCGAGAACGGGACGTGACCCCCTGGAAGACCGTGGGGTGCCGGCGGCCCGGGTGGGGAAAGGTGGAGATATGTCCCTCACGGCGATGCCTTGAGCGAGGCGCGGGAGCGCGTACGGGTCTGCCGGGAGGCCGGGGACCGGCCGGGACTGGCGCACGCACAAGGCGGTGCTCCGGCCGGGCGGTGACCGGTCCGCGGGCGGTTCGACCAGGGCTAACCGCCCGCGGCGGTCATGGTCTTGAGCGTGTCCAGGGCCTCCCGCAGCAACAGTGACAGCTCGCGCTCCTCGTCCGCCGCGCTCGCCGTGTCCGCATCGTCCGCTTCGACCCAGCGGTGGAAGCCCACTTTGAAGAGGGCGATCCCCGCCTCGGCGGCCAGGCTCGCCTCGGGTTCCGCGACGCCGTGCCGGCGCAGGGTGTCGGCGAGGGCCGCCGAGGTCGAGGCGAGCTTGATCAGGTCGCGCTCCCGCAGCTCGGGGTTCGACATGATCACCGCCTGTCGCGCGCGTACGAAGTCGCGTTGACCGGCGAGCATCTCGGCGATCGCGTCGAGACCGGCCGCCAGGGCGTCGATCGGCGGTGCGGTCTCCAGGGCCCCGGAGACCGCTCCCACGAACCGGTCCTGAAACTCGCCGGCGGTGGCGAAGAGCACCTCGCGCTTGTCGGCGTAGTGATTGAAGAAGGTCCGCTCCGTGAGCCCGGCGCGTTTGGCGATCTCCGCCACGGTCGTCTGCTCGTATCCGCGCTCGCTGTACAGGTCCAGCGCCGCTGTCGCCAGGCGTCCGCGTGCGTTCGGCTCCCATCTCCCCATGGGCGGATCCTACGTGATTACAGCGGCTGCAATCACCTGTTACGGTTGATTGCAGCCGCTGAAATCACGGGATCACCAGGAGGAACAGCGATGAACAGGCAGTGGATCTACACAGCGGTGCCGGAAGGCAGGCTGACGACCGACATCTTCGAGCTGCGGAAGATCGAGATCCCCGAGCCGGGGCCCGGTGAGGTCCTGGTCCACAACCGCTACTTCAACGTCATGCCGGGCAACCGGGCCTACATGCACGCCAACCCCATTTACGGGGCGAGCGGGCTCCGGGCGGGGGAGCCGATGATGAGCACCTCCGTGGGCGAGGTCGTCCGCTCCGCCGATCCGGCATTCGTGCCCGGGGACGTGGTGCAGACGATGTCCGCGTGGCAGGACTACGTCGCGATGCCCGCCCAGAACCTCTTCAAGCGCGACGGCGCCCACGCCGTGGAGCACTACATCGGCCTGCTGGGTCAGACGGGCTACACCGCCTACTTCGGACTCCTGCACGCCGGCCGGCCACGCGCCGGCGAGACGCTGCTGGTCTCCGCGGCGGCGGGCGGCGTCGGATCCGCCGTCGTCCAGCTCGGCAAGATCTCGGGCTGTCGCGTGGTCGGTATCGCGGGGGGACCCGAGAAGTGCGCCTGGCTTGAGGGGGAGGTCGGCGCCGACGCGACCATCGACTACAAGGCCGGCGACCTGGCCGGGCAGCTGAGGCGGACCTGCCCCGAGGGCGTCGACCTGTTCTTCGACAACACGGGCGGGCCTGTGCTCGAAGCCGCGCTGGACGCGATGAAGCGCGGGGGCCGCATCGTGCTCTGCGGCAACACGGCCCAGTACGACAGCGACAAGCCGATGAGCGGACCCAAGGGCGTGCCGCTCACCCTGATCCTGAAGGACCTCACCATGAAGGGGTTCGCCTTCGGCACGTACGGGGACCGGTTCGGCGAAGCCGATCGTGACTACTCGACCTGGCTCGAAGATGGGCGGATCAAGCCCTACTACCACGTCGTCGAAGGACTGGAGCAGGCGCCGAACGCCCTCGTCGGGGTCCTGGGCGGCGCGAACCGCGGCATGGCCATGGTCCGCGTCTGAGGTCGACGCCCTGTCACTTCCTCGGCGGTCCGCCTCGACCGGCGCGGACCGCCGAGCTCGCGACCCGCCCGGTCCCGCGCCTGTACGGTCAGCGTCCCGTGGATCCCCGGGGCGGGCGGATCACCGCAGACCGGCGAAGAGGTCGTTCTCGGGTACGGGGGCGTCGGTGGTGTCCTTGACGCGTACGAAGGTCTCGACGCCCATCAGCTCGCCGAACTTCTCCTTGCCCATCTTGAGGAAGAAGATGTTCTCGCCCTGACTGGCGTGCGCGGCCAGCGCGTCGAACTTCTGGCCGCTGAAAGCGGTGGTGTCCACCCAGGTGGTGATCTCGTCGTCGGGGAGGCCGATCTCGGCCATCTCGGCGGCCTCGGCAGGATCCGGCTCCGGCATCTCCTCCCCGAACTCGCGCATCGTCTCCCCGAACCGCTCCATCATCGAGCGGGGCATCGTCGTCCAGTACACCTTCGGTGTCAGCTCGGTCATCTCCAGCGCCGCCATCGTGATGCGGTGGGCCTGGATGTGGTCGGGGTGGCCGTAGAAACCGTTCTCGTCATAGGTGACGACCACATCGGGCCGGTAGTGCCGCATGAGGTCCGCGAGTCTGGCGGCCCCTTCCGCGACGGGCGTCCGCCAGAAGGATCCGGGGGCATCGTTGCTCGGCCAGCCGGTCATCCCGGAGTCCGCGTAGTCCAGCGTCTCCAGATCGCTGATCTTCAGGACGTCGCAGCTGGCCCGGAGTTCCTGACGGCGCATCGAGGCGACGGCCGCCGGATCGTGTCCGGGCTCACCCGGCTTGACACCCCCCGGCCCATCCCCGCAACCGCCGTCGGTACAGGTCACCAGAACGGTCCGGATGCCTTCCGCCGCATACCGCGCGAGGACCCCGCCGGTCCCGGTGGCCTCGTCGTCGGGGTGGGCGTGCACTGCCATGAGCGTCAACGGCCGGTCAGTCATAAGAAAGGTCCTCCTACAGAGAGATGCAACCGTGCGGCCCGGCCCGGCTGTTCCCGGCACGGGCCGCTCACCTTTCCAGACGCCGGCGTTGCCACGCGAACGAGATCCCCGCGCGGCCCCGCCAGACCTCGCGCCTGCTCCGAGGGATCGATTGACACCGGAGTGGCCCGTCAGCATCATTGAGCTATTCAACTAGCAGAGTGTCGGTGATGTGGATGCAGTACCGGATCGAGAGACGCCGGGGCGTCGCGGCCTACCAGCAGATCATCGAGCAGACCAAGCGGGCCCTGCGCACAGGTGCGTTGAAGGTCGGGGACCGGTTGCCGACCGCGCGGGAGGCGGCCGAGGCCTGTGCGGTGAATCCCAACACGACGCTCAAGGCGTACCGGGAACTGGAGCGCGAGGGGATCGTGGAACTGCGCCAGGGCCTCGGCACCTTCATCGTCCGCGCCCCCGAGCGGCACCGGGCGGAAGCCGGGTCGCCGCTCCACGCGGAGCTGTCCGGCTGGACGGAGCGGGCGCTGTCGGCGGGGCTGAGCCACGACGACGTACGCGAACTGGTCGAACTGACGCTGGAGGAGCACGAGGGCGTGGGGACGGCCCCCCTCCGGCGCGGCGCGGAAGAACCGCACTCGGAAGCACGGCAGCCGGAGGAACAGCCCTCCGAGGCACGGCAGTCGGCAGCACGACGGGCGAACGAGCGAGAGGGCGACCACAGGTGAGCAGGGGCATACGGGGCGAGTCCGCCCACGACGCGCGCACCGCGCTGGAGGTGCGCGGGCTGGGGCGGCGGTACGGCAGGCGCTGGGTGCTGCGCGACGCGACGTTCCGGCTTCCCGCCGGCCGGGTGTGCGGGCTCGTCGGGCCGAACGGCGCGGGCAAGACCACGATGCTGGAGATCGTGGCGGGGCTGCGGCAGGCCACGGCCGGCGAGGCGCGGGTGTTCGGCGAGCCCGCCGGAGGGCCGTCGGCGCGCCGGCGCATCGCGTTCCTGCCGCAGGAGAAGCCGCTGTTCCCGCGCTTCACCGTCGCCGAGACTCTGCGGCTCGGCCGGGAGTTGAACCCGGAGTGGGACCAGCAGCTCGCCGAGGAGTTCCTGCGCTCGGGGTCCGTACCGCTCGACGCCAAGGTGGGCCGGCTCTCCGGCGGCCAGCGCACCCGGGTCGCCCTCTCGGTGGCCCTGGGGAAGCGGCCCGATCTGATTCTGCTGGACGAGCCGCTGGCCGATCTCGATCCGCTCGTACGCCGGCAGACGGTGGCCGCCCTGCTGGGAGAGGTGGCGGAACGCGGGATCACCGTACTGATGTCCAGCCATCTGGTCGCCGAACTGGACACGCTGTGCGACTACTTGCTGCTGGTGTCCGAGGGCGGTCTGCGGCTGGCCGGGGACGTGGACGAGATCATCAGTGTCCACCGGCTGCTGTCCGCGCCCCATGACCGGGTGACGTCGGGACCGGGCGGGCTGCCCGCGGGGCTGGACGAGCACACGGTCGTCGAGACCCACGACGACAGGCAGTACACGAAGGCGCTGATCCGCCCCAGCGGTCCCGTCAGCGACGTGTGGGAATCCTGCGCGCCGACCCTGGAAGAGGTGGTGCTGGCCTATCTGCGGCAGGCCGATTCCACGCCCTTGATCAGCCCGAACTCCCATGTCCCGGGCACCGGTTCGGAGGTGGCGGCATGAGCGCGACGACCCAGACCCTCCGGCGGGCCGGCGGGGACCGGGACGGCGGTGGGCGGCAGCGGGCCACCGGCCGGCGGTTCGGGCTCAGCGGCATGGTGTGGCTGGTCTGGCGCTAGCACCGTGTGACGCTCCTGATGATGCTCGCCGCCGCGGCGGCCACGACAGCGGCCCTGATGTGGCTGAGCGGCAGCGTCGACGACGCGTTGGCGGCCGTCAAGGCGGGCAATCCGTCACCCGCCGAGACCACGACCGTCGACAGCGCGTATCGCCGGCTCGAACTCATCGGCCTGGGACTGGCGTGTCTGCCGGTGCTGATCGGGGTGTTCGCGGGGGACCTGGAGAGCGGCACAGCCAAATTCGTCGGGCTCCAGTCCCGGAGCAGGGCGAGCTGGGTGGCGGCGAAGCTGGGCCTCGCCGCCGCGTTCTCGGTCGCGGCGGCGCTCGCCACCGGACTCGCCATGCGGAGCCTGTGGTCACCGCTCGCCGAATACCGCGCCATCGACGCCGACTTCACCAGTGCGGCGGGCTTCGACACCACCGGACCGGTGGTGGTGGCGCTGACCCTGCTCGGACTGCTGATCGGTGCCACGGCCGGGTTGCTGCTGCGGCGCACACTGCCCGCGATGGTCACCACCTTCGGTGTGCTGCTGGTGGTGAAGACGGTGTGGTCGTCCGTACGGATGTCGTTCGCGAGCACGGTGACGGAGACCACCGGCGGCGGCCGGTTCGCCCAGGACGACTCCCCGGTGATTCCCCGGAACGCCCTGGAGGTCGACATCTCCTACCTCGGCGCCGACGGCTCGCTGCACGGCTGGGGATCGTGCGTACAGGAGGCCGACAACACCGCCTGTCTGCGCGACAAGGGGATCGTCGGCTGGTCGGTGGAGTATCTGCCGTACTCCCAGATCGGTTCCATGCAGTGGGCCGCGACCGGCGCGCTGTGCGGCCTGCTCGTGCTGACCGCCGCCGTGACGGTGTACGCGGCCAGGCGCACCCTGCGCTGAGGCCTGCCCTCGGCCGGGCGGGTGGACCGGTCCGAGTCGGTCGGCGCGTCGGAGAACACTCCGTTCCACGGGACGACGTTCCGCCATCGCGTCGTCGCGACGATGGTCGACGGCCGTGTCACCACGGACATCGACCATCGTCGGACGGACGTCGACAGCCACCGTCGGCCGGTCCTGGCTCCTCTCAGACCTCTTCGGTGATCAGCTCGTCACTGACTCTCGATGAAGCGGACGGACCAGGCGTAGCCGCCCAGGCCCTCGTGCGGGACCCGCCGGACCTCCGTGACCTGGCATCCGTCGTGGGCGTACTTGAGCGCGAACCGGTCGAGGCGCTGTGCGTCGGTGAGATCTTCCATGGACAGTGGTGCCCCGACGACGAGGTCCTCGTGCAGGACCGGGTTCTGTGTGGCACCGTCCGAGCAGGTCAAACATTGATGCGCTGTGGGTAGGGCCATGGGACCAGTGTCCCTCTTACTGGCCCCACGCTCTCTGCGGGCCGCCCGCGCCGCGCGGGCGACGGCTCCCTCATGCGGAGGGGCGGGGGTGGTGCTGGTCGCGCCAGGCCCGGGGCGAGATTCCGTATGCCTGTCTGAACACCTTGCTGAAGTGGGTCGCGTCGGCGAAGCCCCAGCTCCGCCCGGTCGCCGCGATGGTCCGCAGCCGCCCCTTCGGGCCGGCCAACTCCCGCTTGCACTCGGCCAGGCGGTTGGTACGGATCCAGTCTCCGAGGCTGATGCCCGACCGGGACAGCACGGCGTAGAGGTGACGTACGGAGATGTCGTGCGCGGCGGCGATCCGTGCCGCCGACAGATCGGGATCGGCCAGGTGCGCCCGGATGTACTGAGTGATCCGCAGGCTGAGTGCCGCCTCCGAGGACCCCCTGGCCGGGCCGGAGTCGCCGTGCCGGGACATCAGTACGGCGCGGAGCAGCTCGATGCTCGGTTCCACGACGGCGGTGGCGTGCGCGCCTTGATGCAGTTCGTCGCTGACGGCCAGCTGCGAGAAGTAGGTGAAGGCGAGGCGCGCGAGTGGGTTGTCGGGCCCCAGGGGAACCGCGGTGCTGTCCCGCAACAGCCTTTCGGGGAGCGCGAGTGCCGCGCGGGGGAAACGGAAGAAGTGGTGGTCGAGTCCCTCGTCGAAGAGAAGGGTGTAGGGAGCGATCGTCTCGAAGACGGTGAGGGATCCCGGCCCCAGCAGGCACTGGCGGCCGTTCTGCACCACCAGGCTGGTGCCCGTCATCTGAAGACCGACGAAGACGGCCGGTTCCTCGTCCTCCCGGGCCAGCCGCGCCGTACGACGGATGGTGGCCGCGGTCGCCCGTACGGAACAGAACCGGAGGGGCCCGACGGCCGTGAGTCCCATGCGGACCGAGATGTCCTCGGGCGGCGGACGGTGATCGATGTCGACCGCCACCATGGATTCCCGCACCGCGTCCCGGAGTACTTCCTCACGGTCCTGCGGAGGCATGAACTCGGTGTCCAGCATCGGGCTCATGAGACAGGCTTTCGCCCACATCGGGCATCGGGCCCGCCCGACGAGACCTCCACCCGTTCCTCCACAAGTCACCCCTCGACAGGGACAGTCCCCGGCATCAGCTTGACAGGCTTCTCTCGCGCCGCGCAACGCGCTCCGACCGGGCCACCGGGCCCCCGCCCGACGCGGCGCCGACTTCGAGGTGTGCACGGCTGACAAACATCCCTGCACCACTGACAAAGTCCCGGGCCCATGATGACCCTAATGTCGTGAGGGAGGCGGCCGAGGCCGGTCCGAGAGGACGACCTGAACGACGGACAACACCGCGTCACGCCCCTTCCGACCTCCTCGGGGGAGAGGTTGGGAGGCACTGCCCGTACGGGCACTGGCCCGCGGAACACCGGCCGTACGGGCACCGGCCCGCGACCCACCGGCCCCCCCTCCGCACCACCCCCTACTCCGGTATCACCCCCAGATTGGCTCCTGGGTATGACGCCCGGCGCCCGGCCGTCCCCGCACTCTGCGTTCCGTCAGCACGAGGAACGCGGAAGGGCAGGACATGAGGTCAGGCAGCGGTAAGCGACAGCAGAGGGACGGCCGGCCGGAGGCTCCGACGGGCACACCCGCTCTCGCCGTCGAACTGCGCGGTGTCCGGCGGCAGTACGGCCGGGGCGCGAACGCCGTACACGCCCTCGCGGGCGTCGACCTCGCCCTCCCGCGCGGCACGTTCACCGCGATCATGGGCCCGTCCGGGTCCGGCAAGTCGACCTTCCTCCAGTGCGCCGCCGGGCTCGACCGGCCGACGGAAGGATCCGTGCGCCTCGGCGGTACGGAGATCACCGGCATGAAGGAGAACGAACTCACCGAACTGCGCCGCAGCCGCCTCGGCTTCGTCTTCCAGGCCTTCAACCTGCTGCCGTCGCTGACCGTGGAGCAGAACGTCCTGCTGCCCATGCGGCTCGCCGGGAAGCGCCAGGACCGCGGCCGGGCCGCCGAGGTGCTCGCGCGGGTCGGGCTCGCCGACAAGGCGCGGCGCCGGCCCGGCGAACTCTCCGGCGGCCAGCAGCAGCGCGTGGCCGTCGCCCGCGCCCTGGTCACCGACCCCGACGTGGTGTTCGCGGACGAGCCCACCGGCGCCCTCGACACCGTGACCGCCGCCGAGGTTCTCGGCCTGCTCCGGCACGCGGTGGACACCCTCGGCGCCACCGTCGTCATGGTCACCCACGATCCGGCCGCGGCCACCTGGGCCGACCACGTACTGTTCCTCGCCGACGGCGCCTTCGCGGGCGCCCTGGAGCACGGTTCTGCGGAGCAGATCGCGGCTCGGATGGCGACGCTCACCGCCCGTACCGGCGCGATGGCGGGTGTGGCGGCATGACGCGCCCCAACGGACTGGCCCGGTCGGCCGTCCGCTTCCGGCCCGCGTCCTTCGCCGGGACCTTCGTCGCGCTGATGATGTCGGCGCTGATCGTCACGGCCTGCGGCATCCTGCTGGAGACCGGCCTGCGCGCGTCGGTGCCGCCGGAGCGGTACGCGAAGGCGCCGGTGGTCGTGGCGGCGGACCAGTACGAGTACGTCGTCACGGGCACCGGCGAGGACCGCGAGAAGGAAGCGGTCCCGCTGCCGGACACGGCCCGGCTGGACGCCGGGCTGGCGGCGAAGGCCGCCGAGGCGCCGGGTGTCGCCACCGCCGTCGCGGACTTCACCTTCCCGGTGCGCCACGGCGGCGCGGCGCTCACCGGCCACGGCTGGGGCTCGCACGCCTTCACCGGTACGGCGCTGAGCACCGGCTCCGCGCCCCGCGCCGGCGAGGTCGTGCTCGACGCGGCCACGTCCCGCGCCGCGAAGGCCGGGGTCGGCGACACCGTCGCGCTGGAGACCGCCTCCGGGCGGCAGGACTTCCGCGTCGCGGGCATCGCCGAGGCCGGACCCGCGGACACCACCCGCGACAGCGACAGCGACACCGGCGCCGGGGACGCCATCGCCTGGTTCGCCGACGCCCAGGCCCCCACGCTCGCCGACCACCCCGGCAAGGCGGACGCCATCGCCGTACTGCCGAAGAACGGCACCGGCACCGACGCCCTCGCCGACTCCGTGCAGAAGGCCCTGGCCGGCTCGGGCGCCGACGTGCACACCGGCGACGACCGGGGCGCCGTCGAGGACCCGGGCCTCGCCTCCGCCAAGGTGACCCTCTTCGGGATCGGCGGCTCCTTCGGCGGCATCGCCGCCATCGTCGCGATCTTCACCGCGGCCGGGACCGTGGCCCTGTCGGTGTCCCAGCGGTCCCGTGAGTTCGCGCTGCTGCGCGCGGTCGGCGCCACCCCCCGGCAGATCCGCCGCGCGGTCGCCTCCGAGGCGCTGCTCATCGCGCCGCTCGCCGGGATCCTGGGCTGTCTGCCCGGCATCGGGCTCGCGAACTGGTGGTTCGGGCAGTTGCGGGACCGGGGCGCGATCCCGGAGGCGGTACAGGTGCATGTCTCCGGGATTCCCCTGCTCGGCGCCGTCGTCGTCGGGCTGCTCACCGCGCTCGGCGCCGGCTGGGCGGCCGGGCGCAGGCCCGCGAAGATCAAGCCGGGACAGGCGCTCAGCGAGGCGTCGGTGGAGCGGCTGCGGCCGGGAGTGATCCGTACGACGCTCGGCATCGCCGCCCTCGTCGGCGGCACGATCCTCACCGGCGTCTCGGCCGGCTCCGCGGGGGACGACGCGGCGGGCGCCGCCCTCGGCGTCGTCATGCTCTTCATGCTCGCCGTCGCGCTGCTCGGCCCACTGGTGGCACGGCTGTGCGCGGGCCTCTTCGGCCTCCCGCTGCGCGGCGCCGGCGCGTCGGCGTCACTGGCCGCCGCCAACTCCCGTACCAACGCCCGCCGGTTGGCCTCCGCGATCACTCCGATCGTGCTCGCCGTGGCCTTCGCGTCGACCCTCGTCTTCATGTACACGAGCGAGAGCCGTGTCGCCGACAAGCAGGTGCGCGCGGGCATCACCGCCGACCACGTGGTCACGCACCCGGCCGGGCTCCCGGTGGACGCGGCGGCGGACGCCGCCCGCGCACCGGGCGTGGACGCGGCCGTCGGCCTGCTGAACACACAGGTGCTGGTGCCGATCGGCTCCGGCGAGTTCACGTCGCTCCAGGGCGCGGCGACACAGGGTGTCACCGGCTCCGGCGCGGAACTGGCGAAGGTGCAGGACCTGGACGTCACCAAGGGCAGCCTCGACCGGCTCGGCGGGGACCGTGTCGCCATCGACAAGAGCCTGGCGACCTCGGCGGACGTCGGCGTGGGCGACCGGCTCCCGCTGTATCTGCCCGACGGCACCATGGCCGACCCCGAGATCGTCGCGATCTACGGCCGCGGTCTCGGCCTGGCCACGGTGACGATGGACCGGGCGGCCCTGACCGGGCACGTCACCTCGGGCTTCGACAGCACGCTGCTGGTCGACGGCGGCTCGCGGGAGTCGCTCGCCGCCCTGGGGCAGGTCACCGACGCCTCCGGCTACGCCACCGGGAAGAGCCTCGACGCGAAGCTGGGCGCCTGGCTGAACAACACCATGGCCGCGGTCCTCGGCGGCTTCGCCGCCGTCGCCGCCGTCAACACCCTGGTGATGACGGTCCTCGACCGCCGCCGCGAGCTGGGCACGCTGCGCCTCGTCGGCTCCACCCGGCGCCAGGTGCTGACGATGCTCCACTGGGAGGGCCTGCTGGTCTCGGCGGTGGGCGTGGTCCTCGGCTCCGCGATCGCGGCGGCCACGCTGATCCCGATGATGCGCGGTACGACGGGCGAACTGCCGTACGTACCACCGCTGTTGTACGGATCCCTCGTCGCCGCCACCGGCGCTCTGACGCTGCTCGCGGTCACGCTGCCGGCGCGGGCGGCACTGCGCCGCTGGTCGTGACGCGCGCCCACTTCCCCGTAAAGCGCTGTCCGCGCTCTCGTCCGCCAACGACGGAACGACGGAACGACGGAACGACGGAAATGATCGAAAGGATGGAAAGGGCGTATATGGCCACGATCCCGGCCCCCTCGGTCTCCATCGGGAAGCCCGCTGTCGCGGCTCTCGGCATGCTCGCGGTCGCCACCGGCGCCCTGGAGTCGGTGGTGACTCCGACACTCCCGCTCCTGCAACGGGAGTTGGACATGAGTCCGGCCGAAGGGGCGCTGCTCAGCATCGTTCTCCTCATCACCGGCGCGCTCATCACGCCGGTCGCGGGCAAGTTCGGCGACCGCTACGGCGGTAAACGGGTCCTGATCCGGCTGATGGCGGTGGTCTCCGCCGGGGGCCTGGTGTCCGCCCTGGCGCCGAACCTGCCCGTGCTGCTGCTCGGCCAGGTGTTACAGGGAGCGATGGTGGGCGCGCTGCCCCTGTCGTTCATCCTGGTGCGAAAACACCTCCCCGCAGGCGAGTCGAAGGTGGCCATCGGGGTGGTCAGCGGGCTGTTCGTGGGGGGCGGGATGGCGGGAACGCTGGCCGCAGGACCCGTCGCCGAAGGGCTGTCCCGGCACTGGATGTTCGCGCTGCCGACGTTCGCGGTCATCGGGTCCACCCTGCTGCTGAACAGGCTGATGCCCGACGATCAGCCGGCCACGTCGGACGGCACCGGAATCGACTGGCCCGGTCTGGCGCTCCTGAGCGGGACGCTGGTCACGCTGATGCTCGTGCTCTCACTGGCGACGGACATCGCCTCGCAGCCACTCGTACTCGTCGCCCTCGTCCTTCTCCTGGCCGCCTTCGGGAGCGGCTGGGTGGCCGTCGAGCGTCGTGCGGCGGCGCCGATGGTCGATCTGCGCATGCTGGCACGGCCCGCGGTGTGGAAGTCGTGCGTGCTGACGTTCCTGATATGCGTCGGCACCTCGGCGGCGGTCTATCTCGTACCGCAGCTGTTCGATGTGTCCGGTGACGGGTACGGCTTCGGGGCCGGCGCCACCGAGATCGGCTTCTTCCTGCTGCCCGGCGCCGTGGCCGCGACGCTGGCCGGGCCGCTCGGCGGGATGGGGGCGCGACGGTTCGGCTCGCGTGCCGTGGTCGCCACCGGCGTCGTCATGATGGCCGCCGGCCTGCTCGCCCTGGCGGCCGTACACACCGAGATCTGGCATCTCGTCGTCGGCAAGGCGCTGGTCGCCCTCGCCAACGGCCTGTGCGTCACGGCGCTGGTGACCACCACCGCCACATCCGTCGACCAGAGCGACACCGGCATCGCCACCAGCCTGGTCCTGGTGACTCGCGTGATCGGGTTCGCCGTGGGTGTGCAGCTCAGCGGGGCGCTCCTCACCGCCGCCACCCCGTCCGGCTCGGACATCCCCGCCGAATCCGGCTTCGTCACCGGCTTCGTCGTCGCCGGCGCCCTCACGGCGCTCTCCCTGCTTGTCGTCCGCACCATGAACAGAGGAGCCAAGGAATGAAGAACAAGGTCCTGATCTCCGGGGCCGGCATCGCGGGCCCCGCCCTCGCGTACTGGCTGAACCGCTACGGATACGCGGTCACGGTGGTCGAGAGAGCAGCCGCACCACGGAGCGGCGGCTACCCCGTCGACATACGTGGCACCGCACTTGAGGTCGTCCGCAGGATGGGAATCCTGCCCCGGCTGCGGGACGCGCACATCGACCTGCGCCGGCTGACCTTCCTCGACGGTGACGGCGGCACGGTGGCCCGTCTCCACCCCCACACCGTCACCGGCGGTGTCGCGGGACACGATCTCGAAGTGCGCCGCGGGGATCTGACCGCAGCCCTGTACGCGGCGGTCCGTGACGACGTGGAGTTCGTCTTCGACGACTCCGTCGCCACCCTCCACGAGAGCGCCCGCGGTGTCGACATCACCTTCCACGGGGGCGGCAGCCGCACCTTCGACATGGTCGTCGGAGCGGACGGACTGCACTCCCACACCCGGGAGTTCCTGTTCGGCCCCGAGGAACCGTTCCACCACTACCTCGGATACGGCTTCGCCATCTTCACCGTGCCCAACACCCTCGGGCTCTCCCACGAGACCGTCATGTGGAACACCCCCGGCAGAGCGGCGGCGCTCTACGCCGTGGGGCACGACGAACCTGTCCACGCCTTCCTGAACTTCGCCCGCCCCGCACCACCCTTCGACACCCTCCGTGACCCGGAAGCCCAACGGGCCCTGGTCGCCGAGGTCTTCACCGGCGCGGGCTGGGAGATCCCCGGCATGCTGGCCGCCATGCGCGACGCGGACGACGTGTTCTTCGACGCGGTCGGCCAGATCCGTATGCCCCGCTGGTCGGGCGGCAGGATCGCGCTGGTGGGCGACGCCGCGTACGCACCCTCGTTCCTCACCGGCCAGGGCACCAGCCTCGCCCTCGCCGGCGCGTACATGCTCGCCGCGTCCCTGGCCGACCGCGACCACACCGCGGGCTTCGCCGCCTACGAACACGACACCCGCCCGTTCGTGACGGCGAACCAGGCACTGGTGGCCGAGGGCGGCGCCACCCTCTTCCCGACCACCGCCGAGTCCCTGACCCGGCGCAACGAAAGGCTCCGCACCCTCCACACCCTCCCCCCGCCACCACCCCGCCCGGCCCACTCGTCCCTCACCCTCCCCGGACCGCCCCCCACCCCATGAGCCCATCGGCGCGGGGCGGCTCAGGGCTTTCGGGCCACCGCCCCGTACATGGCGATGTCGCGGCCGTCGATGCCGGCCTGTTCAGGGCCGGGGCGCCAGGTGTGCACCTGGGTGACTCCCGGTTCCTGTAGCTCAAGTCCGTCGAAGAACGAGGTGGCGGTGGGGAGATCGCGCAGCGCCATGGGCATGTTCTGCTGCCGGTACTCCTCCGCCACCCGGTTGACTTCCTCGGGCGCGAAGTCGGCGGTGCCGATGGTCATCGCGAGATAGCTGCCGGACGGCAGCGGTTCCAGCAGCCGGTTGACCAGGCGCCGGTCGTCCGGGGGCAGGATGAAGTGCAGGATGCCGATCAGCATCAGGCCGACGGGCCGGTTCAGATCGATGAGGTCACGGAACTCGGGGCTGTCCAGAATGGTGTCGGGGTCGTGCATGTCCGCGTCCACGTATGCGGTGGCCCCCTCGGCCGAGCTCTGGAGCAGGGCGCGGGCGTGGGCGAGGACGACGGGGTCATTGTCGACGTAGACCACATGTGATTCCGGCGCGACCTCCTGCACGACCTCGTGCAGATTGGGCGAGGTCGGCAGACCGGTCCCGACGTCGAGGAACTGGCGGATGCCTCGCTCCTCGGCGAGGAAGCGGCCGGCGCGGTGCATGAACCGGCGGTTCTCCATCATGTGGACGGGCAGCGCGGGCCAGTGCCGGCACATGGCGTCGCCCGCTTCGACATCAACGGGATAGTGATCCTTGCCGCCCAGAATGTAGTCGTACACCCGGGCGGAGTGGGCGCGCGAGGTGGCAAGTCCGCTCTGTCGATCGTGCGGAGCATTCATGCGGCGCCTCTCTCGGTCAAGGACGGCTCATCAAACGTACAAACGTGATGTTCCGGTCGCAAGCGAGGGCGGCGGGAGCAGCGGGCACAGCCGGATGCGGACGCAGTCGCCGAGCCGGCCGCATCACCGCTCCCTCCGGGCGTGCAGCGCGATCACGGCGATGTCGTCCCAGCGGTTCTGGACGGGCGGCAGCAGCCCCCGGATCAGGGTCGGCTGGGACACCCCCCTGCGGACCAGCGCGTCGGTGTGCTCACGCAGGCGCCGCAGACCGTCACCGATGTCCGTGCCCGGCACTTCCACGAGTCCGTCGGTGTAGAGCACCAAGGTGTCGCCCTCCCGGATGACCGCGTGGAGGTCGGTACGGGGCAGGGCCTCGCCGACGCACAGCGGTGGGTCCGAGGCCGTGAGGTCGTGCAGATACCGCGACGGCGCGCCGGCCGGGATCAGCAGGGGTGGCGGGTGGCCGGCGTTGGACAGGGCGATGTGCCAGGCGTCGTCCGCCTGCCGGCGCAGGACCGCGTGCACCGCCGTGACCATCGACGGGCTGTCGAGCGCCTGCACGATGCGGTCGAGCCGGCTGAGGGTGGCCGCCGGGCTGGCGGCCGGGCCGCTGTCGTACGCGAGCCCCCTCAGCATGCTGTTGACACGCCCCATCGCGGTGGCCGCGTCCACGTCGTGACCCGCGATGTCGCCGATGGACAGAGCGAGTGAGTCGGCCGTGAGCCGGACGGCGTCGTACCAGTCGCCGCCGACCTCGGCGGCCGAGTCGGCCGGATGGTAGAGCGCCGTGATGACGAGACCTTCGACGGACGGCGGTACGGCCAGGAAGGACTGCTGGAGTACGAGGGCCATGTCGCGGATGTTCTGTAGCTCCATCGTCCGGCGCAGAGGTCCGCTCATCTGCTGGAAGACGTCTTGCAGCAGATACAGGTCGCCCTCGTCCGACGGCGGGTTGCCCCGGCAGGTCGCTGTGGTCGCCAGCGCGACGGTCCGGCCGTCCACCACGACCGGCAGCAGCGCCACGCTTGTCGCGTCGGCCTCCCGCAGCCACCGGACGGAGACCTTGGAAAGGCTGTCCTCGGGCGGTTTCCCGGGCGGGAAGGTCAGCAGCCCCGCCTCCTGCCTCTCGATGGCTTCCTGTACGGCCGGCCCCAGCAGGAAGTCCGCGTCCAGCGGATGCATGGGAGGCAGCCCGGGTGCGAGCCCCACCCGCTCCGCCGACGCCGTGGCCGGTACGCCCTCGGAGGTCCGAAACGCGGCTTCGCCGCCGTCCCGTACGCGGAAGACGGCGACGGCGTCGGCAAGCTCCGGCACGACGGCCGCCGCACTGGTCAGAAAGGCCTCGGACAGGTTGTGCGCGGCCGGTACGGGTGCCATCCGAGCCAGCAGCTTCTCCCGCATACGGGTGCGCCAGTGGTCCTCGGCATCGGTGGCCGTACCGACCCACTCCAGTTCCCCGCTCCGGTCCAGGACGGGTGCGGCGATGATCTTGATGTGGCGGAAACGGTCGGGGGCTTCCTCAAGCCGTACTCGTACGATCGTGTCGAGGGCGGACCGCTGCTGATTGGCCTTGCGCCACGCCCGCTGGAACCAGTCCCGGTCCTTCGGATGCACCGCGTCCATCCATGAGCTGTCACCGTCGGGGTGCCACAGCCGCTCCGGCATCCCGCTGCCCATCAACAGAGTGACGACCCCGTCGGCCGACAACGCCCAGACCGACTGCGGCACGGCGCCCAGGAGCGCTTCGTACCGTCTGAGGAGGAACGCTTCATTCACCGCCCCCTCCCCGCTGCCGGGCCGACGCCCGCACGGAGCGAGCCGCCATGACCGGCGGCCCTTTCGGCCCCTTGGGACCCTTCGGCCCGGGTCCGCCGGACAGGACCCGCCACCGCCTCCTGGCAGCCCTCCGGGCCCGGCTCTGCACCGGACACCAGCGGATCATCGCCTCTCATGCTTCGATCATCCCCCGCATGCGGTCCAACAGCACGCCACGCCCCGGCCCACCGCTCACACGACGACGCCCGCGACCACGCCCGCGACCCGCGTGCACGTGGGCCCGCTGCCATGGATGGCGTCGCTGTTCACCGGTTCGGGTGTTCCCGGTCGACGGTTACCGCGTATGCGCTGTCGCACGCCGATGATGGAGTTCTGTCCTGCCCCGTGAGCCCGACCCGGGCCGATCCGAGGGGCGGGAGCGGGCCATGTCAACGGCGCTGTGTGTCCTGGCGCGAAGGGAGCATTGTGCGAGGCAGGGAACGACCGGCAACGGCCCAGAAGGGCCATCCGTACGGTCGTCGGCCCGCCGGTGGGGCGGCCGACGCGCTGTGGGACTGGTCGAAGTCCGCCACTCGCCATGCCCGCCTGATCCGGCTGGCGCGGCGGCTGCCCGGGGCCGGCTCCGCCACGGCGTACCGGTTCGGACTGGTCGAACGGCCCCACTACGCGTACGGGATCCGCCGGGCCACGGAGCTGGCGGCGCGGCTGGGACACCGCGGCGTCACCGTCGTGGAGTTCGGAGTGGCCGGCGGCAACGGGCTGCTCGCCCTTGCCGCGCACGCCCGCTACTACGCGGCGGCCACCGGGGTGGCGGTGCGGGTGGTCGGCTTCGACAGCGGGGGCGGCATGCCCGCACCGAAGGACCCCCGGGACCTGCCGTACCTCTTCGGGCCCGGCTTCTACACCATGGACCACGACCGGCTGCGGGCCCGCCTCGGCGACGCGGTCGAACTCGTGATCGGCGACCTCGCCGAGACCCTGCCCCACTATCTCACCACCCGCGCGCAGGAGCTGGGCGACCACCCCGTGGGCTTCGTCAGCCTCGACCTCGACTACTGCTCGTCGACGGCCGCAGCCCTCGAACTCTTCCACGGCCCGGAGCACACGCACCTGCTGCCGCGGGTCACGTGCTACCTGGACGACCTCCCCGGCACCATCGGGCAGATCGGCGAAGCCGCGGCCGTCGCCGACTTCAACACCGCCCACCCCGACCGGCCCATCGGACAGGTCCTGGGCCTGCGCTCCTTCACCCCCTTCGACCCGCCGTGGGCCGACCAGATCTACGCCCACCACCGGCTCGACCACCCCGACTACGCCTACCTCGAAGCCGGCGCGACCGGCGACCAACTCCCCCTGGACCACTGAACCGCTGCACCGGTGAACCCGCCACGAGCCCCGCCCGCTTCTGCTCGTGGTCGAGGGGCTTCTTGCGGCGGGTCCGCCCGGTGGCCTGCTCGGGAGTGATACGGGCCCGGCATGCCTCGATCGCCGAACTCCGGGTCATCCCCACCGACCAAGCCTGACGACCGTACGAGACGACGGCCGCACGAGAAGGAGTGTCCGATGAAGCACGTAACACTCGGCGGGCTCGATGTGTCGCGCATCGGCCTGGGAGCCATGACCATGGCCGGCACCTACACGACGGGCGGTGAGCTGGACGACGAAGAGTCCGTCCGTACCATCCACCGGGCGCTGGACCTCGGGGTCACCCATATCGACACCGCCGAGATCTACGGCCCCTTCCACAGCGAGGAGGTCGTCGGCAAGGCCGTCAAGGGCCGGCGCGACGATGTCGTCGTGGCGACGAAGTTCGGCATGTACTCCCACTGCGGTGGCGGCCCCGGTGTGATCGACAGCAGCCCCGGCAACGTGAGGACCGCGGTCGAAGGCTCCCTCAAGCGCCTCGGCACCGACCACATCGACCTCTACTACCAGCACCGCGTCGACCCGAACATCCCCGTCGAGGAGACGGTCGGCGCGCTGTCCGAACTGGTCACGGCGGGCATGGTCCGCCATATCGGGCTCTCCGAGGCCGGCCCCGCCACGATCCGCCGTGCGCACACCGTGCACCCGGTGGCCGCACTCCAGACCGAGTACTCCCTGTGGACCCGTGACGTCGAGGCCGAGATCCTCCCTCTCCTGCGCGAGCTGGGCATCGGATTCGTGCCCTACTCGCCGCTCGGCCACGGCCTTCTGACCGGCCGGATCCGCTCCGTCGACGACTTCCCCGACGACGACTGGCGCAAGGCCAATCCGCGCTTCACCGGGGAGAACTTCCGGCGCAACCTGCGCATCGTTGACGAAGTACAGGCCATCGGCGCCGAGATCGGAGCGACCCCGGCCCAGACCGCGCTGGCCTGGCTGCTGACCCGCGGCCACGACATCGCCCCCATCCCCGGGACCCGGCGGGTCTCCCGCGTCGAGGAGAACACCGCCGCGGACGGCATCGAACTCAGCGCCACCCAGCTCGACCGCCTGAACAACCTCACCCCCGCCTCGGGCGAGCGCCACAACGAGGCGGACATGGCCACCGTCGACCGCTGAGCCGCACGGCATCGAGCGGCAGATCGAGCGCCCGTCCCGACCAAGCGCCCCGTCCCGACCAAGTGCCCGACCAAGTGTCCGACCAGGTGCGCGGCCGGGCACTGGGGACACCGCGGTCGGTGACCGCGCGCGTGAGAACGTCAGTCGAGATGCCCACTCGTCACGGACCGGTTGGCCCCGCTCTGCTGCGGCAGCAGGTTGGTGGTCGGCAGCCCCTCCGGCGCCTGGCCCGTGGGCTTTCTCGGCTCCGGCGCGCGCCGGAGCCCGCTCCGTGCCACCTGCCCGCACAGGCGTCGCAGTGCGAGGTAGAAGCGATCGGGCAGGAAGACCAGGTCCGCGACGATCATCGCGCCGGAGAAGAGCGGCAGCCCCATGAGTACCGCGATCCCGATGTGCATGCCCAACAGCATGGCGAGGACGGGGTACTTGAGCCGTCCGAACAGGACGAACGGGAACGCGACCTGGAGGAGCACGGTCGCGTAACCGGTGATCGCGAGCAGTACGGTCTGCTCGTCCGCGATCTGTGAGAGCGCGGGCCAGGGCCGGAAGAGGTCGAGGTTCAGCACGTAGTGCAGGGCGGTGCCGCTGCCCCAGGTGCCACCCTGCACCTTGTACAGGCCGGCCGATCCGTAGAGGAAACAGACCTGGACGGCGATGACGATCAGTCCGCAGTTGTGCAGCACCGTGACCAACACGGTCCGGGCGGCGCGGAGTTGACCGATCGGCTGTGGCGTACGGCCGGCGTCCGCCGCCGCGTACCGGGCCGCTCTGCGCGCGTCCAGGGACCACCGCCGGCCGCAGGCGGTGAGGACGAGGTAGAAGGCCATCAGCAGGATGAGGTTGTCGCCGCCGTCGGTCATGAAGATGGACCGCGAGTGGAACGAGGCCACGAGGACGGCGAAGAGGACGGAGATGGCGCGGGTCCGCCAGCCGAGCGCGAACAGCGCGGAGGTGACGACGGCGAGCGCGTAGCAGAGTTCGAAGTAGGTACGGCTGTCGGAGAGGGCGAGGATGCTGGCCCAGCCGGTCTGGTCGTAGAGCTGCGCCGCGAGTTCCGGTGTCCAGGGCGAACCGGGTCCCCAGATCTCGTCGCGATGGGGGAACTCCCGCAGCAGGAAGCCCAGATAGAGCAGGCCGTAGCCGATGCGCAGCCCCGCGGTGGCGTACAGCGAGATCGGCCGCTCGGTCAGGAGGGCGTACAGACGCCTGGTCCGGTCGCGCGCGGAGAGCTGTTCAGTTGCCATCGGGGGTCACCTTCCACCAGGGCAGGAGCCGGGTCTCGGGGGATTTCGGCGGCCCCTGGGCCGTCCGCGTACCGTCCGCGCTCCGGGCGGCGATGGGCGTGGTGACGACCCGGAGCTGAATGAACCCGGCGCCTTTGCCGAGGCGGTCGGCCGTCCGGGCCACCGCGATGTTGCGCAGATACTTCTGCATCATCACGGCGCGGGCGGAACGCGACTCGTCGCTCCCGCCGTGCAGTTCGAGGTACGACGTCCAGGCCCGGCGCAGCTCGTTCTGCGCGGTGTGGCTGGGGAACGGGCTGTGCTCGACCGCCGCGTTGTCCACAGCCGTCAGGTCGAACCACCCACTCACCTGGACTGTGCCGTCGGCAGTGGTGCGCGCCGTGCGCGCGGAGATCTGCCGGTTGACGGAGTCGGGGTCAGGCGCGAAGAGCCGCCAGTTCTGCTCGAAGAGCGGATAGACCCAGGCGTTGATCTGCCGGCTGTAGCGCTGCGAGACGGCGTTGGAAGGCGCGATGTGCAGGAACACGAGCGCCGCGTGGGCCAGCACGGTCGCCAGACACAGGAATACGACGGTACGCACCCCCGCTCTCAGTACGCGCGAAGTGGCCGGTACTCCGGCGGTGCCGGATTTCCGTGCCTCCGCCGATTCCGGTCTCCGAGCCGTGTCGGCAGTTCTCACGGCTTCAACCGACTCAACTGACTCAACCGAGTCAACCGAGTCAGCCGATTCCGCCGGCTTCACCGACTCCATCGATTCCGCCGACTCCACCGATTCCACCGAATCAATTCCGCCCGGCACCGGCACCCACCCTGTCTTTTTCATATCAGCTACTCACGCCCGGAGTTTTCGCGGGGTTTTCTGGGGGCGCCGCGCGGCGGAATCGAGAGATTCCACCGCGCGGCGCGATCCGTGGTCCGGCTGTTTGTCAGGCCTGGTGCTCGGGCTTGTCGCCGTAGCCGCCGTGCTCCGGGGGCTTCTCGCCGTAACCGCCCTCGCCGTAACCGCCTTCGTCGTGGCCGTAACCGTGGTCCGGCTTCCCCGGGGGCTTTCCGCCGTGGCCGTGGTCCGGCTTGCCCGGAGGCTTTCCGCCGTGGCCGCCACCGGTGTGACCGCCGTGGCCGCCGCCGCTGTTTCCGCCGATGGTGTTGCCGACGGTGTTCCCGCTCGTATTGCCGGTCGTGTTGCCCGCGATGACCCCGCCCGGGGACCCGCCGGTCGTACCACCCGTGGTGCCTCCGGTGGTGCCGCCGGTCACGACGCCGCCGAGGACGCCGCCGAGCACGCCACCGGTGTTGGTGCCGGTCGTTCCGCCGCCCAGCACACCGCCGAGCACGCCGCCGAGGACGCTGCCCGTCGTTCCGGTGGTGGTACCGGTCGTGGTGCCCGTGGTCGTACCGGTCGTGGTGCCGGTCGTCGTCCCGGACGTGGTGGTGCCCGCGCAGGTGGCGCGGGTGATGCGGTTGGTGTCCAGGGTCACCGAGCCGTTACGCGCCAGCGCACGCCCGTCGATGGTCGCCCCGGTCGTGGCGCTGATCGAGGTCAGGGCCAGGATGTTGCCGATGAACGTCGAGTTGGTGCCCAGGGTGGCCGAGCTGCCGATCTTCCAGAACACGTTGCACGCCGCCGCGCCGTTGATGAGCGAGACCCGGCTGGCGGAGGCCGTCGTCAACCCGGAGCCGACCTGGAAGACCCAGACGGCGTTGGGGTCACCCTGCGCGTCCAGCGTGAGGGTGCCGGTCAGACCCAGCGTCGAGGACGCGGTGTAGACACCGGGAACGAGCGTCAGGCCGCCGGCGTCCGGCGGGAGCGCCGCGTCCGTGGCCTGCCCGGCGGCGTTGTTGTACGCCGCCACCAAGTCGGACTTGGCCTGGAGAGCCACCGCGTCCGCGGAGTGCTGCGCGCCGTTGACCAGGCCGGGCGGGAAACCGCTGATGGCCGTTCCGGGGCTCACACCGATATCACCGGTGATGACCGACGGGCCGGTGTTGGTGATCGACTCACCGGCCAGAACGGCGAATGCGTCGGCGGTGCCGAGGGGGACGGGTGTGGCGATGGCGAGCGCCTGGCTCGGTGTGACCGCGACCATCGCGGCGGCAACGGTGGCCGTGAGCGCGGCGGTGAGCCAGCCGGAAATGGATCGTTGTCGTGCCATGCCACGGATATTGAGCTTCATCGAGACCATTTCTTTGGGAGACGGGGGCCGGCCGGGCCGCTACCGATCGCCCGGAAAGCCTTCATTCTGTCGCGGGCAGATTACGCGTGAATATGCCTCGGATGGGAATGCTTACAGACGAGTCTCGGCGGTTTCTGTTATCCATATAGTGAGAAGATTCCGCAAACGTTCGGGTCGCGAGTGACGTATTTCTGCAAGGATTTCGATTGTGCAGAATTGATTCTGCGGCAGTAATCAGTGACATGCCCGGCCGCTTCTTCGAACGCGTGCGAAGAAACGACTCACCTCAGGCTCGGGGCCCCGGCCCCTCCGCGAACCCGGCGGCGCACGAGGCTGTCCGCCCGGCGTGGCGGAAGCGCTCAGGAGAGGCTTGATGTTGATCGCCCACCATGCCGATAAGCCGCCGATCCGCCGACCCGCGGGGACGGTCGGCGCGAGGCCCGCGCGAGGCCCGCGCTGGTAAGGTTGGGGCACGCTTGCAGAGAGCCTGGGCCCGTACCGGACAAGGTACGGGCCCAGATCCGTTCAGGGCGCCGAAACGAGGAACCCCCAATGAAGGCGAAGCATTCGTCCTCCGGTCGCTCCGGACCCGGCAGGTCCGACCAGGGCAAGGGCCCGCACGGCGAGCTCTCGGTGCCGGGAGCACCGGCGCCCGGCCTCCCGCCGGCCGGCTCCTTCGCGGAGCTGGAACTGCCGGCCGAGCTGATGAGGGTGCTGGCGGAGCTCGGGATTCGGGAGCCGTTCCCGATCCAGGCGGCCACCCTGCCGAGCGCGCTGGCCGGCCGGGATGTCCTCGGCCGCGCGCGGACCGGCTCGGGGAAGACCCTCGCCTTCGGGCTCGCGCTTCTCGCACGTACGGCGGGCCGGCGCGCCGAGCCGAAGCGCCCTCTCGCGCTGGTCCTGGTGCCGACCAGGGAACTCGCGCAGCAGGTCAGCGAGGCACTGGCCCCCTGCGCGGAGGCGCTCGGGCTGCGCTCGGCGACCGTCGTCGGCGGGCTGGCGATCAGCCGGCAGGTGGCGGCGCTCCGGGCGGGTGCCGAGGTCGTGGTGGCGACGCCGGGACGGCTGACCGATCTCGTCGCCCGGCGGGACTGTCACCTGGACCGGGTGCGGATCGCCGTGCTGGACGAGGCGGACCAGATGTGCGACATGGGTTTTCTGCCGCAGGTCTCGGAGATCCTGGACCGGACGCCGCCCGGCGGGCAGCGGATGCTGTTCTCCGCGACGCTCGACCGCAACGTCGATCAACTGGTCAGGCAGTATCTGAGTGAGCCGGTGTTCGCCGCGGTCGATCGGGCGGAGGGCTCGGTCGCGACGATGGAGCACCACGTACTGAACGTCCATCCCGCCGACAAGTACGTGACGGCCACCGAGATCGCGGCTCGGGACGGGCGGGTGCTGATGTTCCTGGACACCAAGCACGGTGTGGACCAGTTCACCCGCCACCTGCGGAGCAGCGGCATACAGGCGGGCGCTCTGCACAGCGGGAAGTCGCAGCCGCAGCGTACGCACACGCTGGCCCAGTTCAGGGACGGGAAGATCACGGTGCTGGTGGCGACCAACGTCGCTGCCCGTGGCATCGACGTCGAGCACCTGGACCTCGTCGTCAACGTGGACCCGCCCGCCGACCCCAAGGACTACCTCCACCGCGGCGGGCGCACCGCGCGTGCCGGGGAGTCCGGCAGCGTGGTCACGCTGGTCACGCCCGGCCAGCGCCGGGACGTGAACCGCATGATGTCGGAGGCCGGGATCCGGCCCACGGTCGCTCAGGTTCGCTCCGGCGAGGAGAGGCTGACCAGCATCACCGGCGCGAAGCGCCCACCGGTGGAGAACGGGGCGAAGACCGGCAACGCGCCGTTCCGGGGTCTGGGTACCCGCTCGGGCCGCCCGCCGAAGGAATCCCGCAAGGCCGCGGAGGCACGCACGATGGCGGAGGCCCGCAAGGCCGCCCGAGCACGCAGGGCCCACTGACGCGCCGTACGGAAGTCAAGGAGTGCCGATGCCGAACAGGGTCCAACGCCCCCAGGAGGAAGCCGAGTTCGAGTTCATCCTGACGAAGGCGGACGTGCCGGTGCTCGCGTACTTCCACGGGGTGTGGCCCAAGGCCGCGGCGGCATGCAAGGAAATGGACGCCCTGGTACGGGAGGTGGCCGACGACTACCAGGGCCGACTGCTCGTCGTCCGCGCCGACATCGCAAGGTGCCCCGGCCCCGTACGGCGTTACGGCGTCACCGACGCGCCCTCCGTGGTGCTGATCAACCGGGGCGAGGCACTGGCGGCCGGCACCGGCCCGATGTCGAAAACAGCGCTCGGGGAGCTCCTGAACGCCCACCTGTGAGCAGGCCGCGCGGGGCTGTGCAGAGCCCTGGTTCAGCGGAGGTCAGGTCCGCCCGCCTCGGTGAGTTCATCGAGCAAGCTGATCGCCTCGTCGGCGTCGGCGTCGGCGTCGTCGGAGACGTCCGAGCCGGTGTGGAGGAACGGTCCGGATGCCTCCTCGTCAGCGAGATGCGGATACTTCTCCAGGAGGAACCGGCGCCGGTACGCCATCTCGGCGGCGTCGACGATCCCTTCCAGAGTGGTCCAGTTGAGGGTCCCTCCGACGAGGATCCCGACTGCGGGTACGGCTTTGCCGAGGCCCTTCTTGGTGAGGCGAAAGCCGAACGCGTTCGCGAACTGCCTGGAGACCTTGGCGACCACGGCGTCGTTCAGGACCTCCCACGTCTTGCCGCGGAACAGTGCCTGGGTGAGCCGCGAGATATCGGCCATCGCGGCGTTCTTGGCGGTGGCCGAACTGGCCGTCCCGGCGTTGACGACAGACATCACGAAGAGCCTCTCGGCAGTCTCTTCGGGGTCGTAGCCGTAAAGCAGCGAGACTTGGCCGACGGCGCGGGAAGCGAGTCCGAGGACGACCGCCGTATCAGCGACGAAAGCACCCGTGATCGCACCTCCCGAAGGCGCTGCCGCGGCGCCGGCGGAGGCGGCGATGACGAGTTGTCCTCCAGAGATGACAAGTCCCGCACCCGCTCCGGAGAGAGCCGCGGCGGCCGGGTAGTACCAGCCGGCCGCCCGTCCACGGACAGCGTCGACCTGCTCCAGGTCGAGGCGGCGCACGTCGGACAGTGACGCGACGCTGTGCCCACGCTTCTTGTGGAGAGCCACCACCCGTTTGGAGGAGAGTCCCGCTCGCGAGACCCGTCCCACCGTCTGCCGCAAGGACTGAACGGCAGTGCCACTCCAGTCCGGGAGGACGCCGGCGGCTCCGCGAGCCCCGGCGCCGACCTTGTGAGCCCCCTTCGCGACCACTTTCTGTCCACGCGAAACCGCCGATTTGGCCCGTGGGCGGTTCTCCAGCTGCTTCGCGGCACGCTTGCCCAGTTCCGCGACGCCGTTGGCCATTTGATCGCCGGCGTTTCGCATCGCTCGGGACAGCGGGCGGCCCTTGAACTGTTGGATTGCGCCCCATGCTTCGAGCTCGTAGTCCGAGGGAACGGTCATGCCGCGACCGTAGTGGCCAAGACTTTGGCGCACCACCGGTTCCGAGGTGCCGACGAGGCCGCACACCCGTTCCACGCCCTGCCGAGGGGCGGCCTGCACGCCGGCGATTCCCGCGCAGCGGTGATGGTGGGTGTCACATTCCCTGGCCCGGTGGTGTCTTCATGCCGCACACGCAAACAGCTGCAAGCGGCTAAGGAGAACACGATGGCGGTACGCGTCCCGAAGGCCGAGCTCCCCGCCGAGCTCCGCGAGAATCTGATCAAGCAGCTCGGTTCCGTACCCGAGCCCAACGAGGTGCTGTGGAACAACCCCAAGCTCGCCGAGGACAACCAGGAGTTCGCGGCCAAGGTGGCCACCTGGGACGCGGCCGACGCAAGCCTCAAGACGTTCGCGCACATGGCCGTCGCGGCACAGATCGGCTGTAGCTGGTGCCTGGACGTCAACTACTTCGCGGCACTGAACCAGAGCCTGGACCTGACCAAGGCGAGCCAGGTGCCGCGCTGGCGGGAGTCGGAGGTGTTCACGCCGCTGGAGCGGGAGGTGATGGAGTACGCCGAGGCCATGACCAACACCCCTACGACCGTCACCGATGAGCTGTCGGCGAGTCTGCTCGGCCGGCTCGGCCCGGCGGCGCTGGTCGAGCTCACCGTGTTCATCGGCTTCGCCAACCTGGCAGCCAGGTGCAACACGGCGCACGGGATCACCTCGCAGGGCTACTCCGACGCCTGCGAGATCCCGCTGGCCGCGCGTCCTGAGACGTCCGACGTCGCGTCGACGGCATGACCGAGGACCCGTTCGTCGCCCATCGCAACCTGCTGTTCACGGTCGCCTACGAGATGCTCGGCTCCGCGGCCGACGCGGAGGACGTGCTGCAGGAGTCCTGGCTGCGGTGGGCAGGGGTCGACCCGTCGCGGGTGAGCGACGCGCGGGCGTACCTCGTCAGGACCGTCACACGCCAGGCGCTCAACCGCCTGCGTACGTTGGCGCGCAGCCGCGAGGACTACGTCGGCGAGTGGCTGCCCGACCCATTGCTGACCAGCCCCGACATCGCCGAGGACGTGGAGCTCGCGGAGATCGTCTCGATCGCGATGCTGACGGTCCTCGAAACGCTCGGGCCGACGGAGCGGGCAGTGTTCGTACTCCGCGAGGTCTTCGAGCTGCCGTACGGCGAGATCGCCGAGGCCATCGGGAAATCCGCGACCGCGGTACGGCAGATCGGGCGGCGAGCCCGCGAACATGTGGCGGCCCGACGGCCGCGGATGCGGGTGAGCAGGTCGGAGCAGCAGGCCGTGGTGGAGAGGTTCCTGCTCGCTTTGCGTACGGGGCAGTTGCAGGAACTTGTGGAGGTCCTGGCGCCGGACTCGCGGCCGCTGCTCTGGCTCCGATCCACGGGGTCGAGCTCGTTTCGAAGGTGCTCGCCCGCACGAACCGGGTGCAGGTCGACCCGCTCACGACGACGTCCGTGTGGCTCAACGGCGCACCCGCGGGCCGCATCGACATCGACGGCGAGCCGTCCACGGCGGTGAGCCTCGTGGTGGAGAACGGCCGGATCACCCGGATCTACTTGGTGAGAAATCCACTGAAGCTCACGAGACTTGACGAACCGGTCAACCTCACCAGGTAGGCCGCCCACCGGCTCTGGTGCCGGTCTCGCCATTCAGGCAGTCCGGCGCGGAACGGCTCGCGCCTCGCGCGAAAGGGCGCCGAAGCCGGGCGTTCTGCCAGCAGCAAGGGCTGGCGGGGCAAGGAATGGTCTGGACACCAAACAAGGCCCAAGTCGCTGACTTGGGCCTTCGTCGTGGAGCGGGTGACGAGAATCGAACTCGCGCTCTGAGCTTGGGAATCCACGGAGCTCTGGGGCACCACAGGGCTCTGAACAGGTGTTACTTGGGTCTATGAACTGTGCTGGCTCCGGTTGGACTGACGGCTTCTGACCTTGGCGTGCCGCCCTGAAGGGCTGGGTTGGGGCAACAGGTCGCTGGCAAATGGCCTTTAGCGATGGTTGGCGATGTCGCGTGACGGTCTTTATGGGGTGTACTTCGGATTGCGAGAGGTCGCTGTTGGCGTCGGGCCGGTCTCGATGGCGGCTGGCGGACAGCTTGACTGATCGAAGCTATGCGGGCAGGCCAGAGCCGCGGCTCGGAGGTTGGCCCCGTTCTTTGCACTGCCTGCGCGAGCAAGGACACCGCGTGGAGCTGTTGTCGCGAGGACGGGGACTGAGCTGCGGCGTGTGCTCGGACGACTTCCGTCGGAAGTCTCGCCGAATGGAAGAGTTCCGGTCTCTTCTGCCTGTTGTAGGCGCGGAATACGGAACTCGGCACCTACTCGGCCAACTCCTTCTCTACTGTGATCGCATGAGCGAAGATAACCCTCTCGTGCTGTCGCCTCTTCGTGCTCTGGTGTCGCAGGAGGAGTGGGCAGAGCTGACCCGATATCGAAACCAGACCTACCTCGCCGGACGACCGCTGCTGCGTCAGGGTGAGAAGGGAAATCACGTACTCGCACTGATCAGCGGGCTGGTGAAAGTCGTCCGAACCGACCGTGACGGGCGGCAGCGACTGCTCGCCTTCCGTGGAACCGGCGAGATCCTGGGCGAGATGGCGC
This sequence comes from Streptomyces sp. NPDC006643, assembly GCF_042870175.1. NCBI lineage: Bacteria > Bacillati > Actinomycetota > Actinomycetes > Kitasatosporales > Streptomycetaceae > Streptomyces > Streptomyces sp. NPDC006643. The sequence continues at coordinate 168,818 of NZ_JBIAHA010000006.1, read as the reverse complement.
TCCAGGGTGTGGGGGTGCGAATGGCCAGCGTGTGGGCGATAAGCAGATGCAAAGCTGCCCTCGTCGAGGGAGAGGAGTTCCGGCGGTTCGTGGACAGTCACCGACTCGCCTATCCACTCGCTGTGATGGCCTCCCGTCGTCTGCTGGAGCAGACCGAGATCCATGACGGGGCCGTGCACGAGCGGCTTGTCGTGGCCCTGCTTCGTCTGGTCGAGGTGTCCGGCGGGGAGCGATCCTTCGACCTCACCAGGGAAGACCTGGCACAGCACATCGGTGTCGGCCGCAAGGCTGTCAGCAAGGCGCTTGAACGGCTCGGGCAGGACCGGGTGGAGGCCGGGAAACGCCGGATTGAAGTGACCGACTTGGAAGCGCTGCGCGAGATGCTCGCCGGCCGCGTCGAGCCAGGAGCGCGATGTGCTCCACGTCACTCCTCGTCGGGTCCTGCGGCACCGAACGTTTCCGCGCTCCCTGTGAAGCTCGAAACGCGAGCCACCGCACGCACGAGTGCCCCGGCCCGACCTCCGAGAGGTCGGGTGGGCTTCACAGAGGAGTGACATGCGCGAGTTCAGCAGCGAACTGCCCCGCCGAATTGCCAGCCCGTACACCCACAGCCGTCCGCTGCCCGCCTACCGGGGCATCCTGGCGGTAGATGCCAAGGACTTCACGGGACGCCCGGCGATCGAGCACGAAGCCGTCAGCCGGGCCGTGCCCGAGCTTCTCAAGACCGCGCTGTCCAGGGCTGACCTGGGGGACCTCTGGGAGGACCGCAGGTTCCCCGCCTCGACCGGCGACGGCTACGTCTTCGGGTTCGACCCCGAGCGAATGCCCTTCGTGATCCACCCGCTTCTGCTCACGCTTCAGGACGTACTGACCGACTACAACGTCCTGTCCTACGGGGCGGTGCCCATCAGGCTCCGAACCAGTGTGAACGTCGGCCCGCTGCCCGACACGGGGGACGAGTTCAGTGGCAACGGCACGGCCCGCAACGACACGCACCGCCTGCTCGACTCACGTCCCGTCAAGGCCGTGCTCGCCTCTCACAAGGAGAACATCACCCACGTTGCGTCGATCCTCTCCGACCGCTGCTACGAGGACGCCGTCGCCGGTGGGTACACCGGGCGCCATCCCGACCATTTCGTGGAGGTGGCCGCGACGGTCGACGGCAAGCCGTTCTCCCAGCGGGCCTGGATCTACGTACCGCAGCCGTCCGGGCCGCTGTACGAGGAGGCTTCGGACGCCAACACCAGCGAGGAGTCCGCCCCGGAAGCGGCCCGGCCTCGGCCGCATGACGAGACACCGGCTCCTCAGGTGAGGAACAGCGCCCCCAGCGGCAACCTCAACACCGGCACCGTTCACGGCGGACAGAGCGTGGCCAACCACCATGTCGCCGGCGATCACGTCGGGGGGAACAAGGCCGGCCGTGTCCGCGGATTCCAGGGCGACCAGGTCCGCGGCAACAAGTACGAGGGGCGCCAGTGACCCCGGACGGGGAGTCGCCGCCGACGGAGCAGCCCGGTTCGGCACCGGCGCCGCCGCCCGACGACGGGCCGTCGCGTGTCGAGGCCGAGCACGATGTCCCCGAGCTGCTCCACGCCATCGGCGCTGCCGAGCGGGCTTCGCTCTCGTTCGTGTACGCCCCGCGAGGAAACTTCAACTCCGGTGCGGTCCACGGCGGCCAGCGTGTACACAACGGGTCCGCGAACGAAGGGCGGGGGCCACGGGAGGGCAGGGTGCGCGAGGGGCCTGTCCCTGAGGCGGAGGTACGGGCCGCCGCCTTCGGGTTCGCCCGACCCGACTGGTTCAACAAAGCCCTCACGGAGTTGAATGACGGGCCGCTCTTCCTGGCCGGACGGCCGGGTTCGGGCCGACGAACCGCGGCGCTCAACCTCCTGCGCGAGAGCTGTGGGGAAGGAGCCCTGCTGCGGGCACTGGACAGCGTCACCGAACTGGACCGCTGGCAGCCCACCGATCCGTCGGCACGCGGATACCTGATGGACGGCCTGTTCCCGTCCCGGCCCCTTGGCCCCGGTGTCCTGGGCCATGTGCGCTCACTGCTCGACAAGGCCACGGCGCACATGGTGATCATGCTGCCTGATGACGCGGCGCTGCTGCGTCGCCTTGAACAGGACCTGCACGTCCGTCCCGTCCGGTGCGTACCGCCGCCGCCCGCCATGGTCTTCGGCAGCTACTTCGAGGCGGTGGTTCCGGATCAGCGGGAGCGGGAGCGCTTGCTGTCGGCGCTGAACCGGCGTCATGAGCTGAGCGACCTGCTGGTCCCGGAGTTGGTGCCGGCCGAGGTGGTGGAGCTGGTGACAGTCATCGTGACGGCTGACGGCGACCCGGACGCACTCGGTGACCTGGGGGGGCGGCTGAGCTACCGGGCGGAAGAGGAGGTTCCCGAACTCATGCGGGAGTTGCGTGGTGACCCGGACGCCCTGGCCTTCTTGCTGGCAGCCGCTGTCTACGAGGGCCAGGATCACCGACTCGTCAGGGAGGAGGCCATCCGCCTGCTGAAGCTGTCCGAAGGCCGTCTGACGGCAGAGCTGCCTCCGACGGACTCTTCGGGAGCTGAGAAGGCTGGTCGGCCCAACCCGGACTTCGTCTTCCGGCGGTCTTTGACGGAACTGCTGCACGCCGTTCGGGCCGTCCGCCGGGAACGTGAGATCAGCACGGAAGGCGCCTACGCGCACAGCGTGCAAGGGGTCGTGTTCGTTAGGCACCGGCAGGCCGAGGCAGTGCTCAGACACGTGTGGCGTGAGTACGGACAGTTGTCGGACCTACTGGTCGAGTGGCTGCGGGAAGTGGAGCGCACCACCGAACTCACCAAGCCGGTGGGCCAGTTCATGGGCAGGGCGGCGATATGGGGAGGCGGGCGGCGCGCACTGCGGCACATCAAGGCTCTCGCCGAGGCGGACCGCACGACCAGTCGTCTCATCGCGGCGAACGCGCTGGGCATCGCGGCCGAGGACCCGGTACTCGTCGCGGAGGTGCGCTATCGCCTTCAGCGCTGGAGTGTGGCGGCCGACGCCCACCTGCGGACGACAGTGGCGTACACCTGCGGTGCGGAGTTCGGGCTCTCACGCCCGGACCTGGCCCTGCGACTTCTTCACGATCTCCTCCTCGGCGTGCGGAGTCGTTCTGGCCATCGGGGCCAGGACGACGACGGCAAGGTTCTGCTAGCCGTGCGGGTGGCGATGCTGAGTCTTTTCCAGGCCGGTAATGAGGCCAAGGTGTTCGGTCGGCTTGTCGAATGGCTGGACGCGGAGCGATGCGACACGGAACAAGTGCTTTCGGTGTTCGGGCAACTGCTTCAGTCCCCGGGGTGGTTCATGCGGAGACTCGCGGCTGAGACTCCGGAAGCGGGGTCGATAGTGGAATTCGTCCGTCGCGCGTTGAACTCCGAGAGCTCCTTCGACGCGACCTGTGCGGCATTGCTGCGCTGGGCCGACTGGGCGCGTTGGGACGAAACACAGTTCCGCGCGGTGGAGAACCTTTTTGCCGCATTGGCTCATGTGATGCGATTCGGCGAATTTCGATTGTTCGTCGAAATGGATGAGACGGGTGCGGACGGGTGGGCTGGACTGAACACGGCGCGGGCTTCGCTCAGCAGGTGGCGAGCCGGTGAACGAAGGGAGGCAGCATGAGCGACGAGTCGACCGAGCGTCTCTACTTCCGGGTCGCGGGCCCGCCCTGGCGGGAGATCCTCCGCCGACGCTGGTCCGCGACCAGCGACTGGTCCCTGGTACTCAGGGACGAGGCCGGGGAGTACCGCCTCCTCGGCCGTGGTGGGGATCCCGACGCCGCCGGAACTTACGGACCTGCACCGGACGAGGCGGCTCCGCCCGGGCTGGGCGGACGGTACACCGACGTCTTCCGGGTGGACACGATCGAGCACGTGGACACGCGAGCGGTCGCCCTTCCCACCGTGTACGGAACGGAATCTGTGGATCTTTGGGTCTCATGGTGGGTCCATGACCCCGTACGCGTCGTGCACACGAGGACCGCGCACGGTTGGCATGTCGTGCGGACCCGTCTCACCGGCGCCCTGCACCACCTGGCCGAGGCACAGGCGGTGGCCGGCAGCGGGCTGGGGGCCCCGGAGATCATGCAGCACCTCGGCGTGCCGCAGCGCCTGGACGAAACGGGTCTGAGTTACCGGGTGTTCGACGTACGGCTCCGTGAGAGCGGTGAGGAACTGCTGCTCGGTCAGGAGGAGGGCGAGGGAGTTCGCTACTCCTGGACGACCAGCCGTCGTGGGGAGTACGAGTTCTGCCTCCAGGCGCTCAACGCCGGGCCGGTGTCCCTGGCAGCGCTCTGGCTCCTCAGACATCCCGACCAGGTACGCCAGGTGCTGGACTGGTCGGTCGATCACCAGAATCTGCTGAGCCCTCCGCGCAGTGACTGGCAGGAGGAACTGGCCGTACTGCTGGGCACGCTGACCGATCAGGAGCGCAAAGAGATTTCTTACATCCTGCGGGACCGGATCTCCGCGCTCGGGCGTTCCGTACCTGGCGTGGCCACTTGACATCAGGATTCTTGCTCGGCAATCGAATGAATGAGCGGGTGCGCTGTCCGAAGACAGCGCACCCGCTCATTCTTCGTATGAGGTTCCGCGAATCCCTCTCTGTGACCACGCTCACCCGATTTCTGGGCCTCGGGAGCGGATGCGTGGAGCGATACGCGGGATTCTCGATTCGTCCAGAAGACGGGTGCCCGATCCACTTTCCGGGTGCCCAGAGCATTGAAGGGCGACATGCGAGCAGAAGAGAATCGCAGTACGGATGACGTCATCGCGTTCCCTCAACCGGGAGAGATCGCAGAGTCGGTGTCCGCCCGCCACGCGCTGCCGGATACCGGCCCCGAAACGGAGGTCTCCCCGGCGACTGCCCTGAACGCCGAACGCGGGATCATCAACACCGGCACTGTCTACGGCGGCCAGCACGTCACCGCCATCGAGCTTTCCGGCCACGTCGACGGTGGAGCCGATGGGGACATCTGAGATTCCTCAAGGCGGCGACCTCGACACTCTTGTTGCAGCCCTGGCCGGCCGGGAGATGGTGGTCGTGGCTCCGCACGGCACCGTCAACACCGGCCTGGTGACGGGCGGCCAGCGGCACACAGTGTCCGAGCCGGCCGAAGGCGGCAAGGCAGCGGGGCCGATGCGGCAGGGCCCCGTCCGGGCAAAGCACCTGGAGACGGCGAGAAGGCGCTTTGTGCCGCCGCCCGGCTTCGAGGACGCGCTTGCCGCGCTCGATTCCGGCATCACCGTGCTCCTCGGAGAGCCGGGGACAGGACGTGAAACCCACGCCCTCAACTTGTTGGCCCATGGCATTGAGGAGCCCGTGCTCGTCCAGGTGGACCGGGCCGTCAATTTCTCCCGATGGGGACCGCGGGCTCACGGGGTGCACGGATACCTGGTAGTGGAGCCTCCGGACCCGTTCGCGCTCCGGGCATGGGATCTGTCCCGCCTGGAAACATCCCTGGCCGAGGCCGGGGCGCGTCTGATCATCGTGTTGACGGATGCCCCAGGGCTGACCGGCGCCCTGGCAGACCACTTGGGTATGCCGGTGGTGCACCACCATCCACCGGACGCACGGCAGGTCTTCAGCGCCCATCTCGCCGACGGCTCCTACGACGAGGAAGCGTACGCGGGGTGGCTGCGGGCCCTGGAGCCTGGTCAACTCGACGAGTTGCTGCCCGAAGGACTTCCGCCCCGATACGCGGCGCGGGCGGCGGAGACCGTGCTCCGGCTGGGTGTCGCGGGCGGAGCGATCGGCGCCGAGGTGCTGCGTCACGTGGCCCGAGCCGAGGGCTCCGAAGTCGTCGCCCGGTCCCAGACGGATCCCGCCCTCCGTGCCGACCTGCTCGCGATCACCGTCTACGGAGGGCTGCACCGCAGCGTGTTGACGGAGCGTGCTGGGGATCTGATCCAACTCGGGAGGTCGGGATGGGAGAAGAATACCGACGCCTCGAATTTCCACGGTCACTCGGCGGCGGGTACCCGCCAGCGGCCCTGGTCTGAGACCCTGCGGCTTCTCGGGGCGCACCATGCGCGGTGTGCCGCAGACGTAGCCACTGACACGGTGTCCTTCTTCTGGCCTGCTGTGAGCGAGGCCGTGTGGGAGGTCCTGTGCCGTGACCACACGGATCTCGTGCCCCTACTGCACTCTTGGCTCGCCGCTCCCGGCTCTGAGGCGGAGCAGATCGAACGGGCCGGGCGGGCGGTCGCCGCCATGGCGGTGGCGACCGGCGGCCGGTCCATGGAACACCTGCGTGACCTGGCGCTGGCTCCGTCGCGCCCAGCTCCCCAGGTGGCGGGATGGTGTCTGGGGGCGGCTGTTCAGGACCCGGCAGCGGGAAGGATGGCGGCTGACCTGCTCGAACAGTGGAGCGTCACGACTGAGGCGCCGCTGCGCGAGACGGTGATCCACGCCTGCCACCCGGACCGCGGCCACGTCACGGAAGAGCAAGCTCTGTGGTTGCTGCATCGGCTCATGACAACCCTGGATGACGACACGGACGCCCCATCCGTCGTCGTTGAGACGCTGGTGCGGCGTTTCGAAGCCGGGGATTCCGGCGCCAGGACAACCGTCCTGCGCCGGATGTGCGACTGGACACGACCGGAGGGCGTTCTCAGCTTGCTGACGGCCCTCTGCTTTCCCTTGATGGTGGACACCGACCGCTCGTGGTGGAGCGACCAGGTCCTCGCCGACGCCGAGTTGGCGTCCAGCACGGTTCAGCTGGCAGCACATGCCCTGAACGAGTCGGCCGCCTTCCCGGCCATGCGCGATGCCCTCCTCGACTGGTGTGCCGAGGCGGCCTGCGAGGAGCACCGGGCCCGGGCACTGCGCGAACTCCTCGATGGCTTGGTGTCCGCCCGCCAACCGGGCTTTCTTCGCTGGCTTCTGGCCGTCGAGAGGGGTCCGGACGCGATGCCTGGCAAGGAGCCGGCAGCCCTGGCGCTCGTTGCGTGGCGTGGCAAATCACCTGTCTCCAAATCCGAATGATCAGGAGGACCGATGTCACTTCCCCCTCACCCCGGCATCTTCGCCGCCGTCGAGCGTCACTGTGCTGACAGCGAGCCCGGGCCCCTGTTACGTCTCTACGACGGGTCGGAACAAGCCGGTGTACCAGTGGTCTTGGCACGGGCCCGCCAACTGCTCTATGACCGCTCTGCCTGCCCCGAGGCACGTGCGAGCCTGTGGCACCAGATCGCGGAGCGCGTCCACTCCGATGTCGTCGGGCCCGACTGGCCGGAGGCCGTCGTGTGGCTGGGACTCCCGGGGCTCCGCCGCACTGCTTACAAGATCACCTGGCGTTTCCGTGCCGAACGAGGCGATGTCGAGGCCGAACTGATCACCTGCTACCTCGAAGCGCTGGCGGGTCTCGCGACGGATGACCCCGACCCCGGCGGGACGGTGCTGCGTTCAGCCTGTTCACGCGTGTACGACGTATGGCGCCACGCTCGCCTCGAAATGGCCGTGGACGACATGGAGCGGGCCGGTGGCGCTCCCGTCGAAGGGGAGGCGGCGGACCACTGGCAGGCAGACTATGACCCGGCCCCGCGCCACCCTGGGCTCTCGGCCACGGTGCGGATCACCGTTCCCGCTCACCGTGTCGAGGGCGTACGCCTCGGCGTCCTGGCCCAGACCTGGGGAGTGGCCGACACCGCCACGAGCGTCGGATTCTCGGGCCAGGGTCGCCAGGTCGCCACGGTCTCCCTGCGCCGCGTACGGAGGAGCGGATGACCGACCGCGTCGAGACGCCCCTCACCTTCCGCGAGATCTTCAACCTCCCGGTCAGCGTCAATCTACGAACGGCGGCCAGAGCCTTCGGAATGTGCCTGGGTACGGCCTACCGGCTGGTGGCCCAGGACGCCTTCCCCTGCCCCACGGTGCGCGTCGGCCGACGCCACCGGGTGCTCACCGTGGACCTCCTGAGCGCACTGGGCATCGAGGAACGCCCGGTCTTCGCCGACGAGGTCGCCGACGGAGTGGCGCTCACTCTTTTCGACTGACTCCACCCTCCACCCTGTTGGCTGCCCGGCCACCGACAGGGCCTCCCCTGACCCACTGTCAAAGGAACCTGCCATGCCCACTTGCCTCGTCATCTGCGGAACCGCCGCCGCCGGCCCTCCTGGTCATTCCGCTCCGGGGGAGCGACACCGGTCCACGGTCCTCTACGAGGACATCGTGCGTCCCGCGTGTGCGCAGCTCGGTCTCACCTTCCTACAAGCGGACAGGCTCATGGAGGCCGGCCTGCCCATGGACCAACTGCTGCGCATGCTCACCGAAGTGGACGTCGTCGTCGCCGACCTCGGCGGATCCGGGGCAGAGCTGTCCTTCGGGCTCGGAGCGCGACACGCCCTCGGTCGGTGCACCATCCATGTCACGGACGGAACCGAACAGCTCCCGGGCCCCGGAACGACGCCTCGGATCCCGTTCCCGTCACACCCCGCCGACACCGTGACCGCCCGGCGGCAACTGACGAGCGTGCTGGCGGAGGAACTGGGCCGGGGCAGTGTCCTGTCGCTCCCCGGGGGATCGACCCCCGAGCCGGGCGTGGAGTCGACCGCCGGGGGCGACGAGGATGCCCCCGGCCTCTTTGATCTGGTCGTCGAGGCGGAAGCGGAGCTGGAGGCCATCTCCGGCGACATGGCCGACGTGGAGTCCGCCCTGGCGGACCTTGGGGAGATGATGGGGCTGATCGGCGAGGACATGGCCCGTGTCAGCCATCACGGGGCTTCGATGAACACGCGGATGGCCGTGATCAACCGCCTGGCCAAAGCCATCGAAGGGCCGGCCGACGACCTGGCCGCGGCGGCCGAGCGCTTCGCGGCGCGCATGGGGGTCAGTGTCGATGCGTTCCGGGCGTTCCTGGAATGGGCTGCGAGCACGCCGCGCCGCGAATGGCCTGAGGGCGCGGAGGATGTGCTGGAGCAGGTCGTCACGTCCCCCGAGGAAGTACAGGACGCGGCGGGCGCCTTCCAGGAAGTCATGGCAATGATCAGCATGTTCGGATCTTCCAGCCGTCAGCTGCGCCGCCCCTCCCAGCAGATCAACGCATCCCTTCAGACCATTTTCCAGAGTGTGGCCGTACTTGACGAACTTAGGAGCCTGGCCATGGCGCTGAGGGAGTCCCCGGTCTCCTCGGAGGACGCTGACGTCAGCCTCTGAGTTCCGCGGAGCCATCCCTGTTCCGCGTCTGCGCGACGTCGATGGGCGGGTCTCGTGAGAGGCGTGAACCATCTCTGAGCGCCGGACCAGCACCCGCTGGTCCGGCGCTTCAATTCGGCTCAGTATGGGGTCTCCTACGGCATGCGAATGGCGTGGCGCTGAAAATGGTCTAGACAACAAGGGAGGCCCAAGTCGTTGACTTGGGCCTTCGTCGTGGAGCGGGTGACGAGAATCGAACTCGCGCTCTGAGCTTGGGAATCACCCGGCAATCGGACCTCATTTGGCCTCTGGCCTGCGAAAATACCCACTATCGGGAGGGCTCTTGCTGTCTTCCCCTGCCTGCTGTTGACCGCTGTTCACGGCACTTACTGGCACGTTGTGGCACGAGGTCCCCTCAGCCGTCTCCGCCGGTTGCCGGTGCCCGCCCCACGATGTCGGACGGGGGCCCTCGGTAGGTGGTGCCGAGCTTGTTGACCACGCCCACGGTGGGGGCTGGGCCGTTCTTGAGACGGCTCACGTTCTTCTCGGGCAGCAGCACGCAGTCACCGACTTCGAGCGGGGCGTCCCCGCGCTAGCAGTATGCCCAGCATGTCCGCGAAGATGTCGGACTTGAGCGGTGACATGGCTGTCGCAACGCGAGCCCTCCAGGGCTGGTGATGACTCCGGCAGAGGGTTGCCAAATGGGGAGCCACCAAGTTGGAAGCCCTTCAGGGCTGATGACGACCGCGCAGCAGTACCCACCCGCCGGCCACACCTACCGTTGCGAGCCCTCCAGGGCTTATGACGACCCGGGTTCGAGGTGATCCACGCGAGCGTGACGGACCTGTTGCGAGCCCTCCAGGGCTGATGACGACCCTGCTCACCCCCGTCGACCCGGCCAGTGCGCGTGTTGCGAGCCCTCCAGGGCTGATGACGACAAGGGCGGCAAGGGCGCCAACGACGGACTGCAACTGGTCCTGTTGCGAGCCCTCCAGGGCTGATGACGACCCGGGAGGCCGCCGCCGAGAAGGCCGGCCGCGCGGCGTTGCGAGCCCTCCAGGGCTGATGACGACGCATTCCCCAAACCGGAGGTCCACCATGCCTGTGGTGTTGCGAGCCCTCCAGGGCTGATGACGACCTCGTGTGAGGTCGGCGGGATGCTCACCGTGTCGTTGTTGCGAGCCCTCCAGGGCTGATGACGACGGGAAGAAGAAGCCCGTCCCCGTACCGCCCCTCGCCCTGTTGCGAGCCCTCCAGGGCTGATGACGACCTCATCGTCAGCCTCGGCGTCACCAGCCTCACCGCGTTGCGAGCCCTCCAGGGCTGATGACGACATGGCTACCACGTCGGCCGGGAGTGCCGCACGTCTACGTTGCGAGCCCTCCAGGGCTGATGACGACCGCGAGGCGGTCGCCGCGGTCGAGCGGGTGATCGACGAGGTTGCGAGCCCTCCAGGGCTGATGACGACGACTTCGGGGTGGGTGAACCGCACGGGCTTGCCCAGGTTGCGAGCCCTCCAGGGCTGATGACGACACGGATCCGTGGCGGCGCGCCGTCCACGCCCGCTAGTTGCGAGCCCTCCAGGGCTGATGACGACACGGGTGCGCGTGGAGGAACAGCGGCCAGTGCGCGTGTTGCGAGCCCTCCAGGGCTGATGACGACTGGTACCTGCACACCGTGTCGCTTCAGGCTGCCCGAGTTGCGAGCCCTCCAGGGCTGATGACGACCACCTGTTGTGGTTGATCCGCGCGTACAGCCGCTGGCGTTGCGAGCCCTCCAGGGCTGATGACGACGGCAGAGGCGGCCAACGGCCGGGCCGTGGCCCGTGGTTGCGAGCCCTCCAGGGCTGATGCCGACCCGTCACCATCAACGCCCACAGGCTCGGCCAGCTCATGTTGCGAGCCCTCCAGGGCTGATGACGACACCGGGTCAGCTCCGGATGCGGATCGGCCAGCAGCTGTTGCGAGCCCTCCAGGGCTGATGACGACACGCGGCGTTACTGCGGGTGCCTCGCTTGGCGGCGCGTTGCGAGCCCTCCAGGGCTGATGACGACGGCGCGGGGAGTCACGGAGCGCGGGCAAGTGCCCACGTTGCGAGCCCTCCAGGGCTGATGACGACACGCGGCGTTACTGCGGGTGCCTCGCTTGGCCGCGCGTTGCGAGCCCTCCAGGGCTGATGACGACCGCTTCATGGACCGCAACGGGCTGCCGGAGGCGTAGTTGCGAGCCCTCCAGGGCTGATGACGACGCCCAGTGGGACGGCCACACGACCGAAGCGAAGTAGTTGCGAGCCCTCCAGGGCTGATGACGACCCGATGGTAAAGCCACAGGTCAGAACCCCCGCGTGGTGCCGTTCCGGCAGCGTTTTTGCAGCAGTCTGCCGGTAGTGCATCAGCGCAGGTCAAAGCAGCTTAGAGAATGTCGCCGGGGCCGCCGAGGTCGACTCCGAGGGTGCTGGATTCGATCATGTCGGGGGATCTGGCGGCGTACGTGACGATGCTGTCGTAGTCGGGGTCGATGGTGGTCTTGAGTGCAGCGATCAGGGCGCGGTACTGCGCCATGCTGAGTTCGCCCTGGAAGACGCTGGGCTGTGTCCAGTGGAGGTACTTGCGGCAGGTCTTGAGAACTTTGGGGTTGCGTTCGACGGCGGTGTCGTAGACGAGGATCACGAACATGCTCGATCACCACCAGGGCCGGAAGGGCTTGTAGGGGCGGTCTTCCAGGCACATGCGGACGATCTTGAGGGCTTCGAGGTGGATGAGTTCCTCGTAGCTGACTTTGCGCTTGAGCGTGCGGTGGTTGACGGTCGTCGCCAGTTCCTCCTTGACGAGGGCCGCGACTTTTCTGCGGCCGTCCTTGCTGAGGGAGGCGCGGGCGATATCGGTTTCGAAGTCGGACGGCTTCAGCTTCTTCTGAGCAGCTGCTCGTTTGATAAGCCGCTCGGCGAAGAGCGGTTTGAAGGGTTCGGCCAGGTCGAGGGCGAGGGTGTTGCGGCGACGGTCGGTGTCGGCGTGGAGGAAGCCGATCGCCGGGTGCAGCGGTGTGGTGCGCAGGGCGGTCAGGACGCGGGCGTAGACGAGGGTGTTGAGGTAGCTGACGAAGGCGTTGCCCGCGTTGGTTGGTGGGCGGCGGGTGCGGCCGTTGAGGCGGAGCCAGGCCGGTAACTGGGTGTCGAGGACTGCCCATGCCGTGCGGCGGAAGTTGCCTTCCTGGCCCATGATCGCGTCACTGTCCGCGCATTCGGGGAGAGCGGTGCGCAGTGACTGCAAGGCGGGGTCGAGGAGGTCGGTGTCCAGTGCCCACCGCAGGTTCTCCGCCGTGGCGAGTACGAGGGCGCGGCCGGTCTCGGCGCGCTGCTCGGGGTCGGCGGTGATCTCGACCTGTCGGCGTACGACAGCGGCCGAGGACATGGATTCCGAGGGGCTGAAGTGGCCGGCGTGGTTGCCGTAGTGGTCCAGGACGTGGAGGGCGACGCCGTTGCGGCTCAGCAGTGAGAGGGCCGAGGTGTTGATGTCGACGTGGTCGAAGGTGACCAGGTCGCGGATGTCGGTGATGGGGATGCGGACCGGGTTGCCGTCGGCGCGCTCGATGCGGACGCTGTTGTCCTCGCGGCGGATGCGGCAGGGTTCGGTCAGCCAGTAGGTGCGTCCGACGGCGGGCATCAGTCTCCCCAGCAGTAGTCGAGGTAGGAGCAGCCGCGGCAGTTGGCGCGGGTGAGACGGGGTGGTGGCTCGTGGGCTTCGATGGTGGCTCGGGCCCGGTGCTCGGACGCTTCGGCTTCCGCGCGGGCGGTGTCGTCCCAGGGGACGTTGGTGGTGCGGCGGATCAGGGGGTAGTGGATGGTGCCGCCTCGTACGGTGACGCCTCGGCGTTCGAGCAGGAGGCAGTAGTGGCGCACTTGGGCGGCGTGGGCGGGTGAGGGGGCGCGCGAGGACTTGGTCTCGTGGACGACGGCCCCGGTGGTGACCCAGTCGATCTTCGCCTCGCCGAGGTCGACGTCGCGGCGGCGCGTGAACGTTGTGTCGTCGATGACTTCGCCGAAGGCGACGAGGTCACTGCGCTGCTCGGGCCGGTAACCGCGGGTGTAGAGCCAGAGCTGACGCGGGCAGTGGTGGAGGTACTTGATGTGCACGCCGCCGAGCGGGGCGTTCTCCTCCTCCGGCCCGTTGGCGGAGCCAGGATCGGTCACAGGATCGTCTCCGGTTCCAGCGGTGGCTTCAGTCCGGTGGTCTCGTCGTAGACGCCGTCGATCACGTAGAGCCCGAGATCCTTGTCCCTCGCCGCGTTGTACGTCTTGAGCTGGCCGTACCGGAGCGGGATGAGCAGGCCGGCCGCGCGCAGGGGGTGGCCGTCCTTTCCGGTGGTGAGGTCGCGGTACTCCTCGATGTCCTCTCGGAGCAGGACCTCGACGCTGTCGAACTCCTTGCTCAGCTTCTCGGCGAACTCGGTGCGGTCGTGGAACGGGTCGGTGAAGGTGAGGAAGGTGGCCGCGAAGTCGTCTCTGGCCTGACGCGTTCTCACCTCCCATGCCTTACCCCAGTCGGTGTCGTAGGCGAGTTCGAGGAGGCGGTCGATGTCCTGTTCACTCAGCGTTTCGCCGCCTTCTGCGACGAGAGTGGTCAGGGCGTTCCAGGAGGCGTCAACGGCGGCGTCGTCGTACGGGCGGCCAGCGGCTGTTCGGTGGACTCGGAACTCGGCGGGGCCCTCGGGGTGCAGTGCCCGGCGGTTGACGCGTCCTGCCCGCTGGGCCACCGCCTCGATCGGGGCGTTCTCCACGGCTCCGCGGTCGAAGTCCAGTTGCAGCGAGACTTCGACGGTCTGTGTCGCGACGGTCAGACCCCCTCGGCGTCCCTGGTCTTCCGTACCGCGCTCGGGGTGACGTCGCAGCAGGTTTCGCTCGATCCGGTCGCGGTCGCGGTTCTTGAAGCGTGAGTGCAGCAGCAGCGCGGCGTAAGGGTCGTTGGGCAGACAGGTGCGGGCGTCGTCGGCCAGTTCCTCGTACAGGGCCTGTGCGGTGGCCACGGTGTTGACGACGGCGAGGACGCTGTGGCCCGCGTGCAGCCAGGCGCGGAGGCGTGCGACGCCTTCCGGGCTGGTGAGATGGTCCTCGTCCAGGACGAGTCGGTGGCGGACCGGGCTGGTGCCCTGGGGTGCTCGGTGGTGGGTCACCGGCTGGGTCAGACTCTCCTTGATGAGGGTGGTCATGGGTGGGGCCAGGGTGGCGGAGAGGACGGCGACGCGGCTGCCGAGCCGCTCCCACAGTCCCATCGCGGCACACAGGCGTCCGAAGGTCTCGGGCTCGTAGGCGTGGAGCTCGTCCATGACGAAGAGCGAATTGGTCTGTTCGAGAAGCACCGAGGAGTAGACGGGGCCGGCGATGGCGCCTCGTAGCAGCTGGTGTGGAGTGGCGACGCGAAGCCGCTGGGTGAACAGGCGCATGGCACCGGCGCGGGCGCGTGCCTGGCGGGCCATGGCGGCGGTCGGTTCGCCGGCCGGGGGTGTGCTGCCGTCGGGGCATTCGTCTTCCGCCGCCTCGCCGAGGAGCGTGTGAGCGACGGTGCCGTGGAGGAGTCCGATGTCCGGGCTGGCCTCGCCCGGAGCGGGGGTCAGGTCTCGCTGCAGCCTTCGGCGGGCGGCGTTGAGGGAGGCTCGGTACGGCAGAGTCCAGACGACACGGGGCAGGCCGGGCATCGTGAGTAACTGCCTTGCCGCCCAGGCCAGGCCGGCTTCCGTCTTGCCGCTGCCGGTGGGCGCCAGGAGGACGAGGTGCCCGTCGGTGCCGGCGGACAGCTCTTGGTGCGCGTAGGCAGGGTAGGGGAGCCGCTCCAAGTAGTCGGTGTGCAGCGGCATGTGAGTCTGGAACTTCTCATGTGCGGAACCGGCGTGGTCGGCGAGGGTGAGCGCGCCCTGGGCGAGAACGGCCAGCAGTCCTCGGTCCGCTGTGGTCGGTTGCCGCCAAGTGGTGAGCAGGTGGTCCAAAGTGAGCCGGGCGCGATCGGCAAGCGTGGGCCCGCCACCGGGGTCGGTGGGCGGGTCCATGTGCAGAGCGCCGGAAAGCCAGGCGAGGAGTTCCTGGTGCAGCCTGACGGTGACCTGAATCTGCAGTTCACCATCGGGTTGTGGCGTTCGGGTGAAGGCTTCTGCCCACCGCGTACGCGAGTTGTAGAGCTGAGACAGGCTCGGCTTCCCACTGCTGGCACCGGAGTTCGCCGTGTGCAGGGCCCGGTGGTGAGTGGCGACGAGCGTGGCGATCATCAGCCGGTCCTCGTCACTCCAGCCCCCGCCGCCTGCCAGCAGGTCGACGTAGGCCAGCGAGAGCACTTCATGACGCTGGCCCCAGAAGGTTCCCCCAGGCAGCAACTGCTGCTGGAAGCCTTGCGCGACTTTGCCCGCGTCGTGGAGCAGGGCTGCTTTACGTACGCGGGTCCAGAATGCTGGCTCGGTCGCGAGCAACCCGGCGGTGGCGAGGCGCTGTTCAATCTGCCCGACGTTGTTGTGGACCACTAGCGAATGAGTTGTCAGGCGCTCGGGGTCGTGTTTCGAAGCGGACTTGGCTCGGACGTCGGCCAGGCGGCGAGGCGCGGGCTCGCGGGTCAAGGGGCGAGCAGCCATACAGCCTGCCCCTCGTCGTCCTCATAAGCGTCGCGCACGGCGTGGGGCCCGGTGGGGGTGTCGCACCACAGGTAGTCCGACCACGCGGTGGAGAGGCGTTCGGCGGACACACTCGCCGCCATGCGGTGCACGGTCGCCTGGGGTACATCGTGGCCGTCCGCCGGGGCCACGGCATGATCGACAGTGGCTGTGGCTGCCGGACGCAGTGTGGTGCGCACCAGCTTTACGGGGTGAACGAGGTCCTGGGACCGTCCCAGACGCAGCGGCCATCGGGGGCGGCGTAGTGCCTGCGCGATGCGGTCGCCGTCGGTGCCGGGAAGCCAGACCGTGAGATGGACGTGAGCCAGGAAGGGACGGTCGCGGATGGTCATGCCTCCCTTGATGGCGCGCACGCGGCCGGAGACCGCCGGGTTGGTTCCGTCGGCGGAGATGGGGTGGTATGTCTCGGCGTCCACACCGGCGCCCTCGGCGTGGGCGGCCATCCCGAAGGCCAGAGGTTCGGCCGACTCTCCGGTGGCTGCGGCCAACAAACCGCGGACGGTCGACGGCGGGGGCAGCGGCAGGCCGCGAGTGAGACCCGGGAAGAGCGGATCGCGGAAAGAGGCGATAGGCGCCCAGAAATCCGCCCGCCACGCTGTTCGTGAGGTGTCCGACACCGAGATCACCGGGCGGGGTCGTCGAACCAGCCGTCGAGCTGGCCGTCCCGTAGTTCGGCGGCCAGATTACGCAGGACCGTACGCGGGTGGTCGATGACGATGGTCCCGTCCTCAATCTCCTGGGCGCACTCCTTCTCGAAGTCCTCCCGCAGAAGGTCGCGGAAACCGGGGCGCCAGCCGATCCGTACCGGGGCCTCCCACTCACCGTCCCACGCCATCAGCTCCTTGCGCAGAACGTCGCCACGGACGCGCAGTCCGGTCCCCTCCTCACCGTCCACACAGTGCGCCAGTGGGTTGATGCCGCCCTTGAACGGCACCATCACCAGCAGGTCAGGGACGCGGTCGCCGTAGTGGAGAGCCTGTTTGGCACCGCCGTTGAGGTGCGCGAGTGCCTCGAGGAGCAGTGCCGCCCGGTTGCGGCGTTCCTCGATCGGCAGCTGCACCGCTGGCTGGTCCCGGAAGATGACCGAGGAGGCACCGGCCTGCGCGGCCTCGGCAACCTGCATGGCCTCTTCCCGGTTGAGGTAGTTCGGGCGGCCTACACCTCCGGCGTCAGGCAGGGTGAACGTGCCGATCCTCGGCAGGTCCAGCAAGAACGGGGCTGCCAGATCCGCCGTGTAGAACTCGTGTCCGTGCAGGACTGGTTCGGACACGCCACGCGCCATGACGCCGAAGTCCTCGGTCGGATAGGCCGGTTCGACCGACATGAGAGTCCCCAGCATGAACGGGCTGTCCCGCGACGTGGTGGCTTCACCATCCTTCTTGGCGCCAGCCCTCATGTAGCCGAAAAGGTCGTCGTCAACGTAACGCACCGGGTTCGCCTCGGTGTTCGCTTTCTGCGCCCTGTTCTGGGCCTTGCCCACCCGGCTCACCGGCGAGGGGACCGCGCCGAGCTCGACCATCCCGTCGCGTGCCCAGCGCCGTACAGCCTGGGCCGAGACGTACGGGTAGTGCCGACCGCGAATGCTGGCGTACTTGACTCTGGACTTCGCCTCCTCGCCCTTGCCGTTGTTGGGCGCTCCGGCCCCGATAGCCACTACCATCTTGCCTGCCAGATAGGCCATTACGCTGCTCTCAACTCATCGTCGTCTTCGGCGTGCAGAATTTGCGCGTCCACGAGCCGTTCCGCACGAACTAGCTCAGCTGAATAGACGGCTCGTTCAGTCAACGCCACCCCCCGTACCTGAAGCAGCTGAAGGACAGTGGCGGAAAGCAGCATTCGTTGCTCCCAGGCCCGGGGGCGCTGCTGGATCAACGGACGCCAGTCGTCGGGGCCGGCCGCTACCACCCGGCCGTCAAGAGTCAGGCGGAAATGCGCTTGCATCAGCAGGGCACCAAGCTTGTAGTCGCTCAACGCAACGTTCCGGTACTCCGCGAGGCGTCCCCGAGGTGTGCCACCGCCATGTTCGATCCAGTCGACGATCACCGTCGCCACCGGCTTCAGGTCCGGGGTCATGCCCAGAATCTCCTCGGCGTAGATGAAGGCGAGCCGCGTCAGTGCAGCTCGATTCCGAAGGCTCCAAGACTTCTCCGGCTCGTCCAGAAGGCGGTGCAGCTGTGCCAGCAGCGATCGGCTGCGACCGTCCTCGGCCTCGAACAGCAGTCGCGCCGCCTCGGCTGAGCCACTGGCCACCAGCATCCCGTCCTCGTCACGGCGGGTAAGGGCCATTTCCAGCAGCCACCACCCCCGGCGAGGTTCAGCGTTTCCCTCCACTGCCGCAAGAAAGAGGGGCACAGCGCGACGAGTCCGCGTCACCCGCAGCCACGGTTCCTGGTTGTCGTTCTTGAAACTCCACAGCGTGGTGGCAGCTGACCGTTCCGGGCATCGGTCCCTAAGAGCCCTAAGGGCCAATCTCTCCGGCCGGTCAGCCTCTGCTGGCCCGCCGAAGCCAAGCTGCATAATCCGCTTGGCGCGCAGCACGTTGCGGGCTGTGAACTCGCGCTCTGCCGATTCCTGCTCACAGGAGACCACTGTTGCGGAACCCGGAGTGACCCACGCTCCGTACGGCAGAGCCCAGACGGCGATGCGGCACCCACGGCAAACCGGCCACCCCGCGAGACCGGGCGGCAACGTATTGAGCGCCTTGCTCGTGTCGTACATCGGCAGATTCGACTTCGTCCACACCGCCGCCGCAGGCGTACCGCAGAACGTGCACGGCCGTCCTGGGGAGCCCGGGACATCGGGCACGAACAGCGCCGTGATCTCCGGCATCAGAACGTCACGGTCGCGAGGCCGCTTGCTATGTGTCGCCTTGGAGTTGGGGTAGAGCGCGAAAAGCACCTTCCACCAGTCGTACGCCGCCGAGTCCTTCGGCGCCAAGGCGGCGGCCATCACGTCCTCGACCAGACGATCGGCAACCGCGTCCAGATCGGGCACGGTGACCTCCTGCGGTTCCGCCCGGCCAGCCAGCACCGCGACCGACCAGGCTCCCGCGCGCTGGATCGGATGACTCGTCACAGACAACGCCGGGATATTGGTTGCCAGCGCGCTCACCGGATCCACCCGAAGCCCTGCACCGTATCCAGCCCAACCCCCCAGGACCGTAACGCCTCAACAAACTGGGCATCAGCCTCCAACCCCACCCGCACCTGTGCCCCAATACGCGGCGCCCCCCGCACCGTGAACCGCCGACGCGGCCCCGCCTCCAACACGCGCACTCCACTCGGCGCTGGCAGCCCCAGAACATCAGCCTTGTGCGTGAGGTTGTGCTGCAGGCGTGCCAGATAGTGCTTGTCGCCCGGAAGGAGATAGCGATTCTCGTGCTTGAGCACGACCGGCGTCACCGTCTCCAGTTCCACCGGACCGTGCACCGGGACCTCGACATCGATGGCAAGGCCCCGCACCTTCAACCGCGCTGGCCCCCAAACGATCTCGGTACGAGAAGCGAGGGCCGCCACCAGAACCGCTGCGATCTCCGGCACCGGCGAGCCTAGCCACACAGACCCATCCCGCGATGTGGTGTAGACACCACGTTTCTTCGGCGCACCCCGGAACTGAGGGACCGTCAACCCCAACGGCTTGAGGGGCTGCCCGTTCCAGCCAGAATCGTGCAACGACTGCGCCAAAGCAGCATCCTGGCTGGCGAGCAACTCGTACATCACTGCTCGCGCCGGCCCGTGCACATGCTCCCAGCCCATGCTCTGCACATTCGCATCGACGTCCACCCTGACCCGCACAACACTCCCCAAAAACCATACCTAGCAACTCTGTTACATCACTATCGTCGTCGGCGGCGACAACGCGAACGTAGCGGACTAGGTCGATGTAAACTCCCATAGATGTCAAATCCCTCATCAGCACTCTAACTGTGCTATAGGGCAATCTGACTACGACCCCATCGGATGGTTGCCCTCTGTAGACCCTCCGACCTGGCCTGATGCGCTGCCGCTGGGTTGCTACAGAATCAGCCTTTCGAGGTCACGCAGGGGGAAGGAAACCGGGGCCATCTACCCCCGGGTGGTCGCCATCCACCCAGGACAAGTCCCAACGCTGGCGGTACATCTGGGCACTGACCATCAGGAAGGTGGTTGTCATCTAGCTAGGAGGGTTCGCAACGAGTGGCAGGCTCGCTACAAGGGCAGGCCCTCGGGCCGGGTGGTCGTGATCAGCCCATGAGCGCTCGGGACGCGTAGAGGCGGCAATCATCACGTGTCCGGGCTGACTGACTCGCCATCGCCCCGGCAGGCAACAGTGCAGATATCAGGGTCACGGCCAGGATCACCCTTTTCTTTCACGATCTTCGAATCGAGCGAAGACGTCACCGCTACCCACTCATCTTCCCTTTAGGGATGGAAACGAAGGATTCGCTCGCATGTGATTCCCGTAATCAACTCTAGAGAGTTACTTGAGACTCGCCCGACCACAAGAGTGGAGAATCGGGCGAGTTTTTTCTTACTTATCTCGACAAGAGACAAATGAGGGGACTGCGACCCTCGGTCAGCTATCCCCTGTCTGGTAATCACTTTTTCGCTGCCGTCTCCTGCTGTCTGTCAGCGTGTCACGTAGGGCGAATCCTTCCGATCCGAGATGATGAATCGGTGACGCGAGACGGTTGAAGGGGCGCACAAGAAGCACTCCAGATACCGCAAGGAGATTCCCAACCTCACAACCAGAAGGCGACCGCACATGAGTACTGGATCAGTCACCTCTTTGTCAGACCAGCTCTCAACAACCGCCCCTGCCCAACAAGCGGCACCTCTCGCAGCCGTGGCGGTGCTCGCGGTCTTGGTGCTGTTCTTGGCGACCGGGACTACCGCGTACCTCGTCTATGCGCACCCTCGGGTATGGAAGCCGCTTGCGGCTGCCCTTGCGGTTCTCGCAGTCCTAGTTCCGCTCGTCTACTCCACGATCTCTGAATAACAACTAGTGACCTGAGTCAGAGATTCGTCGTTGGTCGGGTATGAGTCGTCCGGGTCCGAAGATTCCGCCGTTGTCGGTCACTGATGCCCAGCGGGCGGTGCTGGAGGGCTGGTTACGACGGCGCAGGCTCTGGCTCTGCGGTCGCGGATCGTGCTGGATTGCGCCGACGGCCACTCGATCATGGAGGTGTCCCGCCGGCTGCGGGTTGTGCCGGACGCGGTCCGCATCTGGCGGCGTCGCTTCATCGAGCGGGTGATCGTCAAGACGCTCGAGGAGACGCCGAAGAACGCGACGCACTGGTCGACGAGGTCGATGGCCGCGGCCACGGGAATGTCGCAGTCGACGGTCTCGCGGATCTGGCGGGCGTTCGCCCTGGCCCCGCACCGGTCGCAGACGTTCAAGCTGTCCACCGACCCGCTGTTCATCGACAGGGTCCGCGACGTTGCCGGTCTGTATCTCGATCCGCCGGAGAAGGCCCTGGTGCTCTGTGTGGACGAGAAGTCGCAGATCCAGGCACTGGACCGGTCCCAGCCGGTCCTGCCGATGATGCCCGGTGTTCCCGAACGCCGCAGCCACGACTACGTCCGCGCCGGCACCACCACCCTGTTCGCCGCCCTCGAAGTGGCGACCGGGAAGGTCATCGGCTCCCTCCACCGCCGCCACCGGGCAGCGGAGTTCAGGAAGTTCCTGACCAAGCTCGACAAGGAAGTCCCGGCCGGCCTCCAGGTCCACCTGATCCTCGACAACTACGCGACCCACAAGACCCCCGACATCAAGAAGTGGCTGCTGGCCCATCCGCGGTTCCACCTGCACTTCACGCCGACCAGCGCATCCTGGCTGAACCTGGTGGAACGGTGGTTCGCCGAGCTCACACAGAAGAAACTCAAGCGCGGCGTCCACCGCTCCGTCCAGGCCCCTCGAACACGACATCCGCACCTGGCTCGCCGACTGGAACGAGCACCCCAGACCATTCCACTGGACGAAGACAGCCGACGAAATCCTCGAAAAAGTCGCCGCCTCCTGCCACCGAATCTCTGACTCAGATCACTAGTCTGTTTCGTTTGGATCATCGAGTGGATCAGATGAAGATGTCTGCGAGATGGATTCCGGCGAGGTAGATGGCTGCGGTCTTGTCGTAGCGGGTAGCGATCCCGCGTCATTTTTTGAGGCGGTTGATGCAGCGCTCGACGGTGTTACGCAGCTTGTATTCCTCCCGGTCGAAGACAAGCGGTCTGCCGCCCCGGCTGCCCCACCGCAGTCGGTGGCCCCGTTGATCTGCCGGGGCGGGGATGACTGCTCGGATTCCGTGTTGGCCCAGGTGCTCGCGAATCGCGCGGGAGGATTACGCCGTGTCGGCCAGAACCACATCGGGCCGACTGCGGGGCCGCCCTTTGCGATGTCACTGTTCTTGTTAGAGCCGCTTGGGCTGATGACGGCTCGAGGAATACGGCAACTGGGTCCTGGTCAACCTCGGGTTGCGAGCCCTACGGGGCTGATAACGGCTTTGGCTCGGCGGATGGGCTGCGGCAGTCCATTGCGGCGCTGAAGTTACGAACCCTCCAGGGCTGACGACAACAGCACGCCCTCGGCACCGCCAAGCGCACCGCACCCCTGTTGCGAGCCTCCTGGGCTGATGACAACGTTCGAGCTGTCACCGCACATGTTTGGCTACACCACATTGGGAGCCCTCCTGAGCTGATGATGGCCCGGCGGGAACGGACGCCAGCATCATCCCCTGACGAAGCAGTTGCGAGCCTTCCAGGGCTGATGACGGCGACCTTGACCGCCCGCTTCACCACCAGGACATCCTGTTGCGAGCCCTCCTAGACCGATGACGGCTGGGCTGGACCTCCTGACCGGTCTGCGGTTCCTGGCAGCGTTGGGAATCCTTCTGGGCTGACAACGGCGAGTTCGGCCAGCCGATCCTCGTCGGCCACCACAGGTTTCGAGTCCTCCTGGGCTGTTAACGGACCGAGCAGCTCTTCACGAACGAGGCCCGGATCGCCGCGTTGGGAGCTCTCCAGAGCTGATGACGCGCGCCTGTCTCCTGGGACGCAACATGGCCACGTACTTGTTGCGAGCCATCCAGGGTCAATGACGGCCCGCCGTCGCCCGGCCGAGCTGAGGCGAGCCCTTGGGTTGCGAGCCCTTCAGTGCTAGTGGCGACAAGATCGTCGCCCGCGCGGGCCTGCCCGGCTTCTGGTTGCGAGCCCTCCTGGGCTGATGACGACACTGGGGCAAGCGCTCCGGCGTAGTCCCAGTCGGGGCTGCAAGCCCTCAAGGGCTGACGACGACCCCGCTCATCCTCTACACCATCGCGCAGGCGGTGTTGTGAGCCGTCAAGGGCTATTGATAATCAAGGACCTTGAGACCGCAAGCATGGAACTGGTCGTGCTTCGGGCCTCCCTGGGCTAATGACGACCCGGCTACGTGGCCTTACCGCCCAGCTCGCCTAAGTATTGCGAGCCCTTCTGGGCTGACTACGCCCCAGCATCGGACGCTCTTCGACGCAAGTGCGCAGAAGATGTGGCGAGCCCTCCTGGGCCACTGAAAGACCACGTGCCCGACGCTCTGCCTCACGGCCTGTCGCGAGCCTCCTGGGGCAATGCCTACCTCGGGCCGTGGATTCTCCGTTGACCCAGCTCTGATGGAGTTGCAAGCCCTCCAGGGCTGATGATGACTCCGGTCAGACTCTCACGAACGAGTGCGTCTTCACGTTGCGAGCCCTCCAGGCTGATGACGACGCCCGAGGCGCCGTGCGCGGGATGGAGGCTGCGATGTTGCGAGCCCTCCAGGGCTGATGACGGCTCCAGCACGTCCTCGACCACTGGGACCACCTGCGGTTGTGAGCCCTCAGGGCTGATGACGGCGGCCCAACGGCTGTGAGGCTTCTGCCCGCGGATCACGTTGCGAGCCCTCCAGGCTGATGACGACTTAGGAACGCCGCAGTCCCGAACCTTGCTATCAAGTTGTTGCGAGCCCGCCAGGGCTGATGACGACCGGCACGAGCCTAGGGCTAGGACCTCGGCGGGCTGGCGTTGCGAGCCCTCCAGTGCGGCTCGCTGAGTACGTGCAGATCCGTATACGGAACGTGTTGCGAGCCCTCCAGGGGCTGATGACGACGCGTCCTCAAGCTCCGCGCCGAGACCTACGCCCTGGTGTTGCGAACCCTCCAGGGCTGATGACGGCGGGTGTGGGCTGGGTCGAAATGAGGTTCATCACCCCGTTGCGAGCCCTCCAGGGCTGATGAGGACGCCTACACCGACCCGTACAGCCTGCTGCCCCCGCTGTTGCGAGCCTTCCAGGGCTGATGACGACCGGGACTTGCAGTACATCACCGTGGTCGCCAACTCGTTGCGAGTCCTCCAGGGCTGATGACGACTCCGCCGGCGGCGGGATACGCGGTCCGGCCGGGCCGCGTTGCGAGCCCTCCGGGGCTGATGAAGACCCGTGACGCTTCCCCCGCCCCTGGGCGATGACCCCCAGTTGCGAGCCCTCCAGGGCTGATGACGACGCCGGAGGCGCTCAGCGAATGGCGCGTCACGACCGTCTTGCCAGCCCTCCAGGGCCGATGACGACCGGCTGGGCTGGGCGCTGGTCGCGGTCGGCCACAACACGTTGCGAGCCCTCAAGGGCTAATGACGACTTACACACGCCATTTCGATCTTGGAACTCGGCAGCAGTTGCAAGCCCTCCTGGGTTGATGCAGATGAGGCGCTCGTGGGTCCGGCGTCCCAGTCGGCGAAACTGCGTACGGCAAAGCTCTTCCGGGATCAGAGTCCCGTGCGTACTCAGACGGCAGCACCGTAGCGTCGGGGGTCCGTTGTCCGGGCGATGAGTGGTGTGTGGTTTTCAAGTCGTCGTGCACTTCCGGGGCCTTCCCGGCGTGACCTCTATGGACTCTACATCTGGTAGTCGGGATCATTCTCAGGGTGCTTATATCTGTCTTCTTTCGCTTGCCCGTTGATCGTTTATGACCTGTTGTCAGTGGCCCCTGCTAGACCAGTAGGAGAGATTCCAGTGCGGGGATTTTCGTGTGATAGAAGTATCTCCGCAGTCGGCCGTATCGAGACAAAACTCGTACCGACACGACCCATTCCGCGGGTGCATCCGTGTCCCGCTGACCTGCAGGAAGGGAGGAGACGTGCGCTTACGCGTTCACGTCAGAACACGAGCGAGAGAGATTCCTTGGGATCAGGTCATCGCGCCTGGCCGCGGCATTGTTTACTCCGCGCTCACTCGCCAGGCTCCGCAGCTCGGATCCAAGGTTCATGACTCCGGGTGGGGCCCGCACCGGATTGCTCCCTTCGGATATGGCGCCCCTGAATTCCGGGCCCCGAGACGGGAGCGTGGTGCTTACGTCGCCGGCGGCCCCGGCACGGTGGAGTTCGGCAGCCCCGTCGGGGAGATCGTCGAGGCGTTGGCCAAGGACTTTGCGATGATCCCCATCCTGGACTGGGGTGGCGTGGCGCTGAACATCGAGGCCGTCGCGCACCTTGAACCGCCGGCCTTTGCCTCCGGTCGCGGAAGGTTCCGCACCGTCAGCCCCGTCGCGATCAAGAGCGAGCTGACGCGGGAGCCGGAAGACAGCCGCAGTGGTGGGGTGTGGATTCTTCCGGGCGAAGCCGGATTCGACGTCGCGCTCAGCCACAGTCTCCGTCGTAAGGCGGAGACCTTCGGCTACGGGCCGGTGACCCTGGAAGCCATTACCTGGATCGGGCGTCAGCGATCGTTCTCCGTTGTCGGTCACGGCAGTGATGCCTCCGGCCCAGTGCATTGGGGCAAGAAGACCGGCGCCCCGGTGGAGATCGAGGTGTCCGGGCCGCCTGCGGCGCTTCAGGCCCTGTGGTCGTGTGGCATTGGTGGGGCGACATCCGCCGGGTTTGGGTGGGTGAGGCAATGACGGCGGTCGTCGTTGCGCAGGACGAACTCCGGCTCACCGCACATCCCTTGCAGCGTGCGGGCGCGTACGCCATCGCCGCCCTCGCCAAGGCAGGCCACCCGCACGCGGTCACCAGCGACCAGTTCCAGCGAGTCATCAAGACCATGATCGGGGACCTCGTCGCTACCAGCACAGTCGTCAAGGGCAGCGCAGGCTGGTACCTCAAGGGACTGTCGTACACCCTGTGGCCGAACTGCGCCCTGCACTACAAGAGCAAGTGCACTCCTGCGGGGATCGCCACCTGGCGCTCCGCGCCCCCCGCGGAGGAGTGGCCCGACGCGCCGTGCTCTCTGTGCGGGCGGCCCGCCTGCGGCTGGTACGGGAACGTCGATATCCCCATGGGTGCCAGCGTCGAACACCGCAACACCACCGCACCCGACCATCAGGGCACGCCGTTGTGCTTCCCCTGCGTCAGCAGTTTCCATGCTCTGCCCTACGTGTTCACCGCTGGAGGCGGCCTTCTCTACGGGGTCCACTCCTGGGACGAAGAGTTCATGGCCCGTGCCACCCGCAGCGCGGTCCCTGCGAATCGGCGCAACATGGCTCTCCGACGCGACCTCAAACGAGGCGGCGGCTTCTTCGCGGTCGAGTTCGCTGCCTTGAGGGCGCTGCGCTGGTGGGACCGGCGCATCACCGCCGGGGTGCAGGCCATCCAGTTCAGCAACAACACCAGGGACATGAAGTTCCACGTCGAGGACATGGGCCAACCCTTGGCCGAGTGGCTGCGCTCAACCGCCTCGGACTCCGGACGACGGATCGGATTCCGCTACCTAGCCCAGAGTCAGGCAAGTGCCAAAGTCCCCGGACTGCGCATGCTCGCCTGGCGCGCGTTCAACCAGCCCGCGCAGATCCCCGCTCGGGCCACCGGATGGATCCGCGACCAGATCAGCGAATCCGGCCGTATCCCAGCCGCGGTGCCGCACCTGGCACCCCTGGTCCGCACCTACCTCACGGAGGTCCTGCACGTGCTGGAAAAAGACGTCGGACACGTCACCACCGTCGCCCGCCGCATCGCCGACGTCGTCACCACCAACGACGACAAGCGTCTCAAGAAATTCGTCGTCGCCACACGCCGGCCCAACGACCTCAAGAGCTGGCTGCGCAGCGAAATCGCCGGCTGGGCCAGGAAACGCCCCGCCGACACCGCAAGCGACCCTTTCATCAGCGTCGCGCAATGGCGGGTCCTCTTCGACGCCGGCAACAGCTCCTGGAGCGCCCGCGAGCTGCTCTTCGTCGCGGTCTTCGAGGAACTCTGCACCCGCGGAGCCAGCGTCGAAGCCACCGATGAAACCACCACCGACGACGACTTCAAGACCCTCGACACGAACGACTTGGAAGAGAGCTAACCATGAGCGTGTACCTGACCGGCCAAGCCGTCCTCGACATCCAGGCCGGCGCTCCCAACAACGGCCGGGGGACCGCCGACCAAGGCAACGTCACCCCCGTCAAACAGCACCGCACCGGCGGCAAGACCTATCCCTACGGCTCCGCCCAGTGGTGGCGTCGCATGCTCAGGGACAGCTTCCCCGACACCGAGACGGCTTCGCCGGTCATCGTCAACGGCAAGGACTCCAAGCAGCAGTCCTACACCTCCGGCCGCCCAGACCGGCACACCGACGACGACCTCTTCGGCTACATGGCCGCCACCAAGACCGCCCAGCACATGCGCAACTCGGTCCTGTCCACGGGCACCTTCGTCTCCATCGCCCCGGAGCGGCCCACCCGGGACTTCGGCACCATGAGCCGGGACCTGCCGACGGGCTCCAACCCCATCCTCCACGAGCACGAGTTCTACACCGCCGCGCTCCAGGGAGATCTGCGCCTCGACATGCTGCGGGTCGGCTTCTTCGAGCAGGAAGGCAAGGTCCGCAAGGCAGCCCTCTCCGACGAGGCCGTCAAGGAAGCCCTCCAGGCCGGATGCGTCGAAGCTACCCGCCGCGGCATCTCCGGTGTCCTGCTCCCCATCGAGGAGCGCCGCCGGCGCGTGGGCGTGCTGCTGCGCACGATGGCCACGATGCACGGCGGTGCGAATCAATCAGCTCACTACGGTGACCGTGCACCTGCGCTGATTCTCCTCGCCCCGATCCGGGGCGGGAACCAGCCCTTCAACCGAATCCTGGCGCCGGTCGACGGAGAGATTCGCTTCTTCGCAGACACCCTTCGGGAAGAGATCGACGCCTGGTCCGATCTCATCGACGGAAAGATCCACCTGGGCTGGGCCCCGGGCTTTCTCGGAGACCAGCGCGAGAGCGCCCGCGCTGATCTGGCCGACCTGATCACCGCTGACCGCCTGGTCATCGGCCACCCCCGGGTCGTCCTGGCGGACCTCGCCCAGTCCATCGAGTCCGGCGAACACGACACCTGGCTCCAGGACTAACCCCGCTTGTTCATAGGCCCCGAAGGGCTCAGCACCGCGCTGATCCGGTCTCTTCTCCGCTGCACGCTTCAACTGACCTCTGCAGCGCTGCGAAGAACCGGCCCTCTACGAACTGCCAGGGAGACCCCGGTGGCACCTGTCGAAGCCCTCGAAGTCACTCTCACCGCGCCGGTCGCAAGCTTCCGCAACCCCCTCTACCAAGGCATGCAAATCGGACTTCCCTGCCCCCCGCCCAGCACCGTCGGCGGCATGCTCGCCGCCACCGTCGGCACCTGGGACGAGGTCCCCGAGAACACTCGGTTCGCCATGACCTTCACCGCGGAAGGCTCCGGTACGGATCTGGAGACCTACCATCCCGCCGCCGCCAAACCGGCCTACCGGAACGTCACCATCAAAGACCGTGAGTTCCTGACCAACATCACCCTCACCGTCTGGCTGACCACCGACCTCGGCCGGTGGGAAGCAGCACTCCGCACCCCTGTGTGGCCACTGGTCCTGGGCCGCTCCCAGGACCTCGCCACCGCACGCACCCGCCGCGTCCATCTCACCCGGGCCGGCCGCGGCACGCAGGGGCACGCCCTCGTCCCGCACGCCACCTCCCCGGATCCACGCACGTCCAACAACGGCGAGCAGATGCAGCTGCCCAGCGCCGTCTCTCTCGATCGTGCCCGCACCAAATGGGACACCTACCGCTACGCGCGCACCGGGACACCCGCCACCCTCGACGCCGACTACGTCACCAGCACCGGCCAGGCCCTGATCCTGCTCCCCCCGCCCCACCCCATGAAGGCCACGG
Source organism: Streptomyces sp. NPDC006643 (assembly GCF_042870175.1). Classification (NCBI taxonomy): domain Bacteria; kingdom Bacillati; phylum Actinomycetota; class Actinomycetes; order Kitasatosporales; family Streptomycetaceae; genus Streptomyces; species Streptomyces sp. NPDC006643. Next base: position 139,921 of record NZ_JBIAHA010000006.1, on the reverse strand, counting down.
CGTGAGGACGGCGGCGTACGACGCCCCGCTTCCGCGCGCGAAGAGCCCCCGCGGTCGTCGCACCACGGGTGAACTGCTCACGGACCACTCCCTGACGACGCTTCGCCGCGCGGACACCATCGCTGCCCGCATCGGACAGCTACCTTTCGGCCACGGCAGATTCGCCCTCCGGTTGCGGGCCGCCGCCTTCCTCCACGACACCGGGAAGGTCGCCTACGGCCTGCAGCGCCAGATCGGCAACACGGCTGAACCGGCCGAAGTCTGGGGCGAGCGGCACGAAGTCCTCTCCCTCGGCTTCCTGCCCACGCTCCTCGCAGCCCTCCCGAGACAAGAGGTCCTCTGGATTGCCACCGGCGTGGTCACCCACCACCGACCGCTCACCGGCGGCGACGGCCGCCGCCACGCGCTTCTTCCGCTCTACGGGCGCGACAGTGCGGAAGAGTTCGCGGGAAAGTTCGGCCACATCGACGCGGACGCCGTCCAGAACCTCACTTCCTGGCTGCACACCACAGCCGCCAAAGCCGGCCTGATTCCCGAAGGTCCGCCACCGACCCTCACCCCCGAGAAGCTCTTTGAGGACGCCCACGCCCTCTTCGGCGAACTCATCGACCGCTGGGAGTGGTCGCTGGGACCCGAAGACGGCGTTGACGGACTACTGGCCGTCCTCCTCCAGGGCGGCGTCACGATGGCCGACCGCATGGCCTCCGCCCGCACACCCGTACATCAGAAACATCCCCTCACCCCCGCGTACCGGCAACGCCTCGAACAACGGCTCCGTGCGCACGGATACAGCCTGCGCCCGCACCAGACCGAGGCCGCGAACACCACCGGCCATGTTTTCATCCGCGCCTGGACCGGCTCCGGAAAGACCGAAGCCGCACTCCTGTGGGCGCTGCACAACCTTCAGGACATGACCGCATCAGGGCAGGGCACACCCCGCCTCTTCTACCTGCTCCCGTACCTCGCAGCGATCAACTCGATGGTCCGCCGCCTCGAAGAGGGAGAACTGCAAGCCGTGGGCCAGGTCGGCGTCTCGCACTCGCATGCGGCCTCCTACTACCTCAGCCGAGCGCTGGAAGACGATTGCGCCGATGACACCGAAGCCCTCGCCGCTGCACGCGTATCCCTCGCCCAGGAGAACGCCACCCGCCTCTTCCGCGAACTGATCCGAGTCGGAACCCCCTACCAGCCACTTCGCGGCGCACTCGCAGGACCCAACCACTCCAGCGTGCTCCTCGACACCGCGAACTCCCTGTTCATCCTCGACGAACTTCACGCCTACGACCCCCAGCGCCTCGGCATGATCCTCGCCATGATGAGCTTCTGGGAAAGCCTCGGAGGCCGGTTCGCAATCGTGTCCGCCACCTTGCCCGACGCACTTCAGGACGCCATCCGCGACGCCCTCACCCAGGACGTACACCTCGTCGAGCCACCAGACGGAACCGTCTTCCCCCGCCGGCACCGCCTCCTCGTACGAGAGAGCGCGCTCACCTCGACTGAGGCTGTCACCGAAATGCTCGGGCGAATCGAAGCGGGAGAAGCACTCCTCGTCGTCGCCAACAACCGGCCCAACGCCCGCGCCCTCTACCGAAAACTCGGAAGCATCGCCCGACGCATGCACGGCGACCAAGATGCCGCGATCCTGCTCCACTCCCGCTTCCGCCGCGACCACCGCGCCGCGATCGAAGACCGCATCCGTGCCCGCTACCACAACGGCCAGACAGAGCGGCAAGGCGGCGTCCTCGTCGCCACCCAAACCGTCGAAGTCTCCCTGGACGTCGACTTCGACACCATCCACACCACCTGCGCTCCCATGGACGCCCTCTGCCAGCGCTTCGGCCGCGTCAACCGCAGCGGTGCCCGGCCGCCCGCCGATGTCGTCGTTCACACGCCCGTGTACCTGCTCCGCCGCGACGAAACCGGACTCTTCGCGGACGGCGTCTATCCCAAGGAACCAGTCGCGCTGGCATGGCAGATCCTCCGCCGCCAGCACAGCGACGTCATCGACGAACCCATGATCACCACGTGGCTCAATGAGATCTACTCCACTGCTCCGGGCAGCTGGGGCGTGGCCTGGCGAGACGAAGTCGAACAAGCCGCCGACCAGTTCACCGAAGTATTCCTGAACTGGGACGAACCCTTCCGCGACCGCTCCCTGGACAAGGAAGACTTCGACGCGATGTTCGACGGCAAGGAAGCCGTCCTCACCACCGACCAGGCCGAATACGCCCGCCGCCTCGCCATCGACGACGGCCGCCGGCCAGGCCGCCTCCTGGCAGAAGACCTACTTATCCCCGTCGCAGGCAACACCCACACGACCTGGAACGAACAGCTCAAGGTCAACACCATCGACGCCGACTACGACGAGGAGAACGGCCTCGGTAGAATCCGCAACTGACCAGCGAAAACGACGCCCTATCAAACCGCGCATCTTGAAACCTTCATACCCATTCATCACCCCGACAAGGGGTCACAACGTACGCGTTTTACCTCGTGTGAACCCGCCTCATCGCCCCCTCAAGGCCGCACGCCTGCCCCACCTCCAACTGCATGATTCGGGTGCCCTCTCTGAGGGGGCCGCACAGCGGCACCTGCGGATCCGAGGCCGTTGATCCTCGGGCTAGCTGCAAGGCGCCCGGTAACAATGGCGCCGAGTCATCATCAACCTTGCAGGGCTCGCAACCGGCGTCGGTCCGCAACATGCCGTACTAGGCGCGGAGTCGTCATCAGCCCTGGAGGGCTCGCAACTCCTCCAGCGTGGGCCCGTGCCCGCCCGCCTTGCGCGTCGTCATCAGCCCCGGAGGGCTCGCAACCGCATCGCGCTGGACAGGTCGCCGTTGGGGAAGAAGTCGTCATCAGCCTTGAAGGGCTCGCAACACGAAGGCCAGGCCGGCTTCGGCGGTGGCCGGCGTGTCGTCATCAGCCCTGGAGGGCTCGCAACTGGATGACGCCGAGGTCGACCTCCTCGCCGCACCCGGGTCGTCGTCAGCCCTGGAGGGCTCGCAACACCAGGCGCCGCGGCGTGTCGTCGAACGTGGCCCCGGGTCGTCATCAGCCCTGGAAGGCTCGCAACATAGGGAGTAGCGGGCCCTTCCTAACAGGCCCGCCCCGGCCGATTCCTCTGCCCTGCAGACGGGTTGTCGACCCAAGTGGGCTGGTGACCACCCGCAGCAATAGCGGCAGATCTTGGTGATCACGAATCGTCATCAGCCCCTGGGCCGACTGCTGGCAGCTCCGGTAAAGATCACGCGCGTGCTGGCACTGGGAAGGAGCTGGCCAGCGTGGCGGGTGGGCGCTGGATCCGACACTCCATAGGGCGCCGCTCTTCGCAGGAGTGCGTCAGGGCAGGTAGGTCTTCTGCCATTCCACTGATGTCATGTTCAACGCGGCTTCGGCGAGTGCCCGGGCAGATGCGGTCTTGAGCTTCTGGAGGCTGCTGTCGATCCAGCCTTGGACGTTGGAGTAGCCCTGTTCCCGGTACTCGACGGCCTGGATGAGGCATTCGAGCTTGTCCGCGTCGTGCGCGCAGATCACTTCTAGCGAGTCGCCGTTCTCGTACTCCTCGACGATGCGCTGAGCACCCTCCCGTACCGCAGGGTGGGCTGCGGAGACCTGGTCCGCGGTGACCTTTTCGTTCGAGGCGGCGTCCAGGTAGCGGCGGCCGATGTGCGGGATGTCGCTGACGCGGGTCTCTTGGGTGTCGTGCCACAGGCCGAGGAGGGCCGTCTTCGCCGGGTCGGCGCCCTCCATCATGGCGAGTACCGAGCCGATGAGGGCGACGCGGAAGCTGTGTTCGGCGATCGTCTCGGGGTCCTTGACTCCGGCGATCCACCATCCGCTTCGCTTGGCACGCTTGAGCATGCCCATCTCCAGCAGGAAGCCCGCGGTGCCCTTCACCTGTCCCGTGTCATCGGCCATGTGGTGTGTCCTCCGGTCTGTCACGTCGGGTTCTCGCGTAGAACGCAATGTGCGGCGGTCAGTTACTGCCTTGCGCGTGAGGAGATCAGGCCACTATCGAGTCGTTGTGCCGTCCACTTGCTGAGTGCGTCGGCTAGTTCGGAAGAGGCTGCGAGTGGGTGTAGAGGACGACGTGACCAGGTGCTCGATCAAGCCCCTGGGGAGGGCCGCCTAGCAATTGGGCGCGCGTCGGCGATAGGGCGTGATTCAAGAGCAGTGCGCTGGCCATTCGCGTTCGAGGATCGTGTGTACGACGGAGTCGCGCCACACGCCGTTCTTCTGGATGTGTTCGCGGATGGTGTACTCCTCCCGCATCCCGGCGGTGAGCATGGTTTTGGCGGAGGCGGTGTTGAGGGGTGAGCGTGCGCCCCAAATGCGGTGGAGGTTCAGGTCGTTGAATCCGAGGCCGAGAAGGAGCCGCACGGTCTCTACGCCGTAGCCGGCGCCCCATCGGTCGGGGCGCAGCGCGAAACCGATAGTGGCGGCGCGCTGTTGGTGGGGGTCGGTTGCGAGGCGTGCGAATCCGATCAGTTCGCCACCGTCGCGCTCGATGACGGCGAGGGCGTACTCGGTGCGCGGCTCTGCGGTAGCTGAAGCGATGGAGCGGTCGAGGATCTGGCCGACCTCGTCACGGGAGCGAGGCTCGAACGACAGGTGCTCTGTCGCTTCGTGGCTTCCGTAGATCGCGAAGACGGCGTCCGCGTCGTCGGTGGTGAACTCGCGGAGTTCCAGGCGTTGGAGGTGGCGGCTGACCGGATACATGCCAGGTGACATTACTCGTAGCCTCCTAGCGGAGAAGTGCTGGTCGCACAGGCTGGAACATCGCGATCTCCGTGCTCAGGTCCCGCGCTACGGCGGCGTCGCGACTGGCACTGCGGGCAAGGGCATCTCGTACGCGTTCGGCTGAGACCACGATGCCGTTGTTCCGGTGGCTGGGTGCCAGGTCGAGGACGGGGCGGATTGCCTCCGCCGCTCCGTCGAGGTCATCGGCGAACAGGCGGACGAGGGCCAGGTTGCACTGGGAACCGGCCTGATCGCCGAAAGCCCAGCCAGGGTCGTCGCGGTTGCTGAACCGCCGGACCGTCTCCTCGGCCTGGGCGGCGATCTGCGCGTCCCCGCGCCCGAGCAGCACCGACGACTCGACCGTGTAGTAGCTCTGCTTGGCTTCCGGGTAGGTGAACAAGCCTCCCAGGGAGTCGAGATCATCAAGGACGACCTGCTCCCGCAGACTTTCCGCCCGCTCGTTTGCCGTGCGGACCGTCTGCTCGTCGCCGAGGAGGGCCGCTGCTCGTGCTTCCAGGCCCGGCAGCCAGACAGAGACCGTTCCCCGCAGGGTGGCACTTTCGTGCATGCCTTTCCGCGCGTAGTGCAGTGCGTCCTCGGGCCTGTTCGCCCAGTACGAGATGAACGACTGAAGTCCGTCGACCAGAGCGGCGAGTCCCGCGTGCTCGGACTGGCGTGCGCAGAAGCCGGCTGCCCGTGCCTGCATCATGGCGGTCCTCGCGTCCCCCATGTCGTGCGAGCCCTTGGCCATGAGGAAGGACAGCACCGTGGCCATGAAGTGCAGGTCGCGAGTCTGCGACGGGCGAGCGCGACCGCTCTCCATCAGCCGGAAAGCCTCGTCCTGGGCTTGAGCCAGGTCCGCCCAGATCTCCGACAGGGGAACTCGTGGGTATGCCTCGGCGATTCGTTTCACCTCGTCGCTGAGGAAGCCGAGGGTTTCTTCTCCTACCTGGTCCCGTTCCGACCCCATGGCGAATTCCATTGCGCGGCGTGCGGCCATTGCACCTGTCCTTCTCATCTCATGCAGCCCCGTGCCGATATCGGCACGGGTTTCGGTGTGTGGAGTGCCGGCCAGCGGTACGAGGGCTGGTGTCTGCTCGTCAGGAGGACCGGCCCATAGCCGGTCGATGCTGAGGCCGAACATGTGGACCAGCACCCGGCGCGGATCAACCTGCGGCTGACGTGTCCCGTAGTACCAAGCTTGAAAGGTCTTCAGCGCCGGCTCCAGGGTTGCGAGCGACGGGTCCCCTTCGAGCTGGGACAGCTCCTTGGCAGCCTGCTTGAACCTCGGCAGGAAGGCTCGGTAGTCCTGCCACTCCCTCTCATCGAGCAGGTGCCGGAATAGCGTGCGCATCGTGCCTCCCTATCCCGTACGTCCAGCACGTCACGGTGACCGACGGTAGAACGTCTTCCCCCTCAACATGCCCCTTTCCGAAGCTACTTACGGGCATCGAGGTCATGCCGAGGAAAAGCCGAGAATGCTCCTCCCTCTCGCGCCGAAGTCCGAGGAAGGAATGGGGCTAGCGCTGCGCCGGCCATGGTTGCCACGCTCTAACAACTCCTCGCTGCGAGTGTTCACCCGAACACTTAAAGCAAGATCGCCTTGCCGTCTTCGACGATGCCGGAGGATCGCCGTGAAGCCCGAGCTCGATGCCGTGGCCTGTGCCGGTGTGGATGAGGGGACCGCCCTCGCGCTGTGGTCGACGCCGCGTGGTGCCAACCACGCTCCGGGGTTACCGCAGTCCGGTGAGCCTGTCAGCCGGCCTGGTACTCGGGTGGTGCTGTACGCGTGTCATGAGTTGGGTGATCCGGTCACGACGCTGCGGCTTTTGCGTACTCGCGCGCTGGATCGGGGATGGGTGGTTCACGCCGAGCTGTACGACCTGTGCCCGCTGGCGACGCGGGGTGCGCAGCGGCCTCAGTGGCAGTTGGTGATGAAGCTGCTTACTCATGGGGATGCGCAGGCGGTGCTGGTGCTCAAGGAGGCCCAGATAGAGCTGGAGCGCAGGCACCAGCTGGAGGTGCGTCGGCGGCTTGAGGTGGTTGGCGCGACGGCGCATTTCCTGTTGGAGCCGAGGAGGTCCCGCAGGGAGGTGCTCGGTCGTGGCGGGGGCTGAGGCGTCGGCCGAGGTGGATGGGCGGTTCTTTCAGGTGGCGTTCGCCGCCGAGGCCGCCCAGGTGCGTCTCGTTCGGCGCGCGGTCCGCGAGCGGCTCGGCGCCTGGGGGTTGGAGAGCTTCGTCGATGTGGCGCTGCTGGCCGTCGGCGAGTTGATGGCGAACGCGATCCAGCACGGCTGCGGGAGTGACGACGAGACGGTCACCGTGTCCGCCTGGTGCACAGCCGACGAGCTGCTGATCGAAGTCGCTGACCCGTCGTCGGTCCAGCCTCGTCGCCGGTGTGCCGGCGAGAGGGACGAGTCCGGTCGCGGCCTGGAGCTTGTCGCGGCCGTGGTCGACCGGTGGGGCAGCGAATTCGCCCCCGGCCGGCGCGGGAAGCGCGTGTGGATCGCATTCCGTACGACCTCAAAGGAGGCAGAGGCATGAATGCGCTGAACACCCCTGCCCCTCTCATCCGCCAACCGGACTGCCACAACAGCGAGTTGGACACCCCGGCCGGGTTCTCCGTCGACACCTGGTCCGTCGGACGCCTCCTCGCGCAGCTACACATGTCATTCATCGAGGACGACGAGCTCGACGATGTACTGAACGCGGTTCTCGACCCCGGTACGGCGCTGTCGATCGACGACATCGACAGGCTCACGCCCCGACTGCGCAAGATCCTGGGCCAGTTGGTGAACATCGCCGTGCAGCGAAACACCGAGCAGTCTGCTCATGAGTTGGCCGGCGTGGTGCGGCGCGTGCGGCAGCTCGGCGATCCGGCGCCCACTGTTCTGAATTCGGCGCTGGGGCAGTTGCGGCTTCTGGCGCTGGCCACCCTCGACGTGCTGGAGCTGGTGAGCGACGACGACCGGTACGTCGGTGCGGCTCCAGCCGCTCTGGGCGGTGTGCGGTCGTGACGGAGTTGCTGCCCCGCACGTACTGGTGCCACCGCGGTTACGAGGGCTCGGTGCGTGTACGTATCGCGACCGTCGGTACCACTGCTCCGTATCCGGGCCTGGCGGTCGACTGGATGCGGGAATCGGTCCGGGCGGCACTTCCCGGCCTGGGGCGGGAGAACTTCGGTACGGCCTGGGCCTGGCTCGGTGATCACCGGGCGGTGGCGGTGGCGGTGCAGGAGTTGCGCTGCGGCCGGCCGTACGAGTTCGCGCTGCCCACCGAGGCGGGCTGCTGGACCTGGACGGTGAGGGTCGTCTCCGTCCTGCCGCTCAGGGACCCCTGCCTCGCGTCCATCACACCCTCACTGCTGGCTACTTAGCCGCGTAAGGATCCCTTATGTGTACGCATCAGCCGCCGTGCCCGGCGGCCGTCGACTCCGACCGTGAAGCCGCACACACGCTGTCCGCCCGCACGGAGCAGGGATGGAGCCTGCTGTGCAACGGCGTCCTGCTGTTCGAGGACACCGGTGAACTGCTGCCCGACGGGCAGGTCATCGCCCCGCACCGGCCTCTGCCTTCGTTCCCTTCGATGCAGTTGAAGGGAGTGGTCGCGGCATGACCGCGCATCCCCTCACGGTCACGGCGCCGGACGCCGACGGGCTGGCGTCCGCGTTCCGTGAGCGGGGGTTGCGCCAGGCCCTTGTCCAGCTCCGTTCGGTAGGGAGCGCGCCCGATGCCGCGTCCATGGGCGCGGTCGTCCTCGGGTACCGGCTCGTATGGCAGGTCACCGGTCCGTGGATCGACCTGGCCTTCCAGCGTCTTGAGGAGGCGTTGGACTCGCCTTGCGACACAGCTCGTTGGCAGCGGCTGATCGGCGCGGTCCAGAGCCCTTCCGGCGGGGGCATCGCCGGTGCGACATACGAGGGGCTGCTGGTCCTGGTCGGGCAGGCGCGGGATCTGCTGCGTGCGCTGATCGAGACGGAGCAGCCTTGTGTGCCGGTCGCCGAGGTCGCCCGGCGCATCACCCGCTTGATCGAATCGGGCACTTACCCTCCCGGCTCCGCACCGTTCGCCGGGAACATCGCGGCAGACCTGAACATCCCCGCCGCGCGCGTGCACCTCGCGCTCCAGGATCTGGCCGAGGCCAGGACGATCAGCCTTGGAGTCAGCGGGCGCCCACGGATTCCCGGGGGCGGTGAGTCCCACCGGCCGCGCCGGATCGCCGAGTGGCTGACCAGCCTGATCGCGAACGGCGTCTATCCGACGCGCACGTTCCTGCCCGTCAGGACCAATCTGGTACGCAGCCTCGTTTCGTCCGGGCCGAACGTGCGGGCAGCCCTGCACCTGATGGCCGACGAGGGCACGCTCACCCTTCTTCCGAAGGGTGCCCCCGTAGTGCGCCCAGACCTTCCCTTTCCCTTGCGGTCACCCGTCAGAGTTCTGCACGCGGCCCAGGTGCTCAAGGGTGAGGCGTCGACGGTGCAGTTGAGCGCGGAGGCGGTCCGGCACACCGTCCGCGTCTCCCACAACTGGTGGCGGTGCCGCACACGCTCCACTACGGAAGTGAGCGAGCAGATACGCATCCTGCGTGCCACGGCCGGCCACCTCATACCGCTGGCCGTCAACCGCCGGCTCGCCGCGGAAGACGAAACACAAGTACGCCGAGCAGCTTTCACCGCCCTGGCGGAGCTGCCCGCGGATCCTGTCGAACGCGTGTGGAGAGCCGCCTGTATCGGGGCCTCGCTCCTCGATCTTCTACGCCTCGCCCAGCTCGAAGGCGCCCCGTCCTCTCCGGAGACTTCATGAACATTCCGACCGCAGACACAGACGTACGCGAGCAGTCCGCCCGAACCTGTGCGGATGCCGCGTTCGAGGTGAACCGCGTCTCCCGGGCCGCTGGTCTGAGTGGGTTCTCGGCCGAGTTGACGGTCGAGGGACCGGTGCCGATGGTCGCCTTGAGCGCGGTCGACGCGGAGACCGCCGTCGAGATCGCCCAGCTGATCCGCAAGGGCACCAAGCGCGCCTACAAGACCGTCGACGCGCTGCGTGCCGTGTTCGACTCCCACGGACTCGACGTGCCCGACCTCGACCTGGACCAGGGACAAGTGCAACTCGGCGACGTCTCCGTTAGTACGGCCGACGCACTCGCCCGCTTTCTCGGAGCGCCGCCGCAGGACATCAAGGTGGGCGACGGAGAGTGGCCCGAGGCACAGCAGACCGCAGACCGGCTTCGCGCGGCCTTCAAGACCGTCACCGGCGGCGGTTTCCTCGACCCGACCGTCCACCCCGACTGCCTGCGCTGCGGCGCGCTCGTCGGCCTCTCGCTCGACGCGATCGACCTGCGAAGCGCACGCCGCCTCCTGGTGGCGCTGCGATCCGGGGGCCCGACATGAAACCACCACTTCGGCCCGACATCAGGCGTGATCTGGTCGCCCGTGCGGAGGCCGCCCGCCGCCATTACGCCCACCTGACACGCGGGCGCCTGGACCGCTCCGACATCGACCGCGTGCGACACGGCGACTTCGCCAACGCCCGGCTCCTGCGACGGGTGGTGGCCGAGCATGGCTGGCCCGGCCGCACCTTGGTCGGTGACGACGGCGCGGACGCCGCCTGGCTCATCGCCCTGTACGCCGACGTCGAGCCCGAACTCCAGCGCCGCGCACTGCGATTGCTCGCCACCGCCGTCGAACGGGGCGAGGCCGCGATCCAGCAGTGGGCGCATCTCTACGACCGGTGCAGCGTCAATGCCGGGAAGCGCCAGCTCTACGGCACCCAGTACCAGCACGGCCCGGCCGGAATGACCGTGCTTCCCATCCTGGGACCCGCCGGCCTGGACAACCGCCGGGCCAGCGTCGGACTTCCGCCGTTCGCCGTCGCCCACGAAGCCCTACGACGCCGCCACCTCCGCGAACCCGTAACACCGGAATCGGACCGGCCCGACGCCGACCGGGACGAACCCTTCGCAGGGAAAGTCCTCCTGCCGACGGGAGCGGCGGCCTGATGACCCGTCCATGGGTCTGCGAGCTGTTCGCAGGACCGCCGCTCGTGCCTGAGCGGCCATGGCACCGGTGCCGACGCGGGGCTCGCTTCGGAGGCATCCGGGAAGGCTCGCCGCCCGCCTGCACCGTGAGTTGCGTGGCGTGACGGTCGTGGATCTTCCGTAGCGGACACCAGCTTCCGCCCTCGGGGGGACTTCCCAGGGCTGCCGGTACCCATCACGGCCGGCAGCCCAACCGAGGGCGGGCGCCCGTTCCCTGTGACGGACGGACGGGCGATCCCGTGCCCAACCGGGCCCGGAACCACCAAGAGAAGGGGTGCGGCATGGCCGCGACCATCACGCCCGAGACCGACCAGCCCGAGATCACCGGGTGTGACACCGAGACCACCATCGAGCGCGAGCGGGGCAGGGGCGACATGGCCGAACCGCTCGATCTGGTGGGCGGATTGTTCGCCGCGTAGATCGGCCGGCCAGCTCCGTGAACACCGTTCCGGAGGGGCGGGGAAGGGCAAGCAACGGCCCCGCCGGGACGATCACCACTCAGACACGACAAGGGGAGACCAGGTGACGAAGAAGCCCAAGGCGACGCAGACCCACACCGGCGGTGCGTCGGACGGATACACGGTCCGTAGGAGTCGAGCGCTGGGCGCCACCCCGGACGCGAACGGCAATCGGGCGGACCGGCGGGCGGCAGCCAAGGAAGCGAAGAAGAAGGGCGGGAAGTAGCGCGCACACGCGACATCCCATCCCCCAACGCGCAGGTACCGACAGGCTGCCTGAACTCACAACTCCCTTCCTGTGCCGCCCTTTTGGTGGGCCCGCGCAGGTTCAGGGGCACGACCCCCGCTCAAGGGCGCTACATGCCCGTGAGCGGGCCGCCGCCCTGGCCGGGAGGCCAATGCCGACCGCGATACGGCCGGACTGGCTCCCACCCCGGCCAGGGCGCGAGCACCCCCAAGGCCCTGAACCGGGCGCAACCGGATCAAGGCCCCACTCCACAGGAGCGAGAAGGAGCACCATGCATTCTGCACTGCTCGAAAACCCCGAAACTCCCACGCGCTATCGGGTCATGACCGGCGAGGACGACGACCGCGCCCGCCGCGGCACCAAGGCCCTCGTCGGCCGCTCGGACTGCTCGCTGTACTGCGAGGACTCGGCCACCATCGAGCGCACGATCGAGGCTCTGCGGCTGTCCGACGAGGAGCTGCGCAAGCGCCCCGTGGCGGAGAAGAAGTACGACTGGCAGTCCGTCTTCGTACAGCCCGACACCGGCAGCACCGAGGGCGGCGGGCACGTCCTGTTCGGCGTCGCCTGGTACGACGAGACGTACTTCACCGAGAAGGCCCAGGTGTACGGCAACACCATGCACCAGCGCATGTTCAGCAAGCTCGGCGTCGGCGCGAACCATGTCGAGGTCACCCACTGGCGGGCCGTCCCGGCTGCCTGACCGGACACGCACACAAGGCTGACGCCTGCCGGGGGCCGGCTCCGCACGGAGCCGGCCCCCGGTCCGACCCGGCTTGTAGGGAGAACACTGTGAACGACCTGCACGAGCAGGCAGCCCGCTGGGACCAGTGGGCGCCGCACTACGACGAGGACACCCGTAACCAGGACCCCGGTCCGGCCGCCGACGGCTTGGCGCGCCTCGCTGGCGAGGGGAAGGCCCTGGAACTGGGCATCGGCACCGGCCGCGTCGCGTTCGCACTCGCCGACCGGGGCATTCCCGTGTTCGGGCTAGACGCTTCACCGGAAATGATCCGCCGCCTCGAAGAACACCAGGACCGGCTGCCCGCCGGCCGCCCCGCCGTGCGGGCCCGCCTCGGCGACATGGCCCTGTTCGACCTCGGGATCCGCTACCCGCTCATCTACATCTCGGCCAGTACGTTCTTCCTCCTCACCAGCCAGGAAGCCCAGGTCAGCTGCTTCCGCAGCGCCGCCAGGCACCTCACCCCCGACGGGCACTTCGTGATCGAGGCCGCGGTCCCGCACACCTCGGGCATGGCGGCCGAACGACAGCAGATGATCGTCCGCGAGATGAGCGAACACCATCTGAAGTGGTCGGCCTTCGTCCACGACTCCGTGGCGCAGACCGTCCACGCCCAGGAAGTACGCATCGGCCCCGCCGGTTACCGTCTGCTTCCCAACGTCATGCGCTACGCCTTCCCCAGCGAACTCGACCTGATGGCGCAGCTCGCCGGCCTGCGTCTGGAGCGCCGGACCGCAAACTGGGACGACTCCCCGTTCACCACCATCAGCACGCACCACGTGTCCCTCTACAGTCACCAACCAGCAGACAGTGCCGCCCCATCGCCCGCCGGAGACACCGCATGACCATCCCCGAGCAGATCCTCACCGACGCCTTCGGCCCCGACGCCCTTGACGCACGCGTCAGCTTGGTGGCCGACCGGCGAGGCACCGCCCTGTGGCGCGTACGCCACGAGAACGGCGACCAGCACGCGCTGAAGATCACCACGGCGTGCAGCGACCCCCAGGGCCACGTCGACTCCGAACGCCTCGCGCTCGTCGAGGCCCAGCTCCTCCAGGCCCTGGAGCGAGACGGCGTGATCACCGGCTTCTACCACCAGCACGGTCACCTGCCCGACGGTGAGGGCAGTTGGCTTGCCCTGCGGTGGCTGCACGGCGAAGAAGCCGACACCGCCTTCGCGAAACTGCGGCATACCCCCAGTGACCGGACTGCCGCCAGCTACGCGGCGGCGATGGCCGGTGCCGTCGCCGACCTCCACGACAACGGCTGGCGCCACGGCGACATGCAAGAGGTCCACTTCCTCCTGCACGACGACGGGGCGCACCTGCTCGACTTCGCCATGGCCCAGCCACCGGCCCCCGCCGGCCCCGCCCCCGTCACCTACCGGGGCGCGTACGACTTCTTCAACTCCCCCGAACTGGCAGCCCGCCGACTGGCCACCAAGCCGTCCGAACACCTGGAACTGACCACCGCCTCAGAGGTCTGGTCCCTGTGCGCCACGATCTACGCCTGCTGGACCGGCATCTACCCGATCAGCGAAAAGAACACCCAGCTCAGCACACCAGCCCTCCGCGCCGAACTCGCCCAAGGCCGCTGCCGCGACCTCACCATCACCAGACCGTGGGCATTCCCGGCCTTCGAGAAGGCCATCTTGGCCGGCCTGACCATGGACCCGGCCCAGCGCCCGACAGCACGACAACTCCACCACCGGTTCCAGGAACTGAGCTAGCGCGTCTCTGGCGAAGGGCGGGGCGATGTGACGGTGGTCGGGAATGGCCGTGACGTAGGCTCGCGGTGAGGGCGAGGCGCCAGGCCGAGATTCCGGCACCGGTGTGAGGGAGGGGTCGGGATGTTCGGTCGGAAGAAGAAGCTCACCGATCTGAACGATCTGATGGCGCGGCTCCGGCCCGATCTGAGTCGGGAATCGCTCGGCGTCGGGCCCGATTTCCCGGGCGTCGCCCCGAACCCGCTCCTGAGCGGTGACGCACGGAAGCGCAATGCGGAACTGCGTACGGGGGCGCTCGCCCTCGGCGTTCTCGTCGACTGGCGGGAGGTCAGCAGCGACGGCAGTCCACGCGTGGTCCTGATGCTCGACGTGGAGACCGCCGGCGGCACCTCGTTCCGCGGTATCGCGGACGAAGACCTCACGATCACCGAGCTGACCCGACTCGCCCCAGGACAGGCGCTGCCCGTGCGCTACCGGCCGGCCGTCATGGACCACTACGTCGCTCTTGCCCGGGACGCGGACCCCGCCCATGTGCAGCGGCTCTCCGACGAGATCGCGAGCCGCAGGCGGACCTGACCCGAAGCCATTGGCCGGATCCCTGGGCCGGCAGCCTCCCTTGGTCGCGGTCTGCTTACCGTGAACGCGCGCTGCGCAGGGCCACGACGCGGACATCTCAGAGCCCCGTCAACACCTCCGTCCTCGGCCACCACCCCGGGCGTCCGCCTCGCCACAAGGGGCGACCCTGCTGACCGCGCGGCCAGTTCGCCGCAGGCAGACAGGAAAGACCCACGAAGGACTGGGCACCGTCGGCGGAGCATGCCAACGTAGACAACCTCCCCGAAGATGCCAGGTCAGGGGAGTAGTTGCTCGTGACCGCGGCCCCAACTGGCCCCGGATGATCTGCCACCGTCGAGGCTCTGCCACTGTCCCGTTCCGCTTCGGAACACGCCCCCGTTCCCCGGAGGGACGAACAGCGCCGTACCTCGGGGGACAGGTCGAAGTGGCCCTGCTCGGCCAAGACCTGCAAGGCGGCCACTAGAACTCGCTGCCGCTATACGGCCGAGAGTCAGAGACGCAATTGAAGCCACAGCCCGTTCACTCAGTGAACGGCACAGAGCCTCGCTGTCCACGAAGCGAAAGGCGCCGTCGTCCACGTGCGCGCCTGATTCAGCCACTCGGAGACCGGTGGCAGTGATCGCCGCAAGCCCGTTCAGAATCTGAACGGCCGCCGCGTACAGACACTGAACACCTCTCCTGTTCAGCTTCTGAACAGGCATGTCTGCCCGTGGGGTCGAAGCGGCCAAAGCACGCCCCGTACTTGAGATCCAGCTCGACCGGCAGCCGAAGAAGGCTCCCGAGACGGTCGTCCCCGCGCCGCCCCGCTGGCGGCATGTAGCCACGTACCCCTAGCTTTGGAGGCGCCCCTGTACCCCGAGTTCCCGCTCCAACCGCCCAACCCGTCCGGGGCCCAGGCGTTCTGGGCCGGTCCCCGGTATCTGGCCGGCGACGACGGACAGTTCTACGAAACGGTGGCCGACGCGCTCGCGAGGCTCGGCTGGACGAACCTGACGATCGTCCGCGGACGGCAGGAGCCGGACGAGGCGCCGGAGGACCGGCAGGTCCTGCGGAGCACCGTCCTGCACATCAGCCCCGACACCCTCCGCTGGGCCCAGTGGGTCCTGGCCGACGAGCCGTTCCTCCTCGGCGGGCTGCCGGTCGCCTGGCAGATCTCCGCCCGGACGAACACCAACAGCCCGCTCGCCGCGTGGTCGGCCTACTTCACCCCGGACGTCCCCGGAGAAGCCGTAGCCGACTTCATCGCCGCACTCGACAACCGCGACCAGCCCGCGTTGCCGCTCGGCGGACCCGAGTTGGTCCTCGACGCGGTCACGGCGCACGGCTGGCTCCGGGACATCGACCAGCCCCATGCCAGCGCGACGGACCCGATGTTCACCACCTACCTCAGCCTCGGAGACGTGCCGCCGCTCATCCAGGACGGTGACCCGCACGCCCTGACCCTCGCCGCCGACGACACAGGCCCGGCCGGATGGCAGGCATGGGCCGAACCCGCCCTCAGGGAACCGTACTTGTGGGCCGCGTCGTTCTCCGCCGGCGTACCGCACGACCTCGTCGCCGCCTTCGCCGCATCCCTCAGCAGCACCGCACCAGTCCTGCGCCACGTGCTGCCCGAAAGCACGAAGGAACGGCTCCTCCTCGCCCCCGCCAACTAGCGGTTCAAGGGCCCCTGCGATCCGGTGAGCGAAGCGTGGCCTCCCAAATGAGGCAGCAAGGGTCACACTGCTCTACTTCGGGGCACCCCGTGCGGGAATCACAGGCCGAGAGCGCGACGGATTCTGAGATCGCACCGCGTGGACGGGGGACTTTCGTGGGCCGCCTGCTGATCGAGCTCGGGTCAGGAACGTCTTCGCCCGGGGCGATGACGGCCCACGGCAGGCCGTACGAGTACGAGGAGGCCATAGGTACCGGTGTGGACGCCGACTTCTTCGTCGTCTAAGACCTGGTGAAGATGGCCTTGGGGGTGCTAGAGGCCGACCAGCGGACGAAGAAGATCCGGTCGTCCGAGAAAGGCACCTTCATCGCAGGCTCGGAAAAGAGGTCGAGGAGTGCCGCGCTTAAGAGGTCGTTCTCCTTGATGAGTCGCCGATATTTGATCAAGCTGGCGGCTATAGCGGTGAAGACGAGGGAGTTCCCTGGTCGCCGCACACGACTACCGCGAGACGGGAGCTCACTGCGATCACGCGCTCGTCAGTCGCGCCCGGCCCAGCTAGCGTGCAGACTGCCGCATCCTCAGCTGCAACTCGATTCGGGTATTTGATCTACCACCTTGCCGCTACGGTCTCATCGGGGGCCGATGAGGGCACTCTCTGTTCTTCTGCGCAGAACGGGCGTTGGCGAAGGATCGGTGAGGATGTGGCTATGAGGGGAACGGCACGCGTGTGGATATCGGTGATGGTGACGTTGACCGGACTGGCGGCCGTTGGGATGGTCCTGATGGCTGTTTTCGCGGATCCTGACACGACAGAGCGGACTGTGGGGGTGGTGGGTGCGGTCCTCGCCATGGGCGGCTTGTTGGTGTCTGTGATCGTCCTGATCCGCAGCACAGTTGGTGGGTCTCCAGGTGGGCGTCGCGTGCGTGGAGGCCGAGGGTCGATCGTGGCTGGAGGCAACATCACTGGCTCTGCGATCGGGAACAACTCTAAGGTGACCGGTCCTCACACCACGCCGAGTAGTGCTGGGAGGCGGAACGCAGATGATGTGCGAGCTGGTAGAGACGGGATCGCGACCGGTGGTGACATTACGGACAGCGCCCTCGGGGAGGGTAGTGAACGGTGAAGTTGTTTTCCTGGCTTCTCGGCAAGAGCCAGACCACCGCTCCAGGAGGCGAAATTCCCGTCGAAGCCGCGCGGACGGTTTCTGCCGGTCCGGGTGCGGTCGCGGCCGGCGGAGCAATCGTCGGTTCTGCGATCGGTGAAAACAGCAAGGTCACGTTCATTGCAACGCAGTACGTGACCGACGGGGGCGCGGCGCTGGGTGCGGGCGGGTCCGGCTTCGATCAGGCGCTAGGGACCTTGCCGCCCGTGCTCCAAGAGGAAGCGCGCCGGTTGTGTGATCACTGGCCTCACGTGGGAGTGGTCGTCAACCAGCTTCCGATAGGCAGGACTTCGCGCAAGAACATACTGGAGCAGTGGGCCAGGCACGAGCCGCAGTGGCTCGTCAGCGCCCCCGCCGATGCATTTCCTTGGCTAGCCCAACTGGCGTCGGCATACGATGCCCGCACCGCCTCGTTCTCCTTCTATGAACGGGCGGTACGCGAGGGCGGATTCCCTCGTGACCTTTTCGTCGTACTGGCTGCACTGCAGGCAGAGACATTGACCGCGGGCAGCGCACGTTCGTATCTGACTGCCCATCAAGATCTGGACTCGCCGCTGTTTCACGCCTTGGGATCTGTCCTCGACGGCGACCGGCCCGCAGCCCTGAGCCATCTCAGCCGGTGGACGCCTCCTGATGACAGTGCGCAAGCTCTGCAACTTCTCCTCACAACGGACGCCCTCGTAGGGCAGGACTTGACCGACCAGGCTCTGCCAGCTCTGAGAGACGCTGATATCGCGCGCTTTCCTCAGCTTGGGCTGGCGCTGGCCCAGACCCTGCTGCAGCGAGCTACGCGCCGCGCTACGCGCCGTAAACTCGCCGACGCCCAGGAAGCCCTGGCCGTCAGCCTACGGGTGCGTAACGCACGTCGGGAATGGTTCGGTGACAGTGCGGCAGCGGTGGTCCTGGGGATGCAGGCCGCACTGCTCAGCCAGGATGCGGCGACCGCCTGGGCGCTCTCACAGCTGGCTCCAGAAGGAGACGCCAACGCGCAAGAAGCGGAGGATCCTCGGGTCCTGGAAGAGAGTGCCCTGATCGCGGCGATGACGGGCCGCGAATACCGGGCGCGCGAACTCTTGGACGTGGTGACAAGCCCGTTCGTCACAGCGCAGGTGTTGGCTGTGCTGGAGGAACGCCGTGCCAACAGTGACAGCGAGGACGAGCGGGTAGCCGAAGCCTGGCAACACGCATGGGATGCAGCGCAGACGGGACCCGAGCAGCTCATGGCGGCCATGGGACTGGTGGAATCTGGGCAGAGCCTGCCTGGGATCACTCACTTGAGGGGTGACTATCCCGAAGCAGTAGCGGATCTTGAGAAGTTCGCCCGCGCCGTCAGCGGTGCAGCGGGCGGCGATCTGTCGGTTCTGCGTGCCAACGCGAACCAGAGTCCGTTCATCGCCCTGAATCTGGCGCAGCGCTATCAACAACTCGGCGATTTCGAAAGGGCTGCGGCCACCCTGCAGGAAGCCGCAGCACAGTGGCGCGATGCGCAGCTGATGTCAACAGCAGCCCGCACCTATCAACAAGCGAGGGATTACGAGAAGGCTAAAGAGTGCGCTGAGAGCGCGCTGAGGATCGCCGGCCCAGGCTGGGCAGCGCAAGGTGCGATGTATGAGCTGCTCGTTGAGACAGAATCCGCTGCAGGGAACTGGGAGTCGGCCACCGACGCGGCCATCGTGCTCCTGAGATTGGACCCGCACAATCTGGACGCGCGCTGGGCCCTGGTGAGGTGCTATGCCACACGGGCACAGCAAGACGAAGCGTGGCAGACGCTCACCGAACTCGGGGAGGCAGTTGCACCAAGGCGCCGCAATGAAGCGCTCCTGTGGGTTCAACTGGGGGCACGCTGCTCTGCTGATCCACAGTTCGTCGGGCGTGCGCTGGAACTGATGCAGAACTGGCCACAGGATGACGAACTGCTAGGGGTCTTCCTGGGAGTTCTTTACTGGCGCACCACCACGTCACAGCCCATGACTGCAGAGACGGCCGAGCTGATGCGTGAAGCGAGCTCGGACTACCTGGAGCGCTTCCCGGACAGCGTCTACTTCCGCGCCCTCGATGCCACGGATCCGCAGGCGGTGCTCGACGAGATCGGCGAGATTCTGCGCCGCGAGCACGAGGACCGTCGTGAGATCCGAGAGCGGATCAATCAAGGCCAGCTTCCCATGGGGATGCTGGCCCTGATGACCGGCAGGTCATACGCCGAGTTGTGTGTGCGGCTCACTGCAGGACGGCCTGGTGTGTTCGCCTCCGACCCGTCCGCAAACGCGGTGGAGGCGGGTGCTATCCAAGCCGCGCTGACCCGGCGGGTGGTCGTGGATACAAGTGCGGCGGTGTCTCTTGCCCTGTTGGAGCGGGGCGCCACCGAACGGCTCATCGGCTCCTGCCGGAGCATCGTGACAACCGACCAGATCGTTGGCGATGCTTTCCACGCCCTCGACTTCTTCGCCCAGCGGTCCGGTGCCACGCTGGTCTGGAATGAGGACGAATCACGGGCGAATCTTCACGTTGCTCCGGATGAGGAGGTGAGTGCCTTGCGTCGCACGCTCGAGCGTGCCGTTGACATTGTGCGTTCACTGCCGCGGGTGGCCCGACCGGAGTTGCGTGCACTGCCGGGGATGCCTGCTGGCCGGGGTACGGAGGCATGGCTCACGGGCTTGGATCTGGCCAAAGAGCACGGCCTGGTGTTGTGGTGCGACGACCGAGCACTGCGCGCGGCCGCCCGGTCGGTGGGTGTACCCGCATTCGGAACGCTCGCCCTGATCGACGCGTGCCAACGCGAGCAGACCATGGCACCGGAGGAGGCGATGGCTTTGAAGGCCGAACTCCTGCGGAATTTCTACATGGACATACCCTTCTCCAGCGACGTGTACGGTTTTGCAGCGCAGGCCGACGGTTGGCACGCACGAGGGGTAGCTGCCGCGATCGCACGGCCGACGGCCTGGGCCGATGTGCAGGGCGTGGTGCGGTTGGTCCTTGATGCAGTTGCACAGATCATCGCTTCAGAACCGGACCATGCTTCGGCCTGGCTGGCAGCTGCTTACGCGGGCCTCTGGCGGGCAACGCTGCCCTCCCACAGGTCCGGCAACCTGCAGAAGCTTTCCGTCCAAGCCCTGACGCAGCCCTGGGTCTCCGCCTCAGCACTGCCCTTTCTCTTGGAAGGTCTACGCAAAGGGGCTGCGGAGGTTCAAAGCGGTGACGGTCCGCTGTTGGCCGCTCTGGGTCGCTACTACGAGGCGCTAGTTCAGGAAATAGGGCATCCCTGGGCAGGAACGGCGCTCATGAACCTGTTCAGTCAGGCTGCCGAGGCGGACAAGTCCGCAGCTGCACGCATCGTGCTAACCCACCGTGACTAGTGGCACAGGTCAAGGAGCAATGCTCAAGACTTGTGGATCGGTTCCGGGAGGGCACGCGGAGGGCGTACCTTCCCGAATGATCCTTAAGGTCTCCGAGTAGGCCCGCGTTGCAGCGCGGGTCGGGAAGGTACGCCCAGTGCTCAGCGTAGTCACCGATGACGGCTCCACCCAGTCCGGCTCCCTGATCGACGAGATTGTCCGTGAAGGCGCCCGCCGGATGCTGGCTGCCGCTCTGGAGGCGGAAGTCAACCAGTACATAGCCGAGTTGGCGGCCGAGACCGACGAATCTGGTCGTCGCCTGGTGGTCCGCAACGGCCGCCACCGGCCCCGGACCGTGGCCACGGCCGCCGGGGCCATCGAGGTCAGGGCACCGCGGGTGAACGACCGTCGCGTCGATGAGTCCACGGGCGAGCGCAAGCGGTTCTCCTCGAAGATCCTTCCGCCGTGGTGCCACAAGTCGCCCAAAGTCAGCGAGGTGCTGCCGCTGCTCTACCTGCACGGCCTGTCGTCCGGGGACTTCGTGCCCGCGCTGGAGCAGTTCCTCGGCTCGGCCGCCGGACTGTCGCCGGCCACGGTGACCCGGCTGACGAAGCAGTGGGGCGAGGACCACACAGCCTTCCAGGCCCGCGACCTGTCCGACCGCGACTTCGTCTACGTATGGGCCGACGGGGTCCACCCCAAGATCCCCTCGGCCAGGCACACTCGTGCGTCCTGGTCCTGCTCGGGGTGCGCGTCGACGGCACCAAGGAGTTGATCGCTATCGCCGAGGGGCTGCGCGAGTCCACCGAGTCTTGGGCCGACCTGCTGCGCGACTGCCGCCGACGCGGCATGCGCGACCCGGAGCTGGTGGTCGGCGACGGCGCGATGGGCCTGTGGAAGGCCCTGGCCGAGGTCTTCCCCGCGGCCCGCCATCAGCGCTGCTGGGTCCACAAAACCCGAAATGTGAACAATGCCCTGCCGAAGTCCGCCCAGCCAGGCGCGACGAAGGCAATGCAGGAGATCTACAACGCCGAAGACCGCACCCGCGCCGAGAAGGCGATCACCGCGTTCGCGAAGACCTACGGCACCAAGTGGCCCAAGGCCGCCACGAAAATCACCGACGACCGGGAGGAACTGCTGGCGTTCTACGACTTCCCGGCCGAGCACTGGATCCACCTGCGTACCACGAACCCCATCGAGTCCACCTTCGCCACCGTCAAGCTCCGCACCAAGGTCACCCGCGGCGCCGGCAGCCCCGCCGCGGCCCTGGCCATGGTCTTCAAGCTGGTCGAGTCCGCCCAGGACCGCTGGCGCGCGATCACCGGCGCCCACCTGGTCGCACTGGTTCGTGCTGGCGCCACTTTCGAGAATGGTGTCCTTGTCGAGCGGCAGGAGCAGGTCGCATGACCGACGAAGCACTCCAGCCGCAGGAGCCGGCCGAGCACCTGCGCTTCTGGGCTTACCTCAGCGCGCTGGAACAGGTCACCGACGCCGACGAGCCCGAGCTGATCCGCGAGGTCCTCGCCGATCCGGACCAGATGATGGCCGAGTCCGCCGTCCTACGGCACCTGGACCACCGCGCCAGCGCACTCCACCTCGGACCTGGCTACGAGCCCTGGGCCGAGATGATGACCGAAGCCACGACGAGCTCTCCGTTCCTGGCGCA
Source organism: Streptomyces sp. NPDC006643 (assembly GCF_042870175.1). Taxonomy (NCBI): domain Bacteria; kingdom Bacillati; phylum Actinomycetota; class Actinomycetes; order Kitasatosporales; family Streptomycetaceae; genus Streptomyces; species Streptomyces sp. NPDC006643. Next base: position 117,584 of record NZ_JBIAHA010000006.1, on the reverse strand, counting down.
GCGCCTGCAGGAGTGGTCCCTCTTCCGGGCCGTCGCGCAGGGTCAGCCCTGGCGCCCGGACACCCTCCTGGGCTCATCCAACTGGCTTCAGCTCATAGTGGCCACCACGTCGAACACCGACGCGGTCAGCCTCCTCGCCGAGCAAGGCCGCACCAAACGGATCCGCAACACCGCCAAGACCACCCTCCAGCGGCACAGCTCACACTGATCCGCAGGTCACTTCATCCACAAGTCTTGACGATTGCTCCAGGTCAAGCGGGAGGGCATGTTCAACATCTGTGTGTCGGGCAGTCCAGCAAGGGACTCTAAGAGGTCAATTCAGTTGCTGAGTCTGCGGTGAAGAAGCAGGGGCGCGGCTGTCGTGGAGGTTCGGGCCAAGATGCCCACTGACAGAGGCAGGCCGCAGGCGATCGGGCCTGGACCGGACCCGGCCCCCGCTTCGCATCAGCCGATGACACCACCCCGTCGGAACAACACCCGCAACTCTGCCGGTACCGACGGTTCGACCAGATCCGTCATGCACAGAGCAGTAAACAATCACGTCATAAGAAACGGGGGCGTCTCATATTCAATGTCGAAGTACCCATCCGGGACTTCGCGATCAGTCTCGCTCCCGGGCTCTTCCCCGGCGTGCAGGGCACCCGCTTCACCAGCTCTTCGTAGCCGGTCATTTTATCCAACGGTCGCCCTCCGGCCAGTACTGCCAGAGGGCGACCTCGACCGTCGTATCGGTCAGCATTCCCTGGTCACCGCCGTTGACGTGGTCGGTCCGTACGACTCTTCGCCTGGCCGACGACGCGCGCTCGTGAAGGCGCGGGCAGATCTCCGGCGACGGCTATCTGTTCGGCGTCGGCGGGCAGGTTGGCCATGCGGCGCAGCCGCCAGACGAGTACGTCGCTGACGGAGTCGGCGGTGTGAAGCTCCCAGCGCCTGGTCACTTCGGCGAGCAGCTCGGAAGGCTCTTGTTCGGCGGCTTCGGCGTCGGCGAGGGTGGCGGCCAGGGCGGGCCAGCCGGGTTCGGCGAGGATCTGCTCGGCCAGCTCCGGCACCGCGGTGCGAAGATGCACGGCCTGTCGCTGTAGCCGGGGCTGGGTGAGGTGTTGGCCTCGCTGGTGGAGGAGGGCCATCGGGTGTCGGGCGGCGGCCCGGTAGGCGTTGCGCAGGTGTTCGGCGCTCTGGCGGGCGGCGGCGGCCTGCTGGGTGTGGTTCTTGCGGGCGTGCCAGTGGACGGCGGCGGTGATCAGGTAGAACGCCATGTCGATCACCATGGCCGTGGTCGCCCCGTCCTCCCCGCCCCCGAGGGCCGGCCCGCTGCGGACCAGGTCGCGGGCGGCCCGGCGCAACGCCCGGTCATGCCCATGCGCTGCTTGGGTGTGGGAGCGGGTGGCGCGCTCGAACACGAAGGCCGCCCGGCGAAGTTCACTTCTGGTGGCAGTGTCGGAGGTGGCGGCGAGCGCGTCCAGGACTTCCCCCGCCCCGGTGATGCGGACGGCTACCTGCTCGTCGGTGCCGTGGTCGATGACCAGCAGCGCCTGCCACATCGCCCAGCTCGCCCGCCGCCTCGCGCCCCCCGGCCCCGGCCACCGACGACCTGCGGACGCGTCGGCCGGTGCGTCACCCGGCGCTTCCGGACCGCCGGTGGTCCACCGTTTGCGGATCTTGGGGAGGGAGAGGTCGGGGGCGAGGGTGGAACCGGCGTAGAAGACGGGTTCACTGTCGTGATTGCGGTCGTCGGGCAGGGCGACTTTGTAGCCGAGGAGGTCGCCGGAGGGCGCGACACGTTGGTGAACCAGGAGACCGGCGGCGGTGAGACGTTCGAAGAACTCGGTCTCGTTCAGGGTGCCGGCTGCTGCGTGGCGCACGGTTTCGCGTAGTTCCTCGCGTGGGGTCTGGGGGCGGTTCTCGCGTTCGGCTTTGTGGCGCTCCGCGCTGGTGGGGCGTTTCGCGGCGGTGCCGTCGCCGGGGTTGAGCTGCCGCAGGCCGTATTCGGCTTCGAGGCGGCGTGCTTCGGCCTGGGCGCGGGCGGCGTCGTTGTTCAGCCGTGGTCTGCGGCCGTCTTCGCGTACGAGGGTGGCGACGATGTGGATGTGGTCGTCCGCGTGGCGTACGGCGGCCCACCGGCAGGCGGTGTCGTCTCCGGTGGGGGCGATGCCGGTGGCGGCGACCATACGCCGGGCGATGTCCGCCCACTGCTCGTCGGTGAGCACCGGGTCCTCGGGAGCCGCGCGTACGGACAGGTGCCACACGTGCTGGTCGGGGCGACGCGAGGGCGACAGGGCGTCGACGGGCTGGTCCAGGAGCCGGGCGAGGTCGCCGTGGGTGGCGTCCGGGTGGCGACCGGGGTCGGGGGCGAAGGCGTCCCAGGCCGCGACGAGGTGGGGGTCGGTGTGTTCCTCGCACCTGCCGGGCTCGTACAGGTAGAAGATCAGGCCGACCGTGCGGCTGCCCCGCTTCTGAACACGGGGAATCATCCGGGCCGGTTCTCGCCGGTGAGGTACTGCTGGGTGAAGGCGTCGACCCGCCGCGCGGCGCGTTCGACGGCGTCGAGAACAGCCGTGGCATGGGGTGCGTCGGCGCCGGAGTTGGCGGCCTTGGCGACCTGGTTGAGGTTGTTGCCGATCTGCCCGAGACGCCGGCGCAGCGCGAACAGCTCGCTCACCACTTCGCGTTCACCGGCCACCTCGGCGGCGGTCCGGTCGAGATCACGGGCGGCGTTGAGGCCGGCGCGGGCGAGGAACGCGGCGATGCTCATACCGCAGGCGGCAGCGCCTCGGGCCAGACGCTGGTACTCCGTGTCGTTCATGCGGCAGCTCGGCTGGTGCATGCGCTTCTCGTTGTCACGCAGACGCTCACGCTGCTTCACACGCGGCTTCAACGGAGCGGCGCAAGCGTGCTCACACGACGAACGACGGCACTCATGCTGCTCCTCCTGCTGTTCCGGATGGAGGCCGCCCTCGGCCCCATCCGGACCGGCCGGCGCCCCCTGGCGCCGACCGGCTCCCGCCACCTCCGGGGCGGGAGACGCGTGAGCATTGCTGCCATCGGCAGCAATGCTCACGCGATAACTTGCTCCGCCTGAGGTCGAGTTGGTGTCTTCCCTCCCGGGCTCGTGGGCGGGGGCGTGCTGCGGTTCTGTCATCGAGTTCGGTTTCCTTCTCGTGGGTGGTTGTCGGATGTCAGGTGGTGGTTTCGGTGCGCAGTTCTTGCAGGACGACGCCCAGGCGGTCGTTCCGGCCGCCCGTGAGGCCCTCGTGGCGGAGGATTTCCCGCAGCTGAACCCGGGTGACGGTCTCGTTGCCGTCGCGTTCCAGCACCGCCGGGACGTGGGGCCGAACCCTGGCGACGAGTTGGTCCATCGACAGGGCCGGTCCCTTCGGCGCACCCTTCGTCTGCCTCGTTCGGGACCGGTTCCGCTTGCCCTTCGCCCTCTGGTTCCGTCGCACGGGGACCGTGCGAGCTCGCTCTCGGTCCCCGTGATCCTCGGTCTCCGTCTCGGTCCCCACGCGTGTGGTTCTGCGGTCCCGGTCCCCGTGACGCGCGGTCCCCGTGACGGCGAGAAGCTGGCCCCGGTCCCCACGGCGGACGGTCCCCACGCCGGTGCTCTGGCGGTCCCGGCCCCCGCGATGCATCACGGCAGGCTGCTCAGGAGTCGCCTGACCAGCGGTTTCGACGCAGTCCTCGTCGCTGACGACGGCGTCGGTCCCCGCAGAGTCCTCGGCCTTCTCGTCGGTCCCCAGTTCGCTTTGCTCGGTCCCCACGTCGGTCCCGGCGTCGTGCTTTTCGCTTTCGGGGACCGGTCCCCTTTCGGTCCCCGATGCCCGGTCCCCGAAGGATTCGGTTTCAGCGCGGGGACCGTCGCCGGGGACCGAGGTGTTCCGGTCTCCCGGTGAGGGGGCCGTGTCTGATACCGCATCAGCGCGCTTGTTGTGCACGACGGTCCAGGGGGAGGGGAGGGCAACCGTGGCAAGGGCAAGTGCGTGCCTGCGGGCGGCGAGCTGGTCGAGCAGCTGCGCGCGCTGCGCTGGGTCGGTGCCGACTGCGGCGCGTCCCACGGCTTTGGACAGGCGGCGTGTGAGTCTCCGCCCGCGCCACCCTTGCCTCTGAGCGGGTGTGCGTTCGGCGAGGCGGGTGGCGAGGGTGACGGCGCGGGCGGTGGCGCGTTCGCGGGTGATCTGCGCGGCGTCACGGTCGCGGGCGGCGATGCCCAGGCGGGACAGAAGCCGCTCGCGCACCTCGCGTCTGAGCGTGGCCAGGAGACTCTTCGAAGCGGCGTCCGGCTTGTGGAGGCGCAGTTCGATGCCCATGGCGAGGTGCCAGAGCATGGCGGCCATGACGGGTCCGACGAAGGCCCGTACCGTGCCGCCGACCATCCCGGACTCGGCGTACGCCGGGATGATCTGCACCCCGGTGATGACCCAGACCAGGCTGCCAGGAAGCCCCGGTGCGCCCTGGCTGTTGAGGTTCTGGCGGGCCATCAGCGCGGTGGCGAACAGGGCCAGTTCCGCGGCGCCGAACATCGCGGCCCGCTCCATGGTGCCGGCCATGTCGAGGTAGTCGGCGGCGAACCGCCAGCTCGTGTCGGCGCTGTAGGCGGTGCAGCCGACCGCCGCGACCGCGGCGACCTTCACCGCAGGACTGCCCGGCTGGTGCGGGCTGCGTGCGGTGCGCCGCCGTCTCGACCACCCCGCCACGGCGAGGGCCAACCCGCCGGTCAACGCGACCCCGACCGCGAGAAGAGTGAGCAGGTCGGTGATCGAACCTGAGGGCAGGAGGTTGCTCATGCGGCCTTTCTGAGAAGGGCGTTCGCGGTGTCGGCCGACATCTGGCGGGTCGCTGGCTCGTCCGTATCGGGGCCGTTGGGCGCGGGTCGGCTGCTCGTCGAGCTTGTCCTTGGACGCTCGGAGGTCGTTGCGGGCTGCTGTGCGTGCTGCGCGGCGGCGGATTCGAGGCGGGACGGGTGGGGAGTAGTCCGTGGTGCGTTGCCTCTGGCGCCGCCGTCCGGGCCCACGCGCCTGCTGCGGCAGGGCTGTCCCTCGGCGGCGTGGCACCACTCGCAGCGGACGCCGAGGGCATCCGGTCGGCCCTGTGCGATGGCTGCCTCGCGGGCCGCGCGGGTGGGCCGGTAGGTGGCCAGCTGCGTGCGGACGGCCGGGGGTATGCACGAGCCGATCTCCCGCAGCCGCGCCTCCAGCGCCCGGTCGATCCCGTCACGCCCGCTGGTGATGGCCCTGTGCTGGGCGGGCTCTGCGCTGCCGGTGGCCACGGCCCTTCGTGTGCGGGCGAGTTCGGCGGTCCAGGCGGCCTGGTCGTCCGGATCGGCGGTCGGGGTGGGGTCGGTGTGCCGCTGGAGGCGGTCGCGGCGGTTGGCGTTCCACCGGCGGGCGATGTCGGCGGGGAGGATCGGGTAGGGCGAGTTGAGGATGTGTTCCCGTGCGACGAGGCGGGTGTCCCATCCGTGGGCGGTGTCCAGGGGCACGTCGCCGAGCAGGTGGTGCCACTGGGCTATCTGGTCGCGGGCTTCGCCGGTGTCGGTGCGGATGAGGCGCGGGTCGAGCCGGCCGAGGTAGGCCAGCAGAGCGCCGACTTCGTTGGGGGTCACCGGGGTGCTACTCCGTTCCGTTCGGCTCGTCGAGCGCGGCGCGCAGGGCGGCGATGTGGGCCTCGGTGCGGGTCAATCCTCCGGCGGGAGAGGGGTGTTGGCCGGGGAGGGCGTAGAGGCTGGGGCGGCTGGGGGTGGGGCTGTGCTCCCGGGTGATCCAGGACCGCCAGTCCGCCGCCCACGCTCCTGCCGTGCGGGGCTGGAATGCGGCACGGTGGGCACGCCACTTCGCGTCGGCGGCGGCGAGACCGTGTTCGCCGAGGCGGTCGAGGTGGCCCTGCTGCCGGGCCCAGGCGTGGGTGTCCGGGTCGGCCTGCCACTCGTCGGCCGAGGTGACCGGGGCAGCACCACTGCTGCTGTACCTACTTCGGTTCACCTTCGGTTCACTACGGTTCTGGGGGTCAGTTTCTGACCCTTCCGGGGGTCGGGATCCGACCCGTCGAGGGGTCGGATTCTGACGTGAGGGGTCAGATTCCGACTCGGTCGGATTCTGACGGCGGGGGTCGGATTCCGCCCCGCCCTTGGGCCAGATTCCGTGCTTCCGCAGCCGCTTCCCGTCCACCTCAGGCACCGGATCGGACGCGGCCGGCTCGACGTACGCGTCGAGGTCGTCCGTCGTGGCCGCGGCGACCTCGGCGAGCCACGCGGCGGTGCGCGGCAGCCGGTACACCGTGCTGCGCTGCGGGCCGACGAAGGCGTCCAGCGTCTGCAGCTCGCCGCTCGCCGCGAGGGTGGTCAGGGCGCTGCGTACGGCGTTGCGGCTCGCGTTCGTCCGCTGCATGAGGGAGGCGATCGAGGCCCAGGCGACGCACTGCCCGTCCGGCACCCGGTCGGCGATCGACAGCAGGACAAGGCGCGCGGTTCCCCGGCTGGAGCTGTGCTCCCACACCCACTCACGGGCGTCCTTGCTCATCGGCCGCCCCGGCGGCCGTCTGCGGTGGGACCAGGCGGCTGGCTCGGGCTCGGGGCATCGGAGGCCGCTACGGCGGGCTGGGCCGTAAGATCGGGCATGGAGTTTCCTCACCCGGTGGCCGATGGGCTGGCACCCATGGCGCACCGTTGTGTTCGTCGCGGAAGGGCGAATCGGCAGGGGACTTGGCGGCTCCCGGCGCTTTGCGCGCCGGGAGCCGGCCTCATTTCCTGGCGGGCGAATCCAAGAAGCCACAGTGACGCCGCACAAGTCCAGCATTCACCGGAGAAAGCGCACAGCTGTCGGCGAACACCTGCTGCGGGGCCTTTCAATAACGGTAGACCCGAAACGCCGGTTGACGAAAAAGCCCGCGCACCGGCAAAGCCAGAAGCATCACATCGCGGAAACCTTGCACAGCCGCCGCGACCCGAGCTACAACACACAACCCCACGTCAGATCACGCCTCGACGCCTGCCGCCGACACCCGCACCTCGCCCCCGGGCACCCCGCTCAACTTCCCTGTGACGGTGAAACGGGGCGCAACATAGCCGCAGAACGCCGGTTCACCAAACCGGCGAACGCGAGGTACAAATTTGGCTATGGAAATCAGACCGCTCGCAATAGGGAAGCCAGGAATCCGGGGTGATCCCATCCTTGAATTCCTCCGCACCCGGCACGGCATCGACAAGTGTCAACTCGCCCACCGGGCAACCGCTTTGGGACGCCCGGTGACCAACACCGCCATGTGCCGCATCGAACGCACCCCACGACGCCCCGGTATCGACGACCTCGTCGTCATTGCGGGCGCGCTGCGCGTCTCGCCCTCCGCACTGCTGCGGGAGCCAACCGCCGCCTAGCCGGCCAGCTCCGCCTCTCCCCGCCCTTCCGCGATCAACACCCAAGGCGCCGCCCAGGGATGCCAGTCCCGCGCGCCGGAACAGGAACGTTCTTGCACCGCTCCGCCATGCCCTCGCGCGGACCCTCCGCCCGGACCGCTGTCTGGAAGGAGGTGAGCAACGAACCCGATCGCCTCCTTACCGTGGCCGAAGCCGCCGAACGGCTCGGTACCGGCGAGCGGTTCATACGCCGCCTGATCCACGAGCGCCGTATCCGCTACGTCAAGGTCGGCAAGTACGTCCGCATCGCCGAAAGTGTCCTTCGCGCCTACGTGGACGAGCGGACCATCGAGCCCGTCCGCAGCGCGCGGTCCCGTCACGGGAGAGTGGCTTGACCGCCCGCGCCCGTGGGGCTTCGCGTCGCCGCTTCGGCGCGATACGCAAGCTGCCGTCCGGCCGGTACCAGGCCCGTTACCCGGGCCCCGACGGCGTGTTGCGCCCAGCCCCCGACACGTACGAGACGAAGCGCGACGCCGAGGTCTTCCTCGCACAGATCCAGGCCGACCAGACGCGTGGCGACTGGATCGACCCGGCCGACGGCGAGGTGTTGTTCGCCGAATACGCCACCCGCTGGATCGACGAACGGGGCCTCGCGCCCACCTCGGACGAGCTGTACCGCCGGCTCCTGCGGCTGCACCTGGAGCCGACGTTCGGGGCTCTGTACGTCAACGCCATCAGCCCGGCCCGCGTCAGGTCCTGGCGCGCGGAGCGGCTGCGGGCCACGGGCAGGACCACGGTCGCCAAGTCGTACCGGCTGCTGAAAGCCGTCATGGAGACCGCGGTCGACGACGACATGATCCGCAAGAACCCGTGCCGTATCCGCGGTGCGGGACGCGAGGAGGCCGACGAACGGCCCGTCGCGACGGTGGCCCAGGTCTTCGCTGTCGCCGATGTCATCGGCCTGCGCTGGCGGCTGATGGTCCTCCTCGGCGCGTTCGCCTCGATGCGCCCTGAGGAACTCGCCGAACTCCGCCGAGGGGACATCGACCTCGAAGCGGGTTCTCTCTGGGTGCGCCGTGCCGCGCCCGAGCTGAACACCGGGCACCGCGTCATCGGCGACCCCAAGTCCCGGGCCGGCAAACGGGAGATCGTCCTGCCCGCCTTCCTGTACGACGATCTCCGCCGTCACCTGGAATGGTTCGCCGAGCCAGGAAGCGACGGGCTGGTGTTCGTCGGAGAGAAGGGCGCGGCCCTGCGCGGTACGACCTTCGGGCGCAAGTGGCGAAGAGCCCGGGATCAGGCGGGCCTGCCTGAAGGTTTCCGCTTCTACGATCTGCGGCACACTGGCAACACCCTCGCCGCCGACACGGGGGCCAAGCTGAAGGACCTCATGGTCCGCGCGGGCCAGTCCTCCGAGAAGGCGCAGCTCATCTACCAGCACTCCACCAAGGAGCACCAGCGCCGGCTCGCCGCCGACATCGACCACGACGTCCGCCGCCAGACAGAGCCGACCCAGCAGAGTGGCAGCGGCGCGACCATTCACCCTCTCGTGCCGCGCCCGCCGGGACCTGGCGCACAACCCGCTCGTCGCCGGTAGTCCGAAGGACTGCCTCCTCCTACCGCAGAGTGACGACGACAAGAGCAGTCGCCCCGCGGTGGATTCGCCCCCGCACAGCCCACCCAGATGAATCTCTTGTGATGCAGGTCACTCGAAGTGTGTCTCATTAAATGAGACGACGGAGTGTCAGGCGCCGCCTGAGGAGGTCCGACAGCAACGTCCGACCTGGTCGGAGGGGTCGTTATGGCACGCGAATGGCACGCGGCCGGAAAATGGTCTAGACAACAAAGGAGGCCCAAGTCACTGACTTGGGCCTTCGTCGTGGAGCGGGTGACGAGAATCGAACTCGCGCTCTGAGCTTGGGAAGCTCATGTTCTACCATTAAACTACACCCGCGTGGAGCTGCCATGATCTGCGGCGCTTCGCTGGACACTCTACCCCATTGTCGACTCTCGGTGCTCGATGGCGGCGTTGGTCGCGGGAGTTGGGGCGTAGCGTCCCTCGTCGGAGTGCCGCTTGGTTGGGCGTTCTGTTGATCCCCTAATGTGTGGGTTCGTCCGCGTTTTTGGGGAAGGGACCTGATGGACTTGATGGATCGCACCGTCGTCCGCTGTGCCGAAGGGCATGTGTTCAGTACTACGTCGTTCCCGATGCAGCAGCTTGACGCCGGGCGGCTTGGGCCCGGTCGGTTGATTCGGTGTCCGCGTTGTGCTCGGTTGCGGCACGCGGTGCCCGTGTCTGTGCCCGTGGTCGGATCCGCGGAGGGCGGGCGGCGCTAGCGCAGGTGGTCGGTGGGGCGCGCGGGGTTGCCCGAGTTGGGGTGGGCCCGCGCGTTCTGCGTATCCTCGGGGCGTGCTTCTCTCTGACAAGGACATCCGGGCCGAGATCGATTCCGGGCGCGTGCGTATCGACCCTTACGACGAATCGATGGTGCAGCCGTCGAGCATCGACGTACGGCTCGACCGGTTCTTCCGCGTGTTCGAGAACCACCGTTACCCCCACATCGACCCCGCCGTCGAGCAGACCGATCTGACGCGGAAGGTCGAGCCGGCCGGGGACGAGGCGTTCATCCTGCACCCCGGGGAGTTCGTGCTCGCGTCGTCGTACGAGGTCATCTCGCTGCCCGACGACATCGCCTCCCGCCTGGAGGGCAAGTCCAGTCTCGGGCGCCTGGGCCTTGTCACGCACTCCACCGCCGGGTTCATCGACCCCGGCTTCTCCGGGCACGTGACGCTTGAGCTGTCGAATCTCGCGACGCTGCCCATCAAGCTCTGGCCGGGGATGAAGATCGGGCAGCTGTGTCTGTTCCGGCTCAGCTCGCCGGCCGAGTTCCCGTACGGCTCGGAGCGTTACGGGTCCCGTTACCAGGGGCAGCGCGGGCCCACCGCCTCCCGGTCGTTCCTCAACTTCCACCGGACGCAGGTGTGACGCGCGTGGAGGGCCTGCCGGAGACCCGGACGACCTGGGAGACGCGGGAGAATCTCTCCTACGAGCGATTCGGGGTCGCCGTACGGGAGTTGGCGCAGGCGATCGCCGACGACGGGTACGAGCCCGACGTGGTGCTGAGCATCGCCCGCGGTGGGGTCTTCGTCGCCGGGGGGCTCGCCTACGCGCTCGACTGCAAGAACATCCACCTGGTGAATGTGGAGTTCTACACCGGAGTTGGTACGACCCTCGCGATGCCGGTCATGCTGGCGCCGGTGCCCAACGTGGTGGACTTCTCCAACAAGAAGGTCCTCATCGCCGACGACGTCGCCGACACCGGGCGCACCCTCAAGCTCGTCCATGAATTCTGTCTCGACACCGTCGCCGAGGTCCGCAGCGCGGTCATCTACGAGAAGTCGCAGTCGCTCGTGAAATGCGAGTACGTCTGGAAGCGCACCGACGAGTGGATCAACTTTCCCTGGAGCGTGGAACCCCCCGTCGTACGGGGAGGGTGAGGGCCGCCGCCGCCGTACGCGCGGCGGCGGGCCCCCGCCGTCTCAGATCGTGCCGAGGGCCCCGCCGTCTCAGATCGTGCCGAGCTTGATCAGCGACAGCAGCGCGATCAGCTGGATCGCCGACGCGCCCAGCGCCTTCGGCCACGGCAGGTCGTGCGACCTGCTGACCATCACCGTGAACAGCGCGCCCGCCGCGATCCAGGTGACCCAGCCGAGGATCTGCACCAGAGAGTTCTCGCCGCCCAGGAAGAGCGCGAAGACCAGGCGCGGTGCGTCCGTGATCGACATGATCAGCATCGAGAGGCCGACCGTCGGCTGCCAGGCGCCGTCGCCGCCGAGCTGGCGGGCCAGGGTGTGGGTCACCGCGCCCAGGATCAGGCCGCCGATCACGAAGGCCACGGCCGTCGTCAGGACGTACGGGATGGCCGTCGAGAGGGTGGCGTTGATCGCCTCCTCGCGGGCGCCGTCGAAGCCGAAGATCGCGAGCAGACCGTAGAGGAACGTCACGACCAGCGCCGGGCCCCAGACCGGGTAGTCCCGCATCTGCCAGAACGTCGCGTTCGGGCGCAGCACGATGCCGCTCAGCAGCTGCTTCCAGTGCAGGCGCGGGCCGGCCGGCGGCGCGGGCGCGGTGCCCGCGTGGTACGTCGAGCCGTCGCCGTAGCCGTCCTCGTCCACGCTGAACTGCTGCGTGTGACCAGGGTTGTTGGCGTACGGGTCGGGGGCGCCGCCTCCGCCGTGCTGCTGGTTGTACGGGTCGCCGAAGTACTCCGGCTCACCGTGCCCGCCGTGACCGCCGTTCCCGCCCGGTCCGGGGTAGCCGTAGCCGCCCTGCTGCGGGCCCGGGTGTCCGGCGCCCGGCTGCGGCCACTGCTGCTGCGGAGGACTCGGCTGTCTGCCGTACGGGGGTGCCGGCTGTCCGCCTCCGTACTGCGGAGGGGGCGCCGCCTGCCGTCCGTACGGCTGCTGCTGCGGGTCCTGCTGACGTGTGCGGTTGTCCCGGCCGCGTCCGATCCTGAATCCAGCCACGTCACCGAACGTACCCGCTTCGGGCGGGTGCGTGGTCCGAGGAGCCGGAACAGGCGGGCCTTTGCGGCCGACCTGTGACATCCCCTAAGGGAGCCCTGGGGGGCCGGCCCCAGGGGCGGGAGGAGAGGCGAGGAGAGGTAGGAGAGACCGGGAGAGGCTATTCGAGGAAGATCGATGTGCTGAAGCTCAGCAGCGGGGTGTCCTTCTTCGGCGCGTACAGCGCGATCAGATCCTTCTCCTCGCCCTGGTGCGTGCGCGTCACGATGAAGTCCGCCGACCGCGCCGCCTCCACGAGGTCCGTCGTGGGCGTGCCGGCCGCGCCCGGCAGTTTCGGGGCGGGCGGTAGCTCGACCGCTTTGAAGGCGTACGTGCCGCCCGGCTCACCCGGTCCGTCCGGGCCGCCCAGCAGCAGCTTGCCCTTCGCGGCCTTGCCGGGCTCGTGGGTGCGGGTGGCGTACACGAGGTCGTCGTAGCCGTCGCCGTTGGTGTCCGCCTTGGCCGTCGGGGCGTAGAGGACCGGGCCGCCGCCGGGGACGGGGGCCGTGGCGGCGCGGGGAGCGCCCGCGCGGCTGAACGGGCCGCGCAGATAGCTGACCTGGCCCGCGCTCGCGGAGACGGCGAGGTCCGGCTTGCCGTCGCCGTCGAAGTCGCCGCAGACCGGATGGTCGGGCCAGTCGTCGCCGTAGCGCGCCTTGGCGGGGATCTTCAGGACCACCGCCTTGCCCGTGATGCCGTCCGGGCCGCCGAAGAGGAGCTGGAGCGGGACGGGCGGGCGGCCGAGGCCGTCGTACGGCGGGTCCGTGCTGACGATCAGATCGGTGAAGCCGTCCCCGTCCAGGTCGCAGCTCGCCGCCGCGTCGAAGGCGGCCGGGAGGACACCGTCGGTGGCCGCGCCGTTGGCGGTGGGGCTCAGCGTCTGGCGTACGGCGGGGTCGACGCCGCGCGGGGAGTCGGCGCCGTACACGATGCCGATGCCCGCGTCGTCGCCCTGGATCGCGTCGGGGGCCTTGACCAGGTCGTTCAGTACGAGGTCGCGGTGGCCGTCGCCGTTGAAGTCGGCCGGTTCCGCGCTGCCGTCGCCGCGCGGGACGGGGCGCTTCGGTACGGAGGCGCGGCCGGCGAGGGGCGCGGTGTCGCCGTTCTTCGCCTCGCCGCCGCCGGCGGACTCTCCGTCGGAGCCGCTGCAACCCGTCAACAGCAGGGCCAGTGCCGTACAGAGGGCGGCGCCGGTCATCCTCGCTGTCGTCGCGGCGGTGCCGCCCGTACCGCCGGTGCCGCCCGTACCGCCGGGACGTATGCGCACGACCTCACCTTCCGTTTCGTCACATGGCATTCGCTGCATGGCATTCGCCGCACGGCGTTCGCCGCCGTTCGCTGCCACATGATGCTCCAGTTCGCGCGTCGCGGTAAGGAAACGGACCGATCGCGATCACGGGCCGAAAGTCCCAAGAAAGGAGAAAGGCCGGACCCGCCCCCGAGGCAGGTCCGGCCGCGCTCTTCTCCCGGGCGTCGTTACGTCGCGGGCTCCGGCTCCGGTTCGGCCGCCGGTTCCGGGGAGTCCTCCGGGTCGGCCGGCGTGCGCACCGAGTCGAGGAGCAACTGGGCCACGTCCACGACCTGGAGCGATTCCTTCGCCTTGCCGTCGTTCTTCTTGCCGTTGACCGAGTCGGTCAGCATCACGAGGCAGAACGGGCACGCCGTCGACACGATGTCCGGGTTGAGGGAGAGCGCCTCGTCCACCCGCTCGTTGTTGATGCGCTTGCCGATCCGCTCCTCCATCCACATCCGCGCGCCGCCCGCGCCGCAGCAGAAGCCGCGCTCCTTGTGGCGGTGCATCTCCTCGTTACGGAGGCCGGGCACCTTCGCGATGATCTCGCGCGGCGGCGTGTAGACCTTGTTGTGCCGGCCCAGATAGCAGGGGTCGTGGTAGGTGATCAGACCCTCGACCGGGGTCACCGGGATCAGCTTCTCCTCGTCGACGAGGTGCTGGAGCAGCTGGGTGTGGTGGATGACCTCGTACTCGCCGCCGAGCTGCGGGTATTCGTTGGCGATCGTGTTGAAGCAGTGCGGGCAGGTCGCGACGATCTTCTTCGAGGACTTCGGCTTACGGGTCGACTCGTCCTCGTCGTCCTCGCCGTACGCCATGTTCAGCATCGCCACGTTCTCCTGGCCGAGCTGCTGGAACAGCGGCTCGTTGCCCAGGCGGCGGGCCGAGTCGCCGGTGCACTTCTCGTCGCCGCCCATGATCGCGAACTTCACGCCCGCGATGTGCAGCAGTTCGGCGAACGCCTTCGTGGTCTTCTTGGCGCGGTCTTCGAGGGCGCCCGCGCAGCCGACCCAGTACAGATAGTCGACCTCGGAGAGGTCCTCGACGTCCTTGCCGACGACCGGTACCTCGAAGTCGACCTCCTTCGTCCACTCCAGGCGCTGCTTCTTCTGGAGTCCCCAGGGGTTGCCCTTCTTCTCCAGGTTCTTGAGCATCGTCCCGGCCTCGGAGGGGAACGAGCTCTCGATCATCACCTGGTAGCGGCGCATGTCGACGATGTGGTCGATGTGCTCGATGTCGACGGGGCACTGTTCGACGCAGGCGCCGCACGTGGTGCACGACCACAGCACGTCGGGGTCGATGACGCCGTTCTCCTCAAGCGTCCCGATCAGCGGGCGCTGCGCCTCGGCGAGGGCCGCCGCGGGCACGCCGGCCAGCTGTTCCTCCGTCGCCTTCTCCTCGCCCTCCATCGTCTTGCCGCCACCCGCCAGCAGATACGGCGCCTTGGCGTGCGCGTGGTCGCGCAGAGACATGATCAGGAGCTTCGGCGAGAGCGGCTTGCCGGTGTTCCAGGCGGGGCACTGCGACTGGCAGCGACCGCACTCCGTGCAGGTGGAGAAGTCGAGGATGCCCTTCCAGGAGAACTGCTCGACCTGTGAGACACCGAAGACGTCGTCGTCGCCCGGGTCCTCGAAGTCGATCTCCTTGCCGCCCGATGTCATCGGCAGGAGCGCGCCCAGCGCCGTACCGCCGTCGGACTTCCGCTTGAACCAGATGTTCGGGAAGGCGAGGAAGCGGTGCCAGGCGACGCCCATGGTGGTGTTGAGGCCGAGGGTGATGGCCCAGATCATCGTCACGCCGAGCTTGATCATGGCGGTCAGATAGACCAGGTTCTGGAGCGTGCCGAGGCTCAGTCCCTTGAAGGCGAGGACCAGCGGATACGAGACCCAGTACGCCGGGTCGTAGCTGTCGACGTGGTGCAGGGCGCCCTCAAGGCCGCGCAGGATCAGGATCGCGAGGCCGATGGTGAGGATCACGTACTCGACGAAGTACGCCTGCCAGGCCGTGGAGCCCGCGAAGCGGGACTTGCGGCCGGCCCGCGAGGGCAGGTTCAGCAGCCGGATCGCGATCAGTACGAGGATGCCGACGGTCGTCGCGAGGGCGATGAACTCGATGTAGATCTCGTACGGCAGGAAGGTGCCGATCCCGGGGATGATCCAGTCGGCCTGGAACAGCTGGCCGTACGCGTTGACGATCGTGAGCCCGAGCGTCAGGAAGCCGATCGCGACGAACCAGTGCGCGAAGCCGACGACGCCCCAGCGGTTCATCCGCGTATGGCCGAGGAATTCCTTGGCCAGGGTGAGCGTGCGCGCTCTGGGGTCGTCGGTGCGGCTGCCGGCCGGGACGGGCGAGCCGAGCTTCACGAACCGGTAGATCTCGGCGACGGCTCGGGCGATGAGCGCGACGCCGACCACGGTCAGCACCAGCGACACGATGATCGCGGCGAGTTGCATTGGGGGCTCCTCGGGCCTGCGAGGGTGGGAAGAACAGCACCGCCTCGGTAAGTACGGCGGTGGGTGCCGCAGTAAGTACTGAGAGGGTGCTACTAAGCGGTAACTTAATCGGTTTGTGCTGAGGGTACCCAGTTATCCCGCCGCACTGTAGCCGCGCGGCCGGTGATCTGTGTCGCTGAGGTGACCCTGAGCGGGGATCCGGGCCGCGGCGGCGCCAGTGGCGTACGGGGCCGACGCGGCGGCCGGTGTACGGGCGAGGATCGCCAGGTCGAGGCCGATCCAGTGGTGCTCCACGTAGTGCTGGTCGAGCAGCGCGGGCTCGTCCCACGGCCATGGCGAGCGGCGGCGCACCTGGGCGAGACCGGTGAGGCCGGGCCGTACGTGCTGCCGCCAGGGCGCCGCCGTCCTGGGGTCGCCGGGCGCCAGTGGGGCGGGGCCGACGAGGGACATCTCGCCCCGTACGACATGGGGCAGCCGGGACAGCAGATCGAGCCGGCGGCGGCGGGTGGCCAGTGAGCGGACGGTGAAGACGCGGCCGTCCAGGCCGACGCGGGGCTCGTGGGTGAAGGCGCCGCCGGGGTGGCGCGTGGACAGGGTGAGGGCGAGGGCGGCGGCGGCCAGCAGCGGCGCGGTGAGCATCAGTAGGAGGGTGCCGAGTGTCAGGTCCAGCAGCCGCTTGGGATCGAGGAGATGGTCGAGCAGGTGGTCGAAGGCGCCGGGGAGGGGCCGGCCGAGGGCGTCGTCGGCGGCGGGTCGGTCCATGCCCGGTCCCCGTGGGCCGGGGCCAGGGTGCGGAACCATGCGATACCCCCGACCGTTGTGTGTGACTGTGTGCGGCATCACGTCTTTTATGACGCGCGTGCCGGACGATCGTGACTCAGCGGGCGGGTGAAGTTCCGAAGGCGCGCGGACCTGCGGGAACCGCGTCCTTCCCAGGGTCGGCCCAGGAATCGGGCCGCACGATAGTTGAGTCTGATCGACTCAGCTCTGTTGACGCCTGAGGATCAGTCGTGCATCCTTGAGTCTGTTCCACTCAAGTCAGCTGGAGGAATCGAAATGGCACGTGCGGTCGGCATCGACCTGGGCACGACTAACTCCGTCGTCAGCGTTCTCGAAGGCGGCGAGCCCACCGTCATCACCAACGCCGAAGGCGCCAGGACCACGCCGTCCGTCGTCGCCTTCGCCAAGAACGGCGAGGTGCTCGTCGGAGAGGTCGCCAAGCGCCAGGCAGTCACGAACGTCGACAGGACCATCCGGTCGGTCAAGCGCCACATGGGCACCGACTGGAAGATCAACCTCGACGGCAAGGACTTCAACCCGCAGCAGATCTCCGCGTTCGTCCTTCAGAAGCTGAAGCGCGACGCCGAGTCCTACCTGGGTGAGAAGGTCGCGGACGCGGTCATCACCGTCCCGGCGTACTTCAACGACTCCGAGCGCCAGGCCACGAAGGAGGCCGGCGAGATCGCGGGCCTCAACGTCCTGCGTATCGTCAACGAGCCGACGGCCGCCGCGCTGGCGTACGGGCTCGACAAGGACGACCAGACGATCCTCGTCTTCGACCTCGGCGGCGGCACCTTCGACGTGTCGCTCCTGGAGATCGGTGACGGCGTCGTCGAGGTGAAGGCCACCAACGGTGACAACCACCTCGGTGGTGACGACTGGGACCAGCGTGTCGTCGACTACCTGGTGAAGCAGTTCGCCAACGGTCACGGCGTGGACCTGGCCAAGGACAAGATGGCTCTCCAGCGTCTCCGCGAGGCCGCGGAGAAGGCGAAGATCGAGCTGTCGTCCTCCACCGAGACCACGATCAACCTGCCGTACATCACGGCGTCGGCAGAGGGCCCGCTGCACCTGGACGAGAAGCTCACGCGCTCGCAGTTCCAGCAGCTGACGGCCGACCTGCTGGAGCGCTGCAAGACCCCGTTCCACAACGTCATCAAGGACGCCGGCATCGCGCTGTCCGAGATCGACCACGTGGTCCTGGTCGGCGGCTCCACGCGTATGCCCGCCGTCGCGGAGATCGTCAAGGAGCTGACCGGCGGCCGGGACGCCAACAAGGGCGTCAACCCGGACGAGGTCGTGGCCATCGGTGCCGCGCTCCAGGCCGGTGTCCTCAAGGGCGAGGTCAAGGACGTCCTGCTGCTCGACGTCACCCCGCTGTCTCTTGGTATCGAGACCAAGGGCGGCATCATGACCAAGCTCATCGAGCGCAACACCACGATCCCGACGAAGCGCTCCGAGATCTTCACCACGGCCGAGGACAACCAGCCGTCGGTCCAGATCCAGGTCTACCAGGGCGAGCGCGAGATCGCGGCGTACAACAAGAAGCTCGGCATGTTCGAGCTGACCGGTCTGCCGCCCGCCCCGCGCGGTGTGCCGCAGATCGAGGTCGCCTTCGACATCGACGCCAACGGCATCATGCACGTGGCCGCGAAGGACCTCGGCACCGGCAAGGAGCAGAAGATGACCGTCACCGGTGGCTCCTCGCTGCCGAAGGACGAGGTCAACCGGATGCGTGAAGAGGCCGAGCAGTACGCGGACGAGGACCACCGCCGTCGTGAGGCCGCCGAGACCCGCAACCAGGCCGAACAGCTCGTCTACCAGACGGAGAAGTTCCTCAAGGACAACGAGGACAAGGTCCCCGGTGACGTGAAGGAAGAGGTCGAGACCTCCATCGGCGAGCTGAAGGAGAAGCTCAAGGGTGAGGACACGGCCGAGATCCGTACGGCCACCGAGAAGGTCGCGGCCGTCTCGCAGAAGCTCGGCCAGGCCATGTACGCCAACGCCCAGGCCGAAGGCGGCGCCGACGCGCCCGGCACGGAGCAGGCCGGTCCCGCCGGCGGCACCGACGGCGCGGACGACGTCGTGGACGCCGAGATCGTCGACGACGAGAAGCCCAAGAAGGACGGTGCCGCGTGACGGAGGAGACTCCGGGCTTCGAAGAGGAGCCCGACGTCCCTTCCGGCGCCACCCCCGAAGACGCCGCGTCGAAGGGCGCCGAGCCGGACTCCGCCAAGGAGTCCGGCCCGGCGGCCCCGGCCGGGGACGTACAGCAGAACGACACACAGACCGCGCTGATCGCACAGCTGGACCAGGTCCGTACGGCGCTCGGTGAGCGCACGGCAGACCTCCAGCGGCTTCAGGCCGAGTACCAGAACTACCGCCGCCGGGTCGAGCGGGACCGCGTCACGGTCAAGGAGATCGCCATCGCGAGCCTCCTGACCGAGCTGCTGCCCGTGCTCGACGACATCGGGCGCGCCCGGGAACACGCCGAGCTGGTGGGCGGGTTCAAGTCGGTGGCGGAATCGCTGGAGACGGTGGCCGCGAAGATGGGCCTCCAGCAGTTCGGCAAGGAGGGCGAGCCCTTCGACCCGACGATCCACGAGGCCCTGATGCACAGCTACGCACCGGATGTCACCGAGGACACGTGCGTCGCGATCCTCCAGCCTGGGTACCGGTTCGGCGAGCGGACCATCAGGCCCGCGCGCGTCGCCGTGGCGGAGCCCCAGCCGGGGGCCACGCCCGGGGAGAAGGCGTCGAACGCCGACGAGCCGGACACGGACGAGGAGAGCGGTGGCCCGGACGAGGGCTGACGCGCCGGCGAGCGGTACGGCGGTACGGACGGGCAGTACGCATGACGGGCAGTGAGGAGGGACGTCGGGAATGAGTACCAAGGACTTCGTGGAGAAGGACTACTACAAGGTTCTCGGCGTCCCCAAGGACGCCACCGAGGCCGAGATCAAGAAGGCGTACCGGAAGCTCGCACGCGAGTTCCACCCGGACGCCAACAAGGGTGACGTCAAGGCCGAGGAGCGCTTCAAGGAGATCTCCGAGGCCAACGACGTACTCGGCGACCCCAAGCGGCGCAAGGAGTACGACGAGGCGCGCTCGCTCTTCGGCAACGGGGGCGGCTTCCGGGCCGGTCCCGGCGCCGGCGGCGGCGGGTCCTTCAACTTCGACCTGGGCGACCTCTTCGGAGGCGGCCCCCAGGGCGGCGGTACGCAGGGCGGCCAGGGCGGCGCCGGCGGCTTCGGCGGCGGGCTCGGGGACGTGTTCGGCGGCCTCTTCAACAGAGGCGGCCCCGGTACGGGCACGCGTACGCAGCCGCGCCGCGGCCAGGACATCGAGTCCGAGGTGACGCTCAGCTTCACCGAGGCGGTCGACGGGGCCACGGTCCCGCTGCGGATGTCCAGCCAGGCGCCCTGCAAGGCGTGTTCGGGCACCGGCGACAAGAACGGCTCGCCGCGGGTCTGCCCGACCTGCGTCGGCACCGGACAGGTGTCGCGCGGCACGGGCGGCGGCTTCTCGCTGACCGACCCGTGCGTGGACTGCAAGGGCCGTGGGCTCATCGCCCAGGACCCCTGCGACGTCTGCAAGGGCAGCGGCCGTGCCAGGTCCTCGCGGACCATGCAGGTGCGTATCCCGGCGGGCGTCAGCGACGGCCAGCGGATCCGGCTGCGCGGCAAGGGTGCCCCGGGCGAGCGCGGCGGTCCGGCGGGCGATCTGTACGTGGTGGTCCACGTCGGCTCGCACCCGGTCTTCGGCCGCAAGGACGACAACCTCACCGTCACCGTGCCGGTCACCTTCGTGGAGGCGGCGCTCGGCGGCGAGGTCAAGGTCCCGACGCTGGGCGGTCCTTCCGTCACCCTGAAACTGCCCGCGGGCACGCCCAACGGCCGTACGATGCGCGCCCGGGGAAAGGGCGCAGTCCGTAAGGACGGCAGTCGTGGCGACCTCCTGGTGACCGTCGAGGTGGTCGTCCCCAAGGATCTCGGCGCCGAGGCTCGTGACGCGCTGGAGAGTTACCGGAAGGCCACCGCGGGGGAGAACCCGCGGGACGAGCTGTTCCAGGCAGCGAAGGGAGCGTGACTCCAATGGACGGGGTCGGGCGGCGTCGACCGCACTCATCGTTCAACCGGGCGTTCGAGCTGACCGAAGAGTCGCCGGTGTACGTCATCTCGGTGGCGGCCCAACTGTCCGGTCTGCATCCGCAGACCCTGCGTCAGTACGACCGGCTGGGCCTGGTCTCGCCGGACCGTACGGCGGGCCGCGGCAGGCGTTACTCGGCGCGCGACATCGAACTGCTCCGCCAGGTGCAGCAGTTGTCGCAGGACGAGGGCATCAACCTGGCCGGCATCAAGCGCATCATCGAGCTGGAGAACCAGGTCGCGGCGCTCCAGGCACGCGTGGCCGAACTCGGCGCGGCGGTGGACGGCGCGGCGGCGGCGATGCGCCAGCGCGAGGCCCAGGTCCACGCGTCGTACCGGCGTGACCTGGTGCCGTACCAGGACGTTCAGCAGACGAGCGCGCTGGTGGTGTGGCGGCCGAAGCCGAAGCTGTCGTCGGACTAGTCGCGCCGCCGCGGGAGCGACTTCCGCAGCGGGCCGGGAGCCCGTCGCCCCTTGGTGATTCCAGGGGCGGCGGGCTCTTGTGCTGTTCCGGAACCGACCCTTCATCGCTACCTTTCGTCATTGAACGATCACTCTTAGTGCATGATTTTGTCATCTTGTGCCCGGATTTAGCACCCTCCGCTTTGTGCAGTGCAGCAAGATGACGGTGGTGCGTGAGTTGCCCCCGGGAGAGTCTGAACGCGGCAGGTGGGTCATCCGAAGTCGCCGGGAAATGTCGGTGAACTCCGGTTGATTTCAGCTGCCTTGGTGATACGCGCCAGTTCATTCCGGAATCGGCGCAACAGGCTCTGAGAGGGAATCCCATGGAATGGAAGAAGAAGGCCGCGTCCGTGTTCTCGGTCGTGGCGATGGCCGGCGCCGGGATGCTGGCCGCGGCGCCTCCGGCCGCGGCGGCGCCCGGGGACTGCCCGGCGGCGAGACTCTGTATCTACGACGGCGTCAACTTCAGTGGCGACCGGATCATCAGCGCCAGCACCAACGCCTGTTTCAGCCCCTGGGACACCTTCGTGTTCGGTGACATCCGCTCGTACGCCAACAACGGGTCCGTCACCGCCAGGGTCTTCAACGGGTCCGGCACCCTGATCCGCACGATGCCCGCCGGTGGCTTCAGCAGCGACATCGGCACGCCCCTCGGTGGCGGGCCGTCCGACAGCGTCTGCCTGGGGAACG
Organism: Streptomyces sp. NPDC006643; assembly: GCF_042870175.1. Classification (NCBI taxonomy): domain Bacteria; kingdom Bacillati; phylum Actinomycetota; class Actinomycetes; order Kitasatosporales; family Streptomycetaceae; genus Streptomyces; species Streptomyces sp. NPDC006643. The sequence continues at coordinate 95,852 of NZ_JBIAHA010000006.1, read as the reverse complement.
CGCGCCCCTGAGCTTCCCGCCCGTGAACCGCACGTGAACCGCCCATGAATCGCCAGTGAAACGCCCGTGAGCCGCTCGTGAACCAACAGCAGCGGCGACGCCGCGTCCCGTCTCCGGGGCGCGGCGTCCGCCTTTTCCGACGCGCCGCGATCTCCCTGCCCGCCGGGGCCCTCAGCGGATTGCCGAGGGGCTGCCCGTTTCCGGTTCGACCAGGCCGGAGTGGACGAGCAGGGCGCCGAGGTGGGTGCGGCTGGAGGCGTTCAGGGCGGTCATCAGTTTGGCTATGTGGGAGCGGCAGGTGCGGACGCTGATGCCCATGCGGCGGGCCACCGCCTCGTCGGAGGTGCCCTCCACGAGGAGGCGGGCGATGCTCTGCTGGACCGGAGTGACCTGGGCGCGGGGTGACCTGGGCGCGGGCAGCTGTTCCGTGAGCGGGGTGCCGTGGGCCCACAGCACGTCGTAGACCTGGATGAGATACGTGACCAGGGCCGGGTGCCGGATCTCCAGGGCGGTCGTGCGTTCGGCGTCGGCCGGGATGAGCGCCATCTCGCGGTCGATGATGATCAGGCGCTCGACGGTCTGCTCGACGGTGCGCACCTCCAGCCGGTCGGCCGGCACCCGTGTCATGTACTCCTTGAGGTGCGGGCTGTAGCGCGCCGGGTGCTGGTAGATGTGGCGCAGCCGGGCGCCTCGCCCGATGGCCGCCAGTGAGTTGTCCAGCCCCTGCTCCATCGCCTCCCTGGTGCGGTTGCCGCCGGGCTGTGCCGTCAGGATCTCCGACGTGGCGGCGGCCGACGCCTCGCTCAGGACGGAGCTGATGAGCGGCATTCCCTCAAGGACGGTGATGGCGAGGTTGGGGTCGGCGCTCGGCACGGCCATCAGAGGTGCCAGGGAGTCGGCGAGGACGGCGGTGAGCCGTACGCGTTCCTGGATCTCCCGGGTGATGGGCAGCAGCAGATGCGCCAGGGCGGCCGACGGGGGCACGGGCCGCAGCCGGTCGGCGTCCCGGGGGTCCGGGTACAGCAGCGCCATGTCCAGCAGGCAGGGGGCGGCGGCCGACGTGGCGCGGTCGATGCCGTCGTTGCGCAGGGCCTCGGTGTAGAGCCGTACCGCCTCGTCGCACAGTTCCCGATCGCCGTGTGGATGCGTCAACTTCGTCTGCGCTCCTGTTCAGCGTGGGTCCGTGGGACGGGGTGTCTCGGCGTCCAGCAGGCCGGACCGGACGAGCAGGGCGCCGAGGTGGGTGCGGCTGGAGGCGTTCAGGGCGGTCATCAGTTTGGCTATGTGGGAGCGGCAGGTGCGGACGCTGATGCCCATGCGGCGGGCCACCGCCTCGTCGGAGGTCCCCTCCACGAGAAGCCGCGCGATGCCGCGCTGGACGGATGTGACGGAGGCGTCTGGGGAGACGGCGGGCGGGCGCTCGGTCATGGGGGTGGCCTGGGACCACAGCACCTCGTAGACCTGGACGAGATAGGTGATCAGGGCCGGGTGCCGGATCTCCAGGGCGGTGTGGCGGTTGGCGCTGGCGGGGATGAAGGCCACGGCGCGGTCGACGATGATCAGGCGCTCGACCGTCTGCTCGACCGTGCGTACCTCCAGCCGGTCGGCGGGTACGTGCTCCAGGTACTCCTTGACGTGCGGGCTGTAGCGCGCCGGGTGTTGGTACAAGTGCCGTAATCGGGCGCCCCGTTCGATGGCGGCCAGGGAACGGGACAGCCCCGCCATCATGAGTTTGCGCTCCCGGCTGAAGCCCGGCTGGACCGTCAGGATCTCCCGCGTCGCCGTACGGGCGGCCTCGCCGACCCTCGCGTCGATCAGCACATGCCCGTCGAGCATGGTGATGGAGAGGTTGGGGTCCTCGGCGACGACGGCGCTCAGCGGCGCGAGTGAGTTGGCCAGGGAGGCGCTGAGCCGTACGCGTTCGTGGATCTCGCGCGTGATGGGCTGGAGCAGGTGCGCCAGGGCCGCGGACGGCGGCACCGGGCACATCCACGCCTCGTCCTGGGGGTCGGGGTGCAGCAGCGCCATGTCGACGAGGCAGGGCGCCGGCGTCAGCTCGGCGCGGGTGATCCGTCCTCTGCGAAGCGCCTCGGTGTAGAGACCGATCGCCGTCTCGCACAGCTCCCGGTCACCGTGTGGGTGGTGCTTCTGGTTCTCCATGGTTTCGCCTACTTTGGCACCCCCCGTTTTGTGCAGTGCAGCAAGATGACGGTGGTGAAATCCTAGTCGGTGGAGGAGTGTTGCTGGTGGTTGGGAGCGGCCAACTCCCTGATCACATCCCGACCGTGGCCGTGTCACCCCCCGATGCGGTCACGGTCTCCCTCCCTCGCAAGGCTCAGTGGTCGTGGTCCAGAATGCCCGACTGGGCGATGAGATAGCCGAGTTGGGCCCGGCTGCCGCTGCCGAGCGTGGTGCTCAGCTTGGCGATGTGCGCCCGGCAGGTGCGCACGTTCATGCCCAGTCGGCGCGCGATGGCCTCGTCGACGTGACCGTCGATGAGGAGTTTGGCGATGGAGCGCTGGATGCTGGTGATGCCGTCGATCTCCGGTGCGTACGACAGCTGTTCGTCCCAGGGCGTGGCATGAAGCCAGAACTGCTCGAAGACGCCGACGAGATACTGCACGAGCCCTTCGTGGCGCAGCTCCAGGGCGATCCGGCGATCGCTGCGGGCGGGCACGAACGCCACCTTGCGGTCCACGATGATCAGGCGCTCGATGATCTCCTCGAGCGTGCGCACCTCCACCCCTTGCGGCGCGACCCGTTCCACGTAGGCGAGCGTGGCGGGGTGGTGCCGGGCCGTGTGCTGGTACAGCGTCCGCATCTTCACCCCGTTGTCGATCAACGGGCTGACCCTGCGCAGGGCTTCCTCCTGGGCGGTCGGCCCCCGTCCGCTGCCCGGCTGGACCGTGAGCAACTCCTCGGTGCACTCCGCGGTGACCCGGTCCAGGGTGGAGTTGATGAGACTCAGCCCTTCGAGCACGGTGATCGCGTGCGTGGCTGACGGGTCCATGGCCGTGAGCGTCATGAACGGCTCGAAGGTCTCCGCCAGCGACATGGCGAGCTGCCGCCGCTCCTGGATCTCACGCTCAAGAGGGTGCGTGAGCTGGTTGAGGGCGATCGTCGGGGACACGGGACGGAGCCACTGGGCGTCGTCCGGGTCCGGGCGCAGCAGTGCGAGAGCCAGCAGGCACGGTGCGCCCTCCACCTCGGACCGGGACAGCCGGCCGGATCGCAGAGCTGCTGCGTAGAGGTTTTTGCCCGCTTCGCATAGTTCGCCAGGCCCATGCTTATGTCCGTCAACTTCATGACTTGACCGCATTTGCCACCCCCTCAGGGTCCTGAATTACAGGAACATGATGCCCGTGCTTGCTGGTGGAAGCGTTCAGCGTGGGCCATCGTCTTAGTCGCGGGGGGAGGGATAGTGATCAGAATGGGGTGGAGATCGTCCATGAAGAGGATGGCTCGCGCGTTTTGCGTACTTGCTTTTGCGATGGCCGTGACGGGTTCGCTCGTCGCGGGTAGCGTCCACTCGTCGGACAGCGCTTCTGTGTCCGCGGTGCAGGCTCTGCCGGGCGATCCCTCTTGGGAGAGCGCTCCGGTGGACTTGGGCGCATGACTGTCCCGCCGGACGACAGGGTCTTTCGGCGTGAGATGGCCTCGGCCTACCGGTCCGGATGGCACTTCATCGATCTCGTCACGGCGATCCCACACCGTGGTGACTCGCTGATGGTCACCCTGTTCGGTGAGCCCGTGGTCGTCGTCCGCGAGGAGGACGAGGACGTCCGTGCGTACCGGTGTCTGAGGAAGCCCAGGGGGGCGCCGCAGCCCGTACGCTGCGCGATTCGGTACGACATGATTTTCGTCAATCTCGACCAGCGTGACCACCAGCTGGTTGAACCACAAACCATTTCCGCCACCCCCCGCAGTGCCTGAGCGATTCCCCCGTCGTAGTAGATCGCTCCGGCACTTCCCCCACACAGCGGCGCCATCGTGGACCTGAAACGCGATGGCGCCGCTGTGCTGCCCGCGTGGCGCCGCGCGCAGCCGCCCTTGTGCGGGCCGGCGGCCGTGCCGCCGTACGCCGCGGGTCATCCTCTGCCGAGCGCGCGGTCGACGGCGATCTCGATGACGATCCGGTCCGGGTTGGGTCCCGGCTCGCGCTCGTAGCGGGCCGCGTAACGGCCTACGGCGTCCGCCACCCTGTCGGCCTCCGTCCGCACCGTCGCGAGGCCCTCAAGGGTCGCCCAGCGCCTTCGGTGGACCTGGCAGACCGCGACCCGCGCGCCGCCGGGGCCCGCGGCCAGGATGTTGGCGGCCTTCCTGGAGTGCTTGCCGGTGATGACACGTGCCAGCCGGGTCTCCGGCTCGTACGTCACACCCACCGGCACCACGTGGGGCGTACCGTCCGGCCGGAGTGTGGTCAGGGTGCACAGATGCCGCTCCCGCCAGAAGGCGAGATAGTCGGCGTCGGGATCGCGTACGTCTTGGGCCATGCCGGAAGAATAGGCGCGTAATGGCCTCGAAGGTGTGGTGCGGCGGGAGTTGGTCCCCGCGGCCGGGTGCGCCTCCTCCGGGCGTGGGTCATGCTTGCAGTCGTGCTTGAGTGGAATAGACTCAACTTTGCGTACGTCTGGTGAGTCAGGTTCTTACGGGGACGGACCCCGCGCCAAGGAGGAGAGACCGCACGTGGACGCCGAGCTGACGAACAAGAGCAAGGCCGCGCTCAACGCGGCCACCGACCGCGCGGTGTCGGCGGGCCACGCCGACCTGACCCCCGCGCATCTGCTCCTCGCGCTGCTTGAGGGCGAGGACAACGAGAACGTCACCGACCTGCTCGTCGCGGTCGACGCCGACCAGGCCGAGGTACGGTCCGGGGCGGACCGGCTGCTGGCCGCGCTGCCCAGCGTCCGGGGCACCACCGTCGCGCCCCCGGGGCCCGACCGCGCGCTGCTCGCCGTCATCGCCGACGGTGCCAAGCGGGCGAAGAAGCTGGGCGACGAATATCTCTCCACCGAGCACCTGCTCATCGGGATCGCCGCCGAGGGCGGCAAGGCCGGCGAGGTGCTGGACCGGCAGGGGGCCGGCGCGAAGAAGCTGCAAGCCGCGTTCGAGAAGGCAAGGGGAGGACGCCGGGTGACCACACCCGATCCGGAGGGCCAGTACAAGGCCCTGGAGAAGTTCGGCACGGACTTCACCGCCGCCGCGCGCGAGGGCAGACTCGACCCGGTCATCGGCCGGGACCAGGAGATCCGCCGTGTGGTGCAGGTGCTGTCGCGCCGTACGAAGAACAACCCCGTACTGATCGGCGAGCCCGGCGTCGGGAAGACCGCCGTCGTAGAAGGACTCGCGCAGCGCATCGTCAAGGGCGACGTGCCCGAGTCCCTGAAGAACAAGAAGCTGGTCTCCCTCGACCTCGGCGCGATGGTCGCGGGCGCCAAGTACCGGGGCGAGTTCGAGGAGCGGCTGAAGACCGTCCTGTCCGAGATCAAGGACAGCGACGGGCAGATCATCACCTTCATCGACGAGCTGCACACCGTCGTGGGCGCGGGCGCCGGCGGCGACTCCGCCATGGACGCGGGCAACATGCTCAAGCCCATGCTGGCGCGCGGCGAGCTGCGCATGGTCGGCGCGACGACCCTGGACGAGTACCGCGAGCGCATCGAGAAGGACGCCGCGCTGGAACGGCGCTTCCAGCAGGTGCTGGTCGCCGAGCCGAACGTCGAGGACACGATCGCGATCCTGCGCGGCCTCAAGGGCCGGTACGAGGCGCACCACAAGGTGCAGATCGCCGACGCCGCGCTGGTGGCCGCCGCCGCGCTCTCCGACCGCTACATCACCTCGCGCTTCCTGCCCGACAAGGCCATCGACCTCGTCGACGAGGCCGCGTCCCGCCTCCGTATGGAGATCGACTCCTCGCCCGTCGAGATCGACGAACTCCAGCGGACGGTCGACCGCCTCCGTATGGAGGAGCTGGCGCTGAAGAACGAGTCGGACCCCGCGTCCAAGCAGCGGCTGGAGAAGCTGCGCCGCGACCTCGCCGACCGCGAGGAGGAGCTGCGCGGGCTCGACGCGCGCTGGCAGAAGGAGAAGCAGGGCCTCAACCGTGTCGGTGAGCTGAAGGAGAAGCTGGACGAGCTGCGCGGGCAGGCGGAGCGCGCGCGGCGCGACCAGGACCTCGACACCGCGTCCAAGCTGCTGTACGGCGAGATCCCCGCCGTGGAACAGGAGTTGGCGGAGGCGGACGAGGCGGAGCAGGAAGCCGCCAAGGACACCATGGTCAAGGACGAGGTGGGCGAGGACGACATCGCCGATGTCGTCGGGTCGTGGACCGGGATCCCGGCCGGGCGGCTGCTGGAGGGCGAGACCAGCAAGCTCCTCCGTATGGAGGCGGAGCTGGGCCGCCGGCTGATCGGGCAGACGGAGGCGGTCGAGGCGGTCTCGGACGCGGTACGGCGCACCCGCGCGGGCATCGCCGACCCGGACCGGCCCACCGGCTCGTTCCTCTTCCTCGGGCCGACCGGTGTCGGCAAGACCGAACTGGCCAAGGCGCTGGCCGACTTCCTCTTCGACGACGAGCGGGCCATGGTCCGTATCGACATGAGCGAGTACGGCGAGAAGCACTCCGTCGCGCGCCTCGTCGGGGCGCCCCCCGGCTATGTCGGCTACGAGGAGGGCGGCCAGCTCACCGAGGCCGTCCGCCGCAGGCCGTACAGCGTGGTGCTGCTGGACGAGGTGGAGAAGGCGCACCCCGAGGTCTTCGACATCCTGCTCCAGGTCCTGGACGACGGCCGGCTCACCGACGGGCAGGGGCGGACGGTGGACTTCCGCAACACCATCCTGATCCTCACGTCGAACCTCGGCAGTCAGTACCTGGTCGACCCGCTGCCCTCGGCGGAGACGAAGAAGCAGCAGGTCCTGGAGGCCGTACGGGCCGCGTTCAAGCCGGAGTTCCTGAACCGGCTGGACGATCTCGTGGTCTTCTCGGCCCTCTCCAAGGAGGAGCTGGCCAAGATCGCCGACCTCCAGATCGCCTTCCTGGCCAAGCGCCTGGCGGACCGCCGTCTCACGCTCGACATCACGCCGGAGGCGCTGGCCTGGCTCGCCGACAAGGGCAACGACCCGGCGTACGGCGCCCGGCCGCTGCGCCGGCTGATCCAGACGGCGATCGGCGACCGACTGGCGAAGGAGATCCTCGCCGGTGAGGTCGTCGACGGCGACACGGTGCGGGTGGACCGCGCGGGGGACCAGCTGATCGTGGGGCGGGCGACGGGCGGGGTGGAGACTCCGTCGGAGGCCGGCCCGGGGGCGCCTTCTTTGGAGAAGACGCCGTAGGGGATCCGGGGGCGTCTTCTTGGGAGAGGACGCCGTAGGGGATCCGGGGGCGCGCCTTCTTGGGAGAGGACGCCAAAGCGGACCCGGGGGCGCGCCTTCTTCGGAGAGGACGCCGAAGCGGAGAAGACGCCGTGGCCGCGGGCCCCTCGCGTGCCCGCGCCCGATTGTGGCCGGGGTGCAGGGTTTCCGGCGGGGGATCGCGGCTAGGGTCGTTGCCAGACAACGGCATGCCATCCTCAGGAGAATCCAGCGATGACCATCGACCCGTCCTCGATTCCGAACTTCGGGGCCCAGCCCCAACCGCAGGCTGCGGGACCGGCGGGCCCTGTCGTCCCCGACCAGGATCTGGTCAAGCAGCTCCTCGACCAGATGGAGCTGAAGTACGTCGTCGACGACGAGGGCGACCTCGCGGCGCCGTGGGAGGAATTCCGTACGTACTTCATGTTCCGCGGGGAGGGCGACCAGCAGGTCTTCTCGGTGCGGACGTTCTACGACCGGCCGCACGCCCTTGAGGACAAGCCGAAGATCCTCGACGCGATCGACGACTGGAACCGCCGCACGCTGTGGCCCAAGGTCTACAGCCACGTGCACGAGGAGGAGGACGGCCCCACGACCGTCCGGCTCATCGGCGAGGCCCAGATGCTGATCGGCACCGGGGTCAGCCTGGAGCACTTCGTCTCGTCGACGGTCAGCTGGGTGCGGGCGTCGATCGAGTTCGACAAGTGGATCGTGGAGACGTTCGGCCTGACGCCGGCGGAGGAGAAGCCGGCCGACGAGAAGCCGGCCGACGAGGCCTGACGGCCCGGATGTGCGGCGCGCCCTCCTACAGAGGCATCGGAGCCAGCGTCAGCAGATACGTCCCGTAGCAGCACGACAGCCCGGCGAGGGCCGCGATCACCACGATCGCCGCTCTCGGCCGGGCTTTCGTGAGCGCGCACGCGAGCGGGAGCAGCAGCGGGAAGGCGGGCAGCAGGAAGCGCGGCTTGGACTCGAAGAAGCTCCCGCCGCCGCCGACCGTGATCAGCAGCAGGACTCCCACGTACACGAGCAGCGGCAGCGGGGGCCGCGTCTCCCGGTCCAGGACGAGCAGCGCGAAGAGCAGCACGGCCGCGCAGACGATCAGTACGGTGCCGGTGGAGGCGAGTTCGGCGGGGCGCAGGACGATGTCGCGTACGTTGCTCAGGGCGTCGGCGCCGAAGTCGAAGCGGGAGCGCCAGCCGTTCTGTACGGCGAAGTAGCCGGCGAGCGGATCCCCGACGCGTACGCCGACCCAGAGCAGATAGCCGCCCCAGCCGAGGGGCGCGACGACGGCCGCCGCCCAGAGCCGCCAGGGGGCCCGCCGGGGAGGCCGCCGGGGGGCGTGCGCGCGGCGCCGCCACAGCTCGTACGCCACCGCGACGACCACCGCCGCGGCGATCGCGACCCCGTTGGGCCGGGCCAGCCCCGCGAGCGCGGCGAGCGAACCCGCCCACAGCCAGCGGCGGGTGAGCACCGCGTACAGGGCGAAGCCGGCGAGGGCGGTGAGCAACGGCTCCGTGTACGCGATGGAGGACACGACCGCGTGGGGGAGCAGGCCCCACAGCAGCACGAGGACGGTGGCGGTGCGCCGGCCGTGGAGTCGTTCGCCGAGCAGATAGACGGCGAACGCGGCGGCTGCGGCGGCGGCCCAGGAGATGAGCAGGGCGGCGGTGCCGCCGCCGATCGGGAGCACGGTGGTGACGGCGCGTACGAGACCCGGGTAGAGCGGGAAGAACGCGAGATCGCTGTGGACGGCGCCGTCGGTGAAGTGCAGCGTGTGGCCGTAGCCCTGGGCGGCGATCCGGGTGTACCAGGTGGAGTCCCAGGTGTGGGCGAGGAGTTGGCGCGGGGAGCGCCCGATGTGCTCGGCCCACAGCCACAGGGCCAGCAGCCCGGTGAGCCGGGCGGCGGCGAACAGCCCGAGCGCGGGGGCGGCGCGGCGCAGGACGGCGGAGAGACGGGCGGCGCGCCGGCGGCGGGCGAGGGGGACGAACGTGACGGCGGCGGGGCCGGCCGGGGAGGAAGCCGGGGAAGCGGGACCGGCGGGTCTCGCCGGGTCGAATGCGTCGACGGTGTCGAGCGTGTCGGCGGACAGGGGGCACCTCCGGTCGCGCGAGTTCGGTCGCCCCGACCCTCCGCGCCCGCCCACCCCCACGCGACCGCAGACCCGCCGACCGGGTACGAAGCGGCGCCGGACGGGGGGTGTGCGGGGGGTGGCGGCGTGTCGACGTGACAGGTGGGGTGGGGCGCGGGGTGCGGGGCGTGGGTGTGGGGGCCGGGTGTCGGTACGGGGTGGGCAGCTGCGCCGGGCGGGGGTTTGTGGGCGGGGCCTTGGGCGGGGCGTCGGGCAGGCCCTGCGGCAGGCGCGTAGGTGCGTACGCGGCAGCGTCAACCGGGGCCTGCGGCTGGGTCGTCGTCCGTGGAGGCGCACGGGCGGGCCCGCGGCGCAGGCGCGTAAGTACGTACGCGGCAGCGCACAACCGGCGCCTGCGGCTCGGTCGTCGTCCATGCTGGCGCCGCCGGGCCCGGCGAGGTCGTCCAGGGCGTTCCGCCCGGTCGCCTCGGGGGAGCCCCGGACGGTCTGTGCGTGCGTGCCGTCGGGCTGGCGCCCCGCGTTGGGAGGGTCGGTGTGGCGGTCACCGTGCCGTCGGTGACGTGGCTTGGTCGTTGTCGATCCGTCTGGCGTCGGGCTGTGCGTACGTGCCGTCGGGCCGGCGTCCCGCCTCGGGAGGGTCGGTCTGGCGGTCACCGTGCCGTGGGTGACGTGGCTTGGTCGTTGTCGATCCGTCTGGCGTCGGTCTGTGCGTGCGTGCCGTCGGGCCGGTATCCCGCGTTGGGAGGGTCGGTGTCGCGGTCGCCGGGCCGTCGGTGCCGTGGCCTGGTCGTCGTTGGTCCGCCTGGTGGAAGCGTTCCGCCGGCCGGCGCCCCGCGTTGGGAGGGTCGGTCTCCCGGTCGCCGCGCCGGCGCTCGACTCGCGCCGCTCCCTCAGTCCGCCTTGCGGAAGATCTCCGACAGCCTGTCCCCGTTGTCCGGGGACAACAGCCCCGGGCTGTCCGGTGTTTGGAGGCCCACCAGGACCGCCAGGTCGCGGGCGTGGACGTCCACCGCCGATTCCACCAGGGACGCCAGTGCCTCCACCGAGGCGCGGGCGCGGGAGCGGGCAAGCGCCGCGCAGGCCACCGCGATCAGGGCGGCCGGCCACCACCACGCGGCCACGGCCAGGTAGCCGAGCGACCACGCGCCCAGCCGGGCCGCCGCCGCGAAGGAGGTGCGGGTGGACTCGATCTGGCGCTGGGCCGGTTCGGTGAGGGTCAGCCACAGGCGTGGCCAGACGGCGGCGAGGTCGATGCCGTACGCCGCGTGGACGCGCAGGGCCGCCGCGGCGAGGCGGTCGCCGTACCAGGTGGGGCGGGTGGGCGGGGTCAGGGCGATACGGTCGCGGGCCCGGGTGAGGCGTTCGATCTCGTCGGGCGGGGTGGCCAGGTCGCGGATCGCGTCGGTCCGTTCGCGGTCGAGGCGCTGCCAGGCGGTGTGCCGGCGGCGCTGGAGGCCCCGGCCGAGGGGGAAGCGGCTCTCGCGCAGCCAGTAGCTCTCGACGGCGCTCCCGAGGAACTGCGCGGCCAGCGACAGCGCCGCCGACACCAGCAGGATCGCGGCCACCGCGACCGCCGCCGTGCCGGCGCGGTCCAGCACGGGCCGCGCGGTCAGTTCGTCGAGGGACTCGCTCAGCCGGTGGAGGTCGTTCCAGTGGCCGTGCCCGAGGGTCGTGCCGGCGGCGAGGACGCCGAGGTAGAGCGCACCGGGCAGTACGAGGAGGTTCAGCCACCGCTCGGTGAGTTTCGCGCCGAGGGTGAGCAGGAGCGGGTTCACCGGCGCGGGGACGGCGCGTACGGCGGGGACGGCGCGTACGGCAGGGACGGTGCGTACGGCAGGGACATCGGCGGCCCCGGCCTCATGCCGTCGGGTTCCCGCGCAGAGGCTCCTTGCGCATCGGTACGCCGTTGACCGCGCACGCCGGCGCCGCCCGCCAGTCCTTCGCGGGTTCGCGCCGTGTGCACGGCACCGTGCCGGGGCAGAGCGCGACTTTGATCATCGGGCGGACGCCGGGCAGTGCGATGTCCCCCCGCCGGCTGCCGAGCCCCCGCGCGTCGCCCGCCCTGCGCAGCGCCTGGTCCACCGCCTCGAAGGCGGCGTCCAGTTGAGCCGGTTCGGCGTCGCCCGCGGCCAGCAGCCGCCTCGCCCGCTCGACCGTCTCGGCGACCTGGCCGTCGCCGCTCCGCAGTCCGGCCGGGTCGTTGAGCAGCAGGCACAGCGCCGCGACGCAGTCGGCGCGCCGGCGCTCCCCGCGCGCGTTGTCTGATGCGGTCATGGCCTCAAGTCTGCCTCGATCGGCCACGCTTGGTCGGCACTTACGCGGATGATGGGTGGTGGGAGCGAGCGGGGAGGCGGCAGGGTGAGTACGACGAGTCGGGAGCGGCTGCTGACCGCCGTGGTCGATCGGCTGGCACGAGTCGATCAACACGGTGACCAGGCACTGCTGTTCGGTGCGGGGGCGGAGGCCGAGCTGGGCGCGTTGCTGCGCGGCTGCGACCTCCGTACCGACATGGAGGCCCGGTATGTCGCCGGCTGGCTGTTCTGGTACCGCTGCGTCTCGCTCGGCGAAGGGCAGGGCGCGGAGGAGGGCAGCTCGGCGGGGATGCTGCTGTTCCCCGTGTGGGCGCGCGACCGGGACGCCGTACCGCCTGAGCTGGCGGGACTCTGGGCCGCTCAGCCCCCCGAGTCCTGGCCGGATCCGGCGAACGCCGACGGGCCGGACGAGTGGAGCATGGTGTGCGTGGCGGCCACGGCCGCCGGGCAGGGCCGTCAACTGCCGGGCGCGCCACCGGAGATGGCGAAGGCGCTCGAACTGCCGGGTGTCACCCCCGACATCCTGCGCGCGCAGGCGATCGGCGCGGGACGGCTCGCCGTGCTCGCCACCGACGACGACGATCCGGAACGCGCCATCCGGGTCGGCCGGCTCTCCGAGGCCATGGCCGCGGCGGCCGACGCCCGGGGCGACGACGAACTGCGGGCGGAGGCGTTACGCCTGACCGACGAGGTGTTACGGCTCCAGCGCCGCGCCGTACGGCTCACCCCGCCCGGCGACCCCGACCGCCTGCCCCGGCTGAGCAACCACGGGCTGTCGCTCGTACGGCGCTACGAACGCGACTCCGACCCGGAGGACCTGGACGAGGCGATCGGGATCGCCCGCGACGTCGCGGCCCAGACGGCCGGCCGCGACCCCGACCTCCCGCGCTACCGCAGCATCCTGGCACGGGCGTTGATGCTGCGGCTCGACCGGACAGGCGGCGCCGTCGAGGAGTTCGACGAGGTGGTCGAGCTGTACCGGCTGGCCGCGCCCGGCGACCCGAACGGCTCCGGCGCGGGTCTGGCCAACCTCGGCGCCTCGCTCCTCAAGCGGTACGAAGTGACGGGCGCGATGTCCGATCTGACGGAGGCGATCACCGTCCTGTCCCGGTCGCGCCGGGAGATGTGGGCCGAGCCGGCCGAACGCTCCCGCGCGGACCAGCAGTTGGGGCTCGCCCTGCGCATGCGGCACGGGCGCCTCGGGGACGTGGCCGATCTGGAGGAGGCCCGGCGCCTGCTCAGCGGTGCCCCGCCGAACGGCAGGGCCCCCGGCGAGTCGTCCGGCGACGCCCTTCGGCGCCTGGTCAACTCCGCGCTGGAGCTGCGCGGCCGGTACGAGCGGGGCCACGGGGATCCGGACGATCTCCGTACGGCGTCGGCGAGGCTGCGCGAGGCGCTGGCCATGGTCCCGCCCGGTCACGCCTCACGGCCGGGCGTACTCAACAATCTCGGCGCCGCCCTGGTCTCCAGCTATCAACAGTCCTCGGATCTCGCTGAGTTGACCGACGCGGTCGACGCGCTGCGGGAGTGCGTGCGGGAGACGCCCGCCGGACACCACCAACTCGACGGACGGCTGATCAATCTCAGCGGCGCGCTGATGCTCCGGTTCGACCGGTTGCAGGACTCGGCGGATCTCACCGAGTCGCTGGACTGCCGGCGGCGCGCCGCCGCGCTCCCCGGTACGTCTCCCGTGAAGCGGGCCGCGATCCTGTCCGCGACGGGCGGCGCTCTGCTCCGTACCGCCGACCGGACGCAGGACCCGGCCACCGCCGATCAGGCCGTGGAGCAGCTCAGGGCGGCGCTGGAGCTGACCGACGCGACCGATCCGCTGCTGCCGCAACGGCAGTTGGCGCTGGCGATCACCCTGATGCGGCGCTCCGGGATGACGCTCCGCCGCCGCGATCTGCGGGAGGCGCGGCAGCTCGCGGACGCGGTGCTCGCCGCGCTGCCCGAGGGGTCCCCACGGCGGGCGAACGCGCTCATGGTGGCCGCCGTCGCCCAAGGGGCCTCGCCGAACTCCGGGGAGCGACTGGTACGGCTGCTGCGCGAGGCGGTCGATGTGACCCCGGCGGACCATCCCAACCTCACGATGCGGCTGTCCTCGCTGGGCGCGGCGCTGGCCGAGCGGTACGCGCGTACGGGCGCGGAGGACGACCTCAGGGAGTCCGCCGGTGTCTTCCGGGAGGCGACGCTGGAGCCGCAGTGCCCGCCGTCGGAACGGCTGGAGGCCGCCTGGCAGTGGGCCCGTGCCGGGCTGGACCGCGGCCGGCCGGATCTCGCGCTGAAGGGGTACGTCGTCGCCGTCGACCTGATGCCGGCGCTCTCGCCGCGCCATCTGCTGCGCGACGACCAGGAGTTGCGGCTGGCCGAGACGACCGGGCTGGGCGCCGAGGCGGCGGCCTGCGCGGTCCGGTGCGGCGAACCGGCGCTCGCGGTACGGCTGTTGGACCAGGCGCGCGGAGTGCTGCTGGCGCAGGCGTTCGACGCGAACAGCGACCTGACGGAACTGGCCCGCAGCGCGCCGGAGTTGGCAGACCGGCTGGTACGGCTGCGGGACGGGCTGGACGAGTCGACGGGCACGCTGGAGCCGGAGGATCCCGAGGACTCCGCAGAGCCCGCCACCGGCCTCGGCCCCGCCGTCGCCCCCGCCAGCGACCGGCGGCAGCGGCTCACCGCCGAGTGGGACGAGCTGACCGCACGCGTCCGTGCCGAACACCCGGAGTTGCGGCTGTTCCGGTCCGTACGCGACTGGGACGAGGCCGAGTTGTACGCGACGGCCGCCCAGGGGCCCGTCGTGCTGGTGCATGTGCCACGCGCCGACAGCGGCGGCGGCACCGGGGCCCCGCCGGGCGGCGCGCTCCTCGTGACCGGACGGTCCGTCGAGGCGCTGCCGCTGCCCCGGCTCACCGCTCCGGAGGTCACCGCGCGCACCGAGGCGTTCCACGACGCGCTCGCCCGGCTGAACGAGCCCGGGACCGGCCATGAGGAGGCGCTGCGGGCACAGGGCGAGGTCCGGTCCACGCTGGACTGGCTCTGGTCGGCCGTCACCGGCCCCGTGCTCGACCGGCTGGGCCTCGGCGTGCTGCCCCAGGAGGGGGCGACGCTGCCGCGCGTCTGGTGGTCACCGGGCGGGCTGCTGGGCACGCTGCCCCTGCACGCCGCCGCGCCGGACGGTACGGGGCCCGGCGCGCTCGACCGGGTGGTGTCCTCGTACGCCCCCACGCTCCGTACGCTCCACCACGCCCGCACGCGCACCCCGGCCCGCATCCCCTCGCGCGCCTACGCCCGGCCCGCCGCCGGCGCACCCGGCGGCGCGGGCGCCCGCCGGGACGACTCGGTGCTGATCGTCGCGGTCCCGGAGGCGGCCGGCCGGCCCGCGCTGCACGGCGCCCGCGAGGAGGCGGAGTGGCTGGCGGAGCGGCTGCCGTGCGCCACGGTCCTCGCCGACGACGCCGCCACCCGCACCTCGGTCGAGGCCCGGCTGTGCGGCCACGCGCACGCGCACTTCGCCTGCCACGCCGTCAGCGACCCGCTGCGCCCGTCGGCCGGCCGGCTGGTCCTGCACGGCCCGCCCGACGCGTCGCCGACGATCCGCGATCTCGCCCGGCTACGGCTGCCGGGCGCGCGCCTGGCGTATCTGTCGGCGTGCGACACCATGCGTATCAGCGCCGAACTCGCGGACGAGTCCGTGCACATCGCGAGCGCCTTCCAGATGGCGGGCTTCCCGCATGTCGTCGGCTCGCTCTGGCAGGTGGACGACACGGTCGGCACGAGGATCGCGCGCCGGGTGTACGAGCAACTGCACCCCGCGCCCCCCGGCGCCGCCCTCACCGTCACCGACTCGGCCCGCGCCCTGCACCGCGCGGTCTGCGAGGTACGCGCCGACTACCCGCGCACCCCGAGCCTCTGGGCCTGCCAGGTCCACGCGGGACCCTAAGGGGTGTTGTCTTGCCGATCTTGCCGGGCTCGCGTGCCCTAGAGCCGCTCGGCGAGCGTCTTCAGCCGGTCCGCCGCGTCCGCCAGGACCTCAACGCGCTTGCAGAACGCGAAGCGTACGAAGGGCGCGCCCTGTTCGCGGTGGTCGTAGAAGACCGCGTTCGGTACGGCCACCACACCGCACCGCTCCGGCAGTGCCCGGCAGAAGGCGAAGCCGTCGCTCTCGCCGAGTGGGCGGATGTCGGTGGTGACGAAGTAGGTGCCGGCCGGCCGGTAGACCTCGAAGCCGGCCGCGGCGAGCCCCGCCGACAGCAGGTCGCGCTTGGCGCGCAGGTCGTCGCGCAGGTTGTCGAAGTAGCTGTCGGGCAGGCGCAGGGCCTCGGCGACGGCGTACTGGAAGGGGCCCGCGGAGACGTACGTCAGGAACTGCTTGGCCGCCCTGACCGTGGTCACCAGCTCGGGCGTGGCCGTCACCCAGCCCACTCCTTGTTCGTGCACCTTATTCACATGGGCACACAAGATGGGCGAGACGGTATTCTCCAGGTTGGCATCAACTATCGGCCCTACGTCGGCAACGAGCGGACGATCCATGCTCTCAACTCGATTGTGGCGGCGCGGATTCCGCCGATCACGCAGATGCCATTCGCGAGGGAGACGGGGGTGGGTAGCCCCTGGACAGACTGCACGACGAGAAGCCACCCGCTTGAGGAGTAAGACACATGTCGAATCGTTTGCCGCGACCTCTTGGGTCGGCCTTTCGCTCTCGCGCGTCGGCCGCAGTCATCTCGACGGTGTCCGCTACGGCCATCGCGGTTGTGGTCAATGTGTGGACGACCAATTGGACTTGGCCCGCCGGGATTGGCCTCGGCACCCTTCTTCTGATTCAGGCACTCTTCGAATGGGGCCGGAGTCGTGTCGCCGACGACACCCCTCCGCCTCGGTCGGATTGGAAGGTGGAACAACATCTCGCGGACGTGTCAGACAGCAACATCACAGCGGCACGTCGTCCCGTCGGAGGCGGTGAGACGGAAGTACGGCAGCGCCTTGGTGCGGTGAGCCGGTCCACCATCGTCGGCATTGACGGCAACAGCAACCAGTGACGTTCGACAAAGTGCCGAGAATCCCGGCAGAACTGGCTGGGCAGTCATACTCCTTCGTAGGGCGTGAATGGGCTCTTGCCGAGATCGCGTCCTGGTACGAGACCGCCGAACCGCTTCTTGTCATATCGGCAGAGCCAGGGGTCGGCAAGTCCGCGCTCGCGGTACGGCTGGGCCGAATCTCGCTCGGCGGGGTGCCGTCCCCACAGGGACTTGGACAGGGCTGGCTGCACGCGTGGCACTTCTGCCAAGCTCAGCGATTCGGGTCGCTGGACATTCGCGGGGTGCTGGAACAGGTGGCCGGACAGTTGTGCGCCACGCTCCCCGGGTACGCCGAAGCCGTGGCGTACCGCACTTCGGCCACCAGCGTCGTGATCAACCAGGAGTTCACGGGGCCCGTACACAATTCCACTGTGACTGGGATCGACCGCCTGGTACTCCCCGAAGCCGAACCGCGTCAGCTGCTGGACACCCTGTTCCGACAGCCGCTGTCCGAACTTGAGGCCAACGTCGTCATCCTGTTCGACGCGGTGGACGAGACGGAAGAACAGATCGGTGTGGCGCGAACGCTGGCCTGGCTCTTGTCCACGCTGCGCACCGACCCCATACCAGGACTACGGCTAGTGCTCACCACACGCAACGGACCAACTGCTGAGCGCTTCAACCATGGTCGGCGATTGCGGCTGCGAGAGGACGAGCCGACGGGGACGCACGACGTGCAGACCTACCTTCAGGGTCGCCTCCACAAGAGAGGAATCGCCGACTCCACGCTTCTCGCACAATTGATCGCGAACGCCGCCGATGGCAACTTTCTCTATGCCACCCTGGCCGCATCCGAGGATGCCGGGTGGCTGGGTCTCCTTGCCTCGGGCGAGCATGCTCTGCCACACGGGCTCGCGGACCTGTACGACAGTTTCCTCGACCGTCAAGTAACCGCCCACCCCGGCCGGTGGCGTGACGTCATCCGCCCGGTTCTCGGTCTCCTGGTACAGAGCCGAGGTAATGGGTTCACGAGGCGCCAGCTGACTCGGCTGTCCGGTCTTCGCCAATCATCCGTCGATGATGCATTGGAGATATGTGCTCCGTATCTACGAAGTTCGCGGCCCGAAGGTCCTTTTCTTCCCTTCCACGGGTCACTGCGCGAGCATCTCCGCTCGGAGTCCCCGCACGGCATCTACCCGTTGGAGTCGACAGAGCGCATCACCGAGACGTTCCGCGCGGATGCCACCGGTCCACATGGCGTGGAGCATCTCTTGGGCTACATGGCCGACCGCGTCCGGCTCACGGCCCCCGGCCCTGACGGCGCGTACATCGCCGAGCACAGCCGACAGGAACAGGGAGCACTGCGCGAACTGGAGCAGACCGTCACGGACTGCGGCTATCTCAGCGCGCGTATCACCGCGACCGGCGTGGACTCCATCCTTAACGAGATCACTGCTCTGCATGGCTTGCATCCGGAGAATGCGGTACTCGGTGCGATGCGTGGGGTGCTCGGACGTCAGGCGCACAACCTGCGGAACGAAGAGTTGGAGCGAGGGACGTCGTTCACCACTCAACAGCTCCAGCACGAGTGCTCGGTGAGTGGGCATTCCAGTCTCCTCCGCCATCGAGTTCCCGAACACGAACCGATCGTCGAGACCTTGTGGAGCGCCGCGAGCGAGAACTGCCGGCTGTTGTCCCACACGCTGGCCACCGGCGAATTCCACGTGGAGGCAGTGGCTATGTCCATGGACGGAACCAGGACAGCGCTTTGCGGACGTACCTGGAAAGAGAGTGACGGGCCGAGCATTCACGTCTTCGATACGAAGACCGGTTCGACGATCCGAGAACTTGCACCCACCGAGAACGGAATGATGGTGTGGAGTCTTCGCTTTAGTGACGACAGTCGGTACCTCACAGCCTTGCGGGTAGATCGAACAGGCGTGGTCTGGGACGTGGCTTCCGGGACCGCAGAACCGCTGCAGCCCGACGAGGTCCAGTCCGTCTCTCAGCCGATTGACCTCCCGCCCTACGCCATGCCCAAGAAGGGGACCGGCCCGATGGAGCTTGCCGAGTTGAGCGCGGCGGTCACTCCGGATCGCCGGTACGCGGCCGTGTACGAGAGCGCGAGCGGCTCGGTGCTCATGTGGGACCTCGCAAACCGCACCATGCTGGGAATCTTCGCTGCCCGTCTCGCCACCAACCTGGCGATCTCACCTGACGGCCGGTGGGTGATCGTAGGCTCGGCCATCGGCGGAGCTCACGTCCTCAGCCCCTTGTCCCCCGCGCCGCGGCTCTCACTGGACGGTCACCGGGGCTCCGTGCGTGCGGCATCGCTGTCCGGTGATCATGCGGCGACTCTGGGAAATGACGGCGACCTGAAGATCTGGGACGCAGCTTCGGGAGACCTGCGCACGGTGTACGCACCTCCCGATTCCGGACGCGAAGGCGCTCTCGCCTCGGACGGCGAGGGCAGTCTGTGCGTCGTGGGGAGCGACAACGGCAGTGCCAGGCTCCATGACCTGCGGCGTCGTTCCGTGAGACGGCCGTTCATGGTTGCGGGTGTCCCTTGCGACGACAACTGGCGGACACGCGAAGGCGCCCGGGACGAAGCGCTGCCTCCGGTGGGAGCAGGTGACTGCCCGCGCGTCCACTGGCCGACACGTCTCAACGATCGAGACGGCTCCCCCGTTTCGGCCCTCGACCTGTCAACTGACGGCCGCCGCATCGCGACCGGAACCTTAAATGGCGTGGTGCGTGTCTGGGACGCGGACAGCGGTGATCTTGTACGCGAGGTGACACGGGGTGGGCACCTCGTCCGGACCGTTCGGTTCACGCCGGATGGAGACCACATCATCACTGTCGCTCAACTCGGCGGCATCTACCGGCACAGGTGGCTGGGAGTGGAGGAATGGAGCGTCAATACCGGCGAGCTGACCCGGGTCCTATGGCCCGACAACAAGCACAAACCCTTTCCCCTCCCTGATGATGACTTGGTCGCTTCTGTTACCAGAGACGGTCGCTACCTCGCAACGGGGCACAATAACGGCACCGTCACGATCCACGATCTCGCCGACCGGGAACGGGTCGGTCACGTAGTGCTGCACGGCGCCATCACGTGCCTGGCCTTCGATGGGCTGCGTCTCCTCGCAGGTACGGCCAACGGCGACGTCACACTGGGTGAAGTGCGGTTGGCGACTGCGTCAGCAGGCGGTTGATCCGGTATTTGCCTTCGTCCACACCGTGGCCACACGATGGACTGGTATAGCTGCCTGTCGGTCTTTGCCTTTGCCCTGAGGGGACCATCCTGAGAGTTGCCCTCAGCTGTTGAAGGTCGTTCGGAGACGTGATGCTGCTTCCCTGAGGACGGCTAGCTTCTTGCAGAACGCGAAGCGTACGAAGGGGGCGCCCTGTTCGCGGTGGTCGTAGAAGACCGCGTTCGGTACGGCCACCACACCGCACCGCTCCGGCAGTGCCCGGCAGAAGGCGAAGCCGTCGCTCTCGCCGAGTGGGCGGATGTCGGTGGTGACGAAGTAGGTGCCGGCCGGCCGGTAGACCTCGAAGCCGGCCGCGGCGAGCCCCGCCGACAGCAGGTCGCGCTTGGCGCGCAGGTCGTCGCGCAGGTCGTCGAAGTAGCTGTCGGGCAGGCGCAGGGCCTCGGCGACGGCGTACTGGAAGGGGCCCGCGGAGACGTACGTCAGGAACTGCTTGGCCGCCCTGACCGTGGTCACCAGCTCGGGCGTGGCCGTCACCCAGCCCACCTTCCAGCCGGTGAACGAGAACGTCTTGCCCGCGCTGCCGATCGTGACCGTGCGTTCGCGCATCCCCGGGAAGGACGCGATGGGCAGGTGCTCGCCGTCGAAGACCAGGTGTTCGTACACCTCGTCGGTGACCACCAGCAGATCCCGCTCGACGGCGAGCGCGGCCACGGCCGCCAGCTCCTCGCGGGTGAGCACCGTGCCGGTCGGGTTGTGCGGGGTGTTGAGGAGGATCAGCCGGGTGCGTGGGGTGACGGCGGCGCGCAGTTCGTCCAGGTCCAGGTGGTACGCGCCGTCGTGGGGGCGCAGCGTGACGGGGACGCGGGTGCCGCCCGCCAGGGCGATGGAGGCGGCGTACGAGTCGTAGTACGGCTCCAGGGCGATGACCTCGTCGCCGGGCTCGACCAGGGCGAGCAGCGACGCGGCGATCGCCTCGGTGGCGCCCGCCGTGACCAGGACCTCGGTGTCGGGGTCGTAGCCGAGGCCGTACCGCTTGAGCTGGTGGTCGGCGATCGCGGTGCGCAGCTCGGGGACGCCGGGGCCGGGCGGGTACTGGTTGCCCCGGCCGTCGCGCAGCGCCCGTACCGCCGCCTCCCGGACCTCCTCCGGGCCGTCGGTGTCGGGAAAGCCCTGGCCCAGGTTGATCGCGCCGGTCCGGACGGCCAGGGCCGACATCTCGGCGAAGATCGTCGTCCCGAACTCCGCGAGGCGTCGGTTGAGCAGGGGGCGGCGGGCCGGGGGAGTTGCGGGGTTTGTGGCGGTCATGCCGGACATCCTGCGCCGAAGCTCTGGAGTTGCTCAAGTCTGCTTTGGGTGTGCGGGGCGGAGGGCATCCCCAAGTCACACAGGAAGGCGGGGCGGGGGGCCTCGCTTCGGGGGAAGCAGAAAGACGGTGTGGACGATGGGTGTTGTGGCAGTGGCCTTCGGGCTGATCGCACTGGTGGTCGTCGGGTTTCTGTTCGCGATGGGGGCGTACGCGAGGCATCGGCGGGCGCAGATCCGCGGCCGTGGGGTCCGCCTCTCCGGCGGCCGACGGAGAGGCGCGGGCGCCGGTGGTGGTGGCGGTGACGCCGGCGGGAGTTGGTTCTCGTCCGGTGACGGGGGCGGTTCGTCCTGCGGCGGGGGTTCGTCCTGCGGTGGCGGTTCGTCCTGCGGTGGTGGGGGCGGCGGGGGGTGCGGCGGCGGAGGCAGCTGACACGGGGCAGCTGGTCCGTGGTCATTGAGGGTGCCCGGCGGGAGTGAACTTCCGCCGGGCATCGCCATGTTGGCGGCGGGGCGGGCCGACGGAGCGTCGATGCCCCGTCGATGCCGCGTCGATGTCCGGTCGATGGCCCCTCGGTGGACGGTCGTTGGGCGTTCGTTGGGGAGTTGATGAGGGGTTGATGAGGGGCTGATGGGGTGTCAGTGGCGGGCTGATGGCGATCCGATGGTGAGCAGATGAGCGGTTTTTCGTTGAACAGTTGAACTGCGGTGCCCCCGAGGGGATGGAAACCCCGCCAAGTTGGGTAAAAACGCTGTGAGCGCCCCTTACTTCGTGATTCGCTCGCTGTTGAGATGTTCCAGCCCTGGGACCTTGGGCCTCGAACCTCGGACCGTCGCGCGGAGCCGAGCAGCTGATCTCCCACTGCCGTCGGTCCGCAGCTCTCAGCCCTCAATTCACTTTCTCAACTTCCAGCTCACAGCCCTCAGTTCAGCTCATTCATCCTCTCGTGCATCCCGGGCGCCACCCGGTCCACTTTGCCAAGCGTGTTTGCGGAGCCGACCCATGCTCAGAACCCTCAATACCGCCTACACCGACACCCGAGCCGCCGATCTGGCCTGGGCGTTGGGGCGCGAGCCGCTGCCCGCCCTCGCCGTCCTCGATCTCGAACTCACCGGCGCCAAGGTCCAGCTGAGACTTCTCGGCGCCTCCCACCAGGTGCTTCTTGAGGAGGCGCAGGGCAGTTGCTCCGAGACGGTGGCCTGCATCCCCGGCAGCAGCACGCCGCTCCCGCTCGGCGTCGCCGAGAGCGTGGGGGAGTGGAGCTACGAATTCGCCGCGCGTGTCGAGACGTTGTCGCAGGGCTCGTTCGCGGGGCGCGCGCAGGAACTGCTCGCACTGGTGGCCGACCATCCGAACGGTCTCGCGGGCACGTTCCCGGGCGACCCGCACGCGTTCACCGCGATGCTCGTGCAGCGGCACGAGGGGCAGGTCTCCTGGCGCACCTGGCACGCGTATCCCCAGGAGGGGGCGTTGGTC
This sequence comes from Streptomyces sp. NPDC006643, assembly GCF_042870175.1. Lineage (NCBI taxonomy): Bacteria > Bacillati > Actinomycetota > Actinomycetes > Kitasatosporales > Streptomycetaceae > Streptomyces > Streptomyces sp. NPDC006643. Next base: position 73,086 of record NZ_JBIAHA010000006.1, on the reverse strand, counting down.
GTGACCCGGACACGGGTCGGGGTGCGGGTGCCGGCCACGCTGTGACGGGCCGCTCGGCCGCCCGGAGGGGCTGTCGGGTCAAGTGCGCGGGTGTGAACGCCAGTTACCACTCGTGTGGGTGACAAACCGTACGGAAGTCGAGACGTAGCGTTACTGGAATGATCGACCAGTCCGTGGTCGCGCCGCCGGACAGCGCGGCGCGACTGCCCGTCCGACCGAGCGCGGGTCGCTTCCTGATCCTCGCCGTGGTGTTCGTGTGCGCCGCGTGCGGACTCGTGTACGAGCTGGAGCTGGTCGCCCTCGCGTCGTATCTGATCGGGGACTCCGTCACCCAGGCCTCGGTGGTCCTGTCCCTGATGGTCTTCGCGATGGGCCTCGGCTCGCTGCTCGCGAAGCGGCTGCGCTGCCGCGCCGCCGTCGGATTCGGTCTGGTCGAGGCGGCGCTCGCGCTGCTCGGCGGCATGTCGGCGCTGGTGCTGTACGCGACCTTCGCCTGGATGGGCGAATCGCGGTACGCGCTCATCGGCTTCTCGCTCTCCATCGGGATCCTCATCGGCGCGGAGATCCCGCTGCTGATGACCCTCATCCAGCGGGTGTCCCGGCAGGACGCGGGCGGGACCGTCGCCGATCTCTTCGCCGCGGACTATGTGGGCGCGCTGGTCGGCGGGCTGGCGTTCCCGTTCCTGCTGCTGCCGTGGTTCGGGCAGCTCACGGGCGCGCTGCTGACCGGCGCGGTCAATGTGGTGGCGGGCGGCGCGCTCGTGCTCTGGGTCTTCGGGCGCGACCTCACGGGCCGTGAGCGCGGGCTGCTCCTGCTGGTGAACGTGCTGGTGCTGGCGGTGCTCGGCACCGCCGCCGTCACGGTGGACGACTTCGAGCGGGCCGCGCGGCGCGCGGTGTACGGGGACGGGGTGCGGGTCGCCCTCCAGACCGACGTCCAGGAGGTCGTCCTGACGGGCGGGCGGAACGGGCCGCTGGACCTGTATCTGGACGGGCGGCTGCGGGTCAGCGAGCGCGACGAGTTCCGGTACCACGAGGCGCTGGTGCATCCCGCGATGAGCGGCGGCCGGCACGCGCGCGTACTGATCCTGGGCGGCGGCGACGGGCTCGCGGCGCGCGAGGTCCTGCGCTACCCGGACGTCCGTTCGGTCACCGTCGTGGAGCTGGACCCGGGCGTCGCGCGCCTGGCCCGTACGGACCCGGCGCTGGCGGGGCTGAACGGGCATGTGTACGAGGACCCGCGATTCCGGGTGACGTACGCGGACGCGTTCGCGTGGCTGCGGGAGGAGGCGGTGCCGGGGGCGTACGACGTGGTCGTCTCGGACCTGCCGAACCCCGGGATCACCCCGAGCACCAAGCTCTACTCGGAGGAGTTCTACGGGCTCGCGTCCCATGTGCTCGCCGAGGGCGGGCGGCTGGCGGTGCACGCGGGCCCGCCGGCGGCCCTGCCGCGTACGTACTGGACGGTGGACGCGACGCTGCGCGCGGCGGGCTTCCGTACGAGTCCCTACAGCGCGACCGGGCGGGTGTCCGGCTTCGGGGCGGGGCCGGACCGGGCGCACGACGAGAAGGGCGCGGGGGGTGACGCCGAGAAGGACGACTGGGGCTTCGTCCTGGCCGCCGTCGGCCGGGCGCCACGGGTGGCCCTCTCCCCGCAGACGCCCCCGCTGCGCTCGCTGGCCGGGCCGGTCCTGGAGGCGGGAGTTCTCGGGGCGGAACGCACCCGGCTGCGCGATCTGCCGCCGTCGACGCTGGTGCATCCGAGGTACGCGGGCTGACGGACCTCGATGGGACGGGTTGTGCGCGGAGAGGCGCCTGAGGCGGCGGGGCTGAGTAGGCTCGGATCCTATGGAGCATGAGGTGTTCATTCCGGTTCCGGCTGAGACCCTCCGCGAGGCGCTGCGCGACCACGCACGCGTCGCGCGCTGCGTCCCCGGACTCCAACAGGACGCGGACGCGTCGGCACGACCCCTCTCGGGCCGTCTGAAGGTCCGCGTGGGCGGCCACACGATCACCTACCGGGGCGCGCTGACGCTCACGGAACGGGCGGGCGTCTTCACGGCGAAGGGCGAGGGCGCGGAGGTACGCGGTACGGGCTCCACGAAGGTCTCGGTCCGCGTCAGGCTGACGGAGACGGGCGAGGGCACGACGGTCGCGTTCACGGCGACATCGACGCCGACGTCGGAGGGCCGCCTGTCGGACGTCGCGATCTCGACGGGCGAATCGGCGGCCCGCAGACTGCTCGACCGCTTCGTCGCGGCGCTGGCGCAGCCGGGGGCGGGGGGCGCCCCGGACGCGGGGGCGGGTGCCGTGCCGGACGGCTCGGCGGACGACGTCTCCGGTGCCGACCGGGCCACGGGTGGTGGCTCGGGTGCGGCCGACGCTGGCGGCACCTCCGGTGCGGACCGGGCCGCGCGCGGCGACCAGGACGCGGCGGACGGCTCGGCGCAGGGCGGCGACGGCTTGGGCACCTCCGGTGCCAGCGGTGCGGAACGGACCGCAAGCGGCGATGAGGGCGCATCGCATGCGGCCGACACCGACGGCGACTCGGGCACCTCCGGTGCGGACCGGAGCACGGGTGGTGGCTCGGGCGCCGCACGTGCGGCTGACGCCGATGGCGGTTCAGGCACCGCTGGTGCGGGCGGGGCGGCGGGGGCCGCAGGCGGCGACGCGGGTGCGGCGGCGGACGCCGACGACGTCTCCGGTGCCGACCGGGCCACGGGTAGTGGCTCGGGCGCCGCACTTGCGGCTGACGGCTCGGCCGACACCGACGGCGGTTCAGGCACCCCCGAGGCCTCCGCTGACGGCTCGGAATCGGGAGCGGGCTCCGACGAGCCCGCCGTAGGCGACGTGGCGGAGGAACCCCCTGGTGCCTCCCGGGCCTCCGCTGACGGCTCGGAATCGGGAGCCGGCTCCGACGAGCCCGCCGCAGGCGACGTACCAGAGGAACCCCCCGGTGCCTCCCGTGCCGGCGACGGCCGGGCGGACCCGGCCGTTGGGCAGGGGCAGGACGTACCGGGGCCGCCCGCGGCAGGCGACGACGTGGAGGAGAGTGCCCGTTTCGATCTGCCCGACGATCCCGACGGGTTTGACGTGCCCCTCGACGCCTCCGCCGGGTTCGGGGCCACCGCATCCGGGGACGGGGACTTCCTCGTGCCGCTCGATCCGCCCGCCGAGGCCGCGCACGCGCGGCGGACCATGATCGGGCGCAGTGCCGAGGAGGTCGATCACGCGCCTCCCCGGGGGCGTTACGCGCCCGAGCAGGCGCCCGACGCCGGTGGGGCCGGGGTCGCGCTCAGGTGGGTGGCGCCCGCCGCCGCGCTGGCCATCGCGGGGGCCGTCGTCGTGGGGCGCGCGCTGCGGCGCAGGCGTTGAGCCGGCGGGCGGGGTCCGCCGGTTAGGGTCATGGCGTGAGTACGGACACGGACCAGAAGCGCGAGATCCGACTGGCGGCCGGCGACGCCGAGTTGACCATCCATCCGGCGAACGGCTGCCGCGTCGCGAGCCTGCGCGTCGGCGGTACCGAACTGCTGCGGCAGGGCGACCGCTACGGCTGCTTCCCGATGGTGCCGTGGTGCGGGCGTACCGCCCAGGGGCGGTTCGGCGACGGCGGTGTCATCCATCAACTGCCGCTCAACGCACCGCCGCACGCCATCCACGGCACCGGCCGCGACACCTCCTGGCGCACGGCCCGCAAGGGCCCCGGCGAGGCGGCGTTCACCTACGAGCTGGCCGACCCCTGGCCGTACACCGGCCGGGTCACACAGCTCTTCGAGCTGACCGGCGACTCGTTGACGCTCACGCTCGGCGTCGAGACGTACGACGACTCCTTTCCCGCGCAGGCGGGCTGGCATCCGTGGTTCCTGCGGCATCTCGACGGCGGTACGGCCGACGAGGACGCCGTACGGCTCGACTTCTCGCCGGCCTGGCAGGAGGAGCGCGGCGAGGACCATCTGCCCACCGGGCGCCGCGTCGCCCCCCGCCCCGGCCCGTGGGACGATTGCTTCGGGATGCCCGACGGTGTCGACGCGACGCTGACCTGGCCGGGGCGGCTCGAACTGAAGGTGACCAGCGGCGCCGAGTGGGTCGTCGTCTACGACGAGCAGGCCGAGGCGGTCTGCGTGGAGCCGCAGACCGGCCCACCGAACGGACTCAACACCGCCCCGCGCCTGGTGACCCCGATCGATCCCCTGGAGATCCGGTCCACCTGGGCCTGGCGCCGCCTCTGAGCGGGGCGCCCGAGAGCGGCCCGTAAGCTCAGCCCCATGACTGACGTACGCGCCGATCTGCTCCAGCAGATCAAGGACAAGGCCGTCGTGCACGGCAGAGTGACCCTGTCGTCCGGCATCGAGGCCGACTGGTACATCGATCTGCGCCGCATCACGCTGGACGGGCAGGCCGCGCCGCTGGTCGGGCAGGTCATGCTCGACACCGTCGCGACGGCCGGGCTCGACTACGACTGCGTCGGCGGGCTGACCCTCGGCGCGGACCCGGTCGCGACGTCGATGCTGCACGCGTCCGCCGCGCGCGGCACGAGCCTGGACGCGTTCGTCGTACGCAAGCAGGGCAAGGCCCACGGCATGCAGCGGCGCATCGAGGGCACGGACGTGAAGGGCCGCCGCTGTCTGGTGGTGGAGGACGTCTCGACGACCGGCGGTTCGCCGCTGACCGCCGTCGAGGCGGTGCGTGAGGCGGGCGGCGAGGTCGTCGCGGTGGCGGTCATCGTGGACCGGGGCGCCGCCGCGGCCGTGGAGGCGGCGGGGGTCCGTTACGTCAGCGCGTACACGCTGCCGGACCTCGGGCTGGCCTGAGCCTCACCGTACGGAAAAGGATCTGGAAAGATGAGGGCGACAATGACGTCGCCCCCAGGTCAGGGATAAAGCACCTCACACCCGCACATCACAAGGAGCGGCCCGATGCCCATCGCAACCCCCGAGGTCTACGCCGAGATGCTCGACCGGGCGAAGGCAGGCAAGTTCGCCTACCCGGCCATCAACGTGACCTCGTCCCAGACTCTGCACGCCGCGCTGCGCGGCTTCGCGGAGGCCGAGAGCGACGGCATCATCCAGATGTCCACCGGTGGTGCGGAGTTCCTCGGCGGTCAGTACAACAAGGACATGGTGACGGGCGCCGTCGCGCTCGCGGAGTTCGCGCACATCGTGGCCGCGAAGTACGACATCACGGTGGCGCTGCACACCGACCACTGCCCCAAGGACAAGCTGGACACGTACGTGCGTCCGCTCCTCGCGGTCTCCGCCGAGCGCGTCCAGGCCGGGCGGAACCCGCTCTTCCAGTCGCATATGTGGGACGGCTCCGCCGAGACCCTCGCCGACAACCTCACCATCGGCGAGGAACTGCTCGCGCAGGCCGCCGCCGCGAAGATCGTCCTTGAGGTCGAGATCACCCCGACCGGTGGCGAGGAGGACGGTGTCTCGCACGAGATCAACGACTCCCTCTACACGACCGTCGACGACGCGCTGCGCACCGCCGAGGCGCTGGGCCTGGGCGACAAGGGCCGTTACCTGCTGGCCGCGTCCTTCGGCAATGTGCACGGCGTCTACAAGCCGGGCAATGTCGTGCTCCGTCCCGAGCTGCTGAAGGACCTCCAGGAGGGTGTGGCGGCGAAGTACGGCAAGCCCGCCGGCAGCCAGCCCTTCGACTTCGTCTTCCACGGCGGCTCCGGCTCCTCCGCCGAGGAGATCGCGACGGCGCTGGAGAACGGCGTCGTGAAGATGAACCTGGACACCGACACCCAGTACGCCTTCACGCGTCCCGTCGCCGACCACGTGCTGAAGAACTACGACGGCGTCCTGAAGGTCGACGGCGAGGTCGGCTCCAAGAAGACGTACGACCCGCGCACCTGGGGCAAGCTGGCCGAGGCGGGCATGGCGACGCGCGTGACCGAGGCGTGCGCGGCGCTGCGTTCGACCGGCACCAGGCTCAAGTAACCAGGCTCAAGTAACCAGTCTCAAGTAACCAGTCTCAAGTAACACCCGCGAGTATCGGGCCCGGTGTCCCCGTGATGCCGGGCCCGAGGGCTGTCCCGAGGAGGAACCGACGACCGTGGACGTGGACGTGGAGTACGACTTCGACACCCCCGTCGACCGCCGTGGCACCTGGAGCGTCCAGTGGGACGGCGTCGCCGACCGGTTCGGCGTGGACGGGCTGCTCCCCTTCACCATCTCCGACATGGACTTCGCCTGCGCGCCCGAGGTGCTGGCCGCCCTCCGGGCGCGCCTCGCGCACGGCGTGCTCGGCTACACGGACTGGCGGCACGAGGACTTCCTCTCCGCGCTGCGCCACTGGTTCACCACGCGTTACGGCACCGAACTGGACACCGACCGCGTCGTGTACGGGCCGTCCGTCCTCAACCAGGTGGCGCAGCTGCTGCGGATGTGGAGCGCCCCCGGCGACGGCGTGGTCGTCCACACCCCCACGTACGACGGCTTCCGCAAGGCGGTCACCGGGCTCGGCCGGGAGCTGCGCGGTGTGCCGGTGGGGGACACGGCCGCGTTGGAGCGGGAGCTGGCGCGGGGCGACAGCAGCGTGCTGATCCTGTGCTCGCCGCACAACCCGACGGGGCGGGTGTGGACGGAGAGCGAGCTGGCGGAGTTCGCGCGGCTCGCGGCGGCGTACGGCGTGGCGGTGATCAGCGACGAGATCCACGCCGACTTCGTCCACCCCGAGTTCGTCCCGGCGGGGCGTCGTCATCTGCCGTGGACCCGGTTCGGCACGGGGCGGTGGGCGATCGTCACCTCGGCGTCGAAGTCCTTCAACTTCCCCGCGCTCACTGGTTCGTGGGGCATCGTCGGCGACCCGGACGACCACGCGGAGTTCATGCGCCGGATGCTGACGGCCGAGGGGCTCGGCTCCCCGGCGGTCCTCGCGCTGACGGCCACCATCACCGCGTACCGCGAGGGCGCGCCCTGGCTGGACGCGGTGAACGCGTACGTCACGGCCAACCTCCGGATGGTCGCGGCCCGTCTCGACGCGGCCTTCCCCGAACTCGGCTGGCGCCCGCCGGAGGCCGGCTATCTCGCCTGGATGGATCTTCGGGCGCTGGGCGTGGACGACGACGCGCTCCAGCGCGAGCTGATCGAGCGCGAGAAGGTGGCGATCATGCCGGGTACGACGTACGGCTGCGCGGGTCATGTCCGGCTCAACGTCGGCTGTCCGCGCGCCAAGGCGGAGCTGGGCACGGACGCGCTGATCCGCGCGCTCCGCCGGCTGACCACGTAGTCGCGGGGTCCGCAGCCGGAGCCGAAGGGCTCGCCCACCTCGTCGCGAGGCTCGCCAGGCGCCGTCTCGGCGGGGATGATCCCCCTATGGACATCAGGCTCGGCACGGCCTCCGGCCGGTGGATCGTGTTGACGACGGTGCTCGGCTCGACCATGGCGCTGCTCGACTCGACCGTCGTCAATGTCGCGCTGCCGCACATCGGTGACGATCTGAACGCGAGTCTGGCCGACCTCCAGTGGACGGTCAACGCGTACATGCTCACGCTCGCCGGGCTGATCCTGCTCGGCGGGTCGCTGGGGGACCGGTACGGCCGGCGGCGGATCTTCGTGGTGGGGATCGTGTGGTTCGCGCTCGGGTCGCTGCTGTGCGGTGTCGCGCCCACCGCCGAGGTACTGATCCTGGCGCGGGCGTTGCAGGGGGTCGGCGGGGCGCTGCTGGTGCCCGGGTCGCTCGCGCTGATCCAGGCGAGTTTCCATCCGGACGACCGGGCGCGGGCCGTGGGGCTGTGGTCGGGGCTCGGGGGTGTCGGCGCCGCGGTGGGGCCGTTCCTGGGCGGGTTCCTGGTGGACGGGCCCGGCTGGCGGTGGGTCTTCCTGCTGAACGTGCCGCTGGCCGCGCTCTGTGTGCCGGTGGCCCTGCGGCATGTGCCGGAGTCGCGGGATCCGGCGGCGCACGGCCGGTTCGACGTGCTCGGGGCGGTGCTCGGGGCCGTCGCGCTGGGCCTGGTGACGTACGCGCTGATCGCGAAGGCGTGGTGGGCGGGGGCCGCGGGGGTGCTGGTGGCCGTGGCGTTCGTGATGCTGGAGCGGCGCCGGCCCGATCCGATGCTGCCGCCGAAGATCTTCGCCTCGCGGCAGTTCACGGCGGTGAATCTGGTGACGCTGTGCGTGTACGCGGCGTTCGGCGGGTTCTTCTTCCTCGCGGCGTTGCAGCTCCAGGTCGTCGCGGGCTACTCGGCGCTCGGCGCGGGCACCGCACTGCTGCCGACGACCGTGCTGATGCTGCTGTTCTCCGCCAGGTCGGGCGAGCTGGGCGCGAGGATCGGACCGCGTATCCCGCTCACCGTCGGGCCGCTGCTGTGCGCGGGCGGGCTGCTGCTGATGCTGCGGGTGGGCGGCGGGGCGGACGCCTCGTACGTACGGGACGTACTGCCCGCGCTGGTGGTGATGGGCCTCGGCATGGTGACCCTGGTCGCGCCGCTGACGTCGACGGTCCTGGCGTCCGTCGACAGCTCGCGCGCGGGGCTGGCGAGCGGTATCAACAACGCGGCGGCGCGCGCCGCCGGTCTGATCGCGGTGGCGGCGCTGCCGCTGCTGGCGGGCGCGGGGCCGGAGGTGTACCGCTCGCCGACGCAGTTCGACGCGGCGTTCGACCGGGCGATGCCCATGTGCGCGGGCGTGCTGGTGCTGGGGTCGCTGATCGCGTGGGCGCTGGTGCGTACGCCGTCCGCCGCCGACAAGACCGCCGAGGCCGCGCCGACCCTGCCCCAGTGCAAGGTGAACTGCGGGCTGTCGGCGCCGCCGCTGGAGCCGACGACCGTACGGCGGCAGGGGCAGGCGCAGGGGCTGGGGGAAGGGGCGGAGAGCGGGGCGTGAGCGGGGCGTGGGCCGGTCGCGGGCAGGGCGAGCGGCGGGCGTTGGGACGGGTGTAGGACAGGTGTCCGGGCACGGTGGCGATTGCCGTTGGCGACGGTGGCGATTGCCGGTGGCAAACCCGCACCACTGCCACGGAATCCCGCGCGACCTGGGACACTCGGAGGCATGGCCATCCATAAAGATCTTCTCGGGGGACCGCCCCCCACCCACCTGCCCGACGACCCCGAACCGCGCGAGCTTCTCGCGAACGGGACGGCGCCCGCCGACGTCGCGGCGAAGTATCCGACCTCGTCCCTCGCGTGGGCGCAGCTCGCCGACGACGCGTTCGAGAACGGCCGGGTCGTCGAGTCGTACGCGTACGCCCGTACCGGCTACCACCGGGGCCTGGACTCCCTGCGCCGCAGCGGCTGGAAGGGGCACGGCCCGGTGCCGTGGGAGCACGAGCCGAACCGTGGCTTCCTGCGCGCCCTGCACGCCCTCGCCCGCGCCGCGCAGGCGATCGGCGAGCAGGAGGAGTACGAGCGCTGCTCGGTCTTCCTGCGGGACTCCTCGGCGGCGGCGGCCGACACCCTCGGCTGAGCCTCGCGGCCTCTGAGCCTCGCGGCTTCTGAGTCCCGCGGCTTCTGAGTCCCGCGGCCTCCGGGCCGAGGTCGCGCCGCAGGTCCGTGGACGTCCGAAAGGCTACGGCGGCCACGGGCCCGCGGTGTTCGGTCGATACGATCGCACACGCCATCGAATCCGGTACGAGGCCCCGGCACCCTCTCCCCGTTGACTCCGGTCGAACGCAGGGAGAAGTACATCGTGGGCAACCGTGTCGTAGCCGGGAGCCGTCCTCGTGCCCGCGCCCGAGCCCGTGGCCGCGCCGTGATCCTCGGCGTGTGTCTGGTCGCCGTGGTCGTGGGCGGGGCCGCGGCCCTCGCGGGCCGGTCCGGCAGCGGGCCCGCCGCCGACGCGGCGGCCGGTGAGCCCCCGGCCCCCACGTCCGGGGCACCCGAGACGTCACCCGGCCCGAGCGCGTCGAAGTCGCCCTCGGACTCCGCCTCCCCCTCCCCCTCTTCCTCCGCCGACTCCTCCGACTCGGCGGATTCGGCGCGCCGTATCCCGATACCCGCCAACGGGCCCGGCACCTTCACCACCGCCCGCTCCGCCGGTTCCCCGGTCGGCTCCGGCGCCACCGTGCGCCGCTACCGGGTCCAGGTCGAGGAGGGCATCGAGCTGTCCGAGCGGGACGCCGCCGTCGAGATCGAGACAATCCTGGCGCACCCCCGGGGCTGGACCGCCGACGGCCGCAGCTCCTTCCAACTCGTCGGCTCTGGCCCGTCCGACTTCGACGTGAAGATCGCGACGCCGGGCACGGTGGACCGGATCTGCGGCGCCGCCGGCCTGCTCACGCGCGGCGAGGTGAACTGCACCGTCGGCCGCACCGTCGTGGTGAATCTCAAGCGATGGGTGCTGGGGTCCGAGCAGTTCGACGGCCCGGTCACCGAGTACCGCGCGCTGATCATCAATCATGAGGTCGGCCACCGGCTCGGCCGGGGCCATGTCACGTGCGGCGGGGAGGGCGAGCCCGCGCCGGCGATGATGCAGCAGATCAAGGGGTTGTACGGCTGCGTTGCGAATGCATGGCCGTACGCGGAGGACGGGACGTACATCACAGGCCCGGCGGTGTCCTGAAGTCGGGATTATGATGCGAACAGGGGACCGGAGCTCCGATGCCGATTGGAAGGGGCGGACCGCTACCCGGTAGCAATATCGAGGAGACAGAGATGTCGCAGCACCCCGATGCCTCCGGAGCCGGTTCGGATTCCCCGAACCTCGACTTCGCGGGTACGACCCCCTACGAGGACTACGTCCAGGCGGACGTCCTCACCCATTTGCAGCACCCGGTGTCCGACGATCCCGGCGAGATGGTCTTCCTGGTGACCACCCAGGTGATGGAGCTGTGGTTCACCGTCATCGTCCATGAGTGGGAGACCGCGTCGCGCGCGCTGCGCGAGGACCGGGTGCCGGTCGCGGTCGACGCGCTGAAGCGCTCGGTGCGCGAGTTCGAGGCGCTGAACGCGTCGTGGACGCCGCTGGGCCAGCTGACACCCGCGCAGTTCAACTCGTACCGCAGCGCGCTCGGTGACGGCTCCGGCTTCCAGTCGGCGATGTACCGGCGGATGGAGTTCCTGCTCGGTGAGAAGTCGGCGTCCATGCTCGTACCGCACCGGGGCGCGCCGCGCGTGCACGCGGAGCTGGAGAAGGCGCTCCAGGAGCCGAGCCTGTACGACGAGGTGCTCGGCCTGCTGGCCCGGCGCGGGCTGCCGGTGCCGGCGTCGGCGCTGAACCGGGACCTGACACAGAAGTACGAGCCGTCCGAGGCGGTCGAGGGAATCTGGGCCGGGCTGTACGCGGAGCCCGACCAGAACGGTGAACTCATCAGGCTGGGCGAGGCGTTGACGGACGTCGCCGAGCTGGTGTGGCGCTGGCGCAACGACCATCTCGTGGCGACCCGGCGCGCGATGGGGTCCAAGACCGGGACGGGCGGGTCCGCCGGGGTCGCCTGGCTGGAGAAGCGGGCGCAGAAGAACGTGTTCCCCGAGCTGTGGACGGCGCGCAGCCATGTCTGAGGCGCTGTCCGAGATGCTGTCGAAGCGCGCCGCCGAACTCGACGCGGCGGACGAACTGGCCGCGTACCGCGAGCGGTTCATCCTCGACGAGGCCGTCTACCTGGACGGCAACTCCCTGGGCGCGCTGCCCCGCCACGTACCCGAGCGGGTCCAGGACGTCATCACCCGGCAGTGGGGCGAGCTGCGCATCCGCTCCTGGACCGAGGGCGGCTGGTGGACCGCGCCGGAGCGGATCGGCGACCGGATCGCGCCGCTGGTGGGCGCGGGGCCGGGCCGGATCGTGGTCGGCGACTCCACAAGTGTCAACGTCTTCAAGGCGGTTGTGGCGGCGGCGCGGCTGGCGGGGGAGGGCCGCGACGAACTCCTCGTGGACGCCGACACGTTCCCCACGGACGGGTACATCGCGGAGTCGGCGGCGCGGATGACGGGCCTGCGGCCGGTGCCGGTGTCTCCGGCCGAGGTGCCGGGCGCCGCCGGGCCGCGTACGGCCGCCGCGCTCGTCAACCACGTCGACTTCCGCACGGGCCGGCTCCACGACCTGCCCGGCATCACGGCGGCCCTGCACGACGCGGGCGCGCTGGCGATCTGGGACCTGTGCCACAGCGCGGGCGCGCTGCCGGTCGCACTGGACGCGGACGGGGTCGACCTGGCGGTCGGCTGCACGTACAAGTACCTGAACGGCGGGCCGGGTTCACCGGCCTTCCTGTACGTCTCCGAACGCCACCAGGCGGCCTTCGACTCCCCGCTGCCGGGCTGGACCTCGCACGTGGACCCGTTCGGGATGACACCCGACTACACCGCCGCCGACGGCGCGACACGCGGCCGGGTCGGCACGCCGGACATCCTCTCCATGCTGGCTCTGGAAGCGGCGCTCGACGTGTGGGACGGCGTCTCGCTGGAGGCCCTGCGCGGGAAGAGCCTGGCGCTGACGGACTTCTTCCTGCGGTGCGTGGACACGTACGCCCCGACGGGCCGGGTCACCTCCCTGACGCCCGCGGCACACGCGGAGCGCGGCAGCCAGGTGGCACTCCGCTGCGCGGAGGCACCGGCGGTGATGGCGGAGCTGATCACCCGGGGCGTGATCGGCGACCTCCGCCGCCCGGACGTACTGCGCTTCGGTTTCACACCGCTGTACGTGGGCTTCCGCGACGCGGAGCGGGCGGCGCGGGTGCTGGGCGAGGTCCTGCGCGAGATCCCGGCGGGCGGCGCGCGGCGCGGTACGGGGGGTGGCGCGGGGGCTCCGGGGACCTGAGCGGGTCGCCGTCCGGTGGGGTGGCGCCGGCCCGGGGGCGTTGACCTGGTCTGATCCGGGGCACGCCCCCGCCCCGCAGGGCGTCGCGCTGTGGCTCGGCCGTGCCGGGGATCGCGAGGTGGTGGAGGCGTGGTGTTGAGTTGTGCCCCCTCCGCCCGCTCGCCAGGTGTTCCGGCGGGGTGCCGGCACGGGAGGTGCGCCCGCGGTGCCGTGGGCGCGAACACCGGGACGGCCCGGCCCCGCTCCGCGCACGCCCCCGACGGCGTCAGGGAGTTGGGGGCGGGCCCAGGCGGTGGGTGAGGGCGCGGCCCAGGTCGGTGAGGTTGTCGGTGTCCGGTTGGACGCCGAGCTGGTCGGCGAGATCGGTGAGGTGCAGGTCGACCGCGGCCTCCACCAGGGACGCGAGGACGGCCGCGGCGGCGCGGGCCCGAGCCACGGCGGTGATCAGCACACCGGCGCCGATCAGCGCGGCCGGCCACCACAGCACGGCGAGCGCGGCGTAGAGCAGACCCCAACCCCCCAGTCGGGCGGCGGAGTTGTACGCGGTGCGGGCGCCGGACAGATCGGCGCGCGGGGCGTCCGGGAGTATCGTCCACAGCCGGGCCCAGACCAGGTCCACATCGAGGGCGTAGCGCGTGCGCACCCGGACGGCGACCGCGTGGAAGGCGTCCCCGACGCGGGTGGGGCGATGCGGTTCCCGCTCGGCCCGCAGGCGTAGCGCGCGTTCGGCTCGTGCCTGTCGTGCCTGTCGTGCCTGTTGGGCCTGCGCGGTCTGTCGGGCCGGGGCTGGGTCCGACGACCGGTCGCCGTCGTCGGGGGCGACCGCGTGGGCCACGGCCCGCCGGGCGGGCTCCGAGTACCGCCTCTCCCACCAACTCCGGCGCCACCGCGCCAGCCTGGCGAGCAGCGGCCCGGCCCCGTCGGCACCCCACAGGCGCTGGAGCAGGGCGCCCAGTCCGCCGGCCGCCAGGCCCGCGGCACCGGCCGCGAGCAGGGCGGCGGCCACGGCCAGCAGGATGGCGGCGGGGCTGTGCCCGGCCCGTTGCGCGGCGATCTCGTCGAGCCACCCGTGGAGCCGTGCCACGTCGAACGGGTGCGATTGGCCGAGCCGCGCGGCGACGACGAGGGTCGCGACCCACAGCATCCCGGACAGGACCACCGTCTGGAGCCATCGGTCCGCGATCCAGGTGCCGATCCCGGCGAGCAGTCCGGGCATCAGGCGGCCGGGAAGGCGCGCAGCGGTTCGTCGCCCGCCGCGCACCGGGGCGCGGACGCCCCGGCTTCGCCGGGGAGGACCACGCGTCCGCAGTTGCCCCACGGACAGACCCAGGCTCCCGGCGTGCCCGTGCCGTTCTCCCGAGGCAGGCCGAACCCGTCCGGCAGTTGTGCGTTGCCGTACTCGCGTACGTCGAGCGCGGACAGGCCGTGCCGGACGCAGGCGTCCTCGATGCTGTCCAGCAGCTCCGTCTCGCGGGCTCCCCCGGCCGACGCGGCTCCGCTGCTTATCAGTTCGAGCAGTTCGCGCAACTGCGGGCCCGCCCCGGCGGTGTCGATCTCCGCCGCCATCGACTCGTGCCGGGCGAGCTGGTCGCACAGCACACCCAGCCGGTTCCGCGTGCCGTTCCGCGACCTCGCCACCCTGCTACCTCCACAGCGTCCCGGTGCCCTCGGCGTGTCAACTGGCCTGCATTCAGGCGGATTTGTGAATGTACCATCCAGTAGCCGAAGCACCGCGCGAATCGGAGGACGGGATGACCGGTCGGGATCTGCTCGGTGACCTCCGGTGGCGTATCGGCACGGCTGTGGACGCGGACGACGCCGCCGGGTTGTTCACGGCCGGCGCGGAACGTACCGCCGCAGCCCTCACTGCCGTCACCGACCCGGCGACCGATGTCGAGGCGAGCCACGTCCTGGGTGTGTACCACTGGATCCGGTTCACCGCGCTGCCAGACGGGCCGGCGCGCGAGGAGACGGTGATCGAGGCCGTTCGCTTCCTGGCCCCGGTGCACGACGTGGACCCGGAGGCCGTACCGGATCCGTTGCGCCCCGTCTTCGCCGCCGAGGAGGGTACGGGCGAGGACGTGTCCGGCGAGGAGGCCCTGGAACTCGGCCTCGCCGTGTACCGGGCGTACGAGCGCGGCCAGTACTACCCGTTGCTGCGGCGGGCCGTCGAGCTGTTCCGCGCGGCGGTCGCCGGACCGTTCGAGAATCCGCTCGACCGCGCCATGAGCCTCAGCAACCTCGGGCTCGTCCTTCGTCAGACGTACGAACTGACCAAGGACGGCGGCGTGCTGGACGAGGCGGTCACGGCGTCCCGCGAGGCGGTCCACGCCACCGGGCATCCCGAACACGCCATGTTTCTCACCAACTTGGGACTCACCCTGTTCCAACTGCACATGCGGGACAAGGAAGCGGAGACGGACACCCGGACGCTCGGTGAGGCGCTCGCCGCCGCCCGCAGGGCCGTCGTCACGACCTCGCCCGGCCACGCCAATCTGATGGTGTACCGCAACAACCTCGCCGTCATCCTGCACATGTGGGCCGACGCCGAGGCCGATCCGGTGGCAGCCGCCGAGGCGATCGAGCTGACCCGGGCCGTCCTCGCCACCATGCCCGCGGGCGCCCCCGCGCGAGGCACCCAGCTCCATATCCTCCTCATCGCTCTCCAGAAGCAGTACGGGCGGACCGCCGAGCTGGACCTGCTCCGCGAAGGGGCCACCGTCGGCCGGGAGGCCGCCGCCGCGCTCCCCGCCGGCCTGCCCGTGCGGGCCGACTGTCTGGACCGGTTCGCCGGCTGCCTCAACGGACTGTTCAAGCGCACGGCAGATCTGTCGGCGCTGAGAGAGGCGATCACCGCCGGCCGGGGCGCGGTCGAGGCGGCTGGGGTCGACGCGGTTTGGGCTGACGCTCCGGTCAGCTCTGCGGCCAGGACCGCTCCGGCCGACCGCGCGCGGTACCTCCACAACCTCGCCGAGAACCTTCGTACGTTGGCCGAGCACAGCACCGACCCCACGGCGGCGAAGGAGGCGGTCGCCGTCGCCCGGCAGGCGGTCGACGTCTCCGACGACGGCCCCGACCGGCTGGGGCGGCTCAGCGGCTTGGCCGCCGCCCTCCTTCAGGAGTACGAGTACACGGGGGACATCGGTCAACTCGTCGACGCCGCCGCGTGCGAGCGCGCCGTCGTCGATGCCACGCCCGTCGGCGCCCCCGACCGTCTCCGGTCCCTGAACAACCTCGGCATGGCGCTGCGGCTGCGCTACGAGGCCGTCGGCGGGGACGACCTGCTGGAGGAGGCGGTCGACATCGCCCGGACGGTCGTCGCCGAGCTTCCCGACGGCCATCCCCATCGGCCCATGGCCATGAGCAATCTCGGCAACGCCCTGGCCAGGAAGAACGGACGCGACGGCGCACTTGAGCGGGAGCCGGAGTCCCTCGCGTACTCCCGCGCCGCCGTCGACGCCACCCCCGTCGGCCATCCCGACCGTCCCAAGTGGCTGAACAACCTCGGCATGGCGCTCCAGACGCAGTCGAACTGGGCGAGGGCACGCGAGCCTCTGGACGAAGCCGTCACCGTCCTGCGGGAGGCCGTCGACACGCTGCCCGAGGGGCATCCGCATCTGGCCATGGCGCTGGGCAATCTCGGCAACGCCCTGAGCAGCCTGTTCGACCGGACCGGTGAACTCCCCCTGCTGCGGGAGGCCGCCACGACGGCCCGCCGTGCCGTCGACGCCACCCCCGCCCAGAACGCGCAGCACGCCCCCTCCTTGAACAACCTCGGCCTCATCCTGCAACTGCTGACCTGGCACACAGGCGACTCCGTACCGCTGCGGGGAGCGGTCGAGGCGTCCCGCGCCGCTGTCGCAGCCGTCGCCGACGATCACCCCAACCGCGGGCATTTCCTGGGGACTCTCGGGTCCGCCCTACAGATGAACTTCCAGCGCACGGGCGAGAGCGAGGACATCGCGGAGGCGGTCGCCGTCTGCCGCGCCGCTGTCGCCGCCTTCCCCGACGGCCATCTGTATCGGGCCCAGCAGTTGCTCGGGCTCGCCAGCGCCCTGTACGTGCAGGCGGCGCGGGACTCGGACGCCGCGACGGCGGCCGAGGCGGTGGACATGGCCCGCCTGGGCGTCCGGGCCACCCCCGGCGACCACGTCAACCGCAACCGGGTGCTGGTCACGCTGAGCGCCACGCTGTTGCTGCGGTTCAGCCACGACGGCGACATCGCCGGACTGTACGAGGCGGTCGACGCCACGCGCGAGGCCGTCGCGATCACGCCGGCGGGCCTGCCGTTCTCCGCGAGCATGCTCAACAGCCATGCCGGTGCTCTGCACATGCTGTCCACGCACACCGACGACACCGCCAACACCGGCCTGTTGGACGAGATCCTGTCCGTCTCGCGGGCGGCGGCCCGGGACGAGTCCGCCGCGGTCTGGACCCGGATCGCCTCCTACCGGTCGATCGCCGTCCTGGCCGCGAGGGACGGCGCGGGCGTGCAGGAAGCGCTCGCGGCGGCCGAGTCGGCTGTCGCTCTGCTCCCGCAGATCGGTCTCGGCGCCCTGGACCTCACCGACCGGGGGCATCTGATCGGCGAGGCGGGTTCGCTCGCCGGGGTCGCGGCAGCCGCCGCGCTGAACGCCGGGCGACCGCACCGGGCCGTCGAACTGCTGGAACAGTCACGGGGGGTGCTGACGGCCGAGTCCGTCGCGGACGGGGACGGCGACCTCGACCGCCTGCGCTCGGCGGCGCCCCACCTGGCGCGGGCGGTCGAGGAGGTCCGAACCCGCCGCGCGGCCCTCGACCGCCAGACCCCCACGGCTGTCGGGGCGCCCGCGTCGCCCGAGGTCCCGGTTCCGGCCGTCGCAGTCCCGACACCTCGGGAGGCTCCTACGGCAGTTGAGGCGTCCACGGCCGCCGAGACCCCCGCATCACCTGCCGCGCCCACGCCCGCCCAGACCCCCACAGCCGTCGAATCCTCCGCCCCCGCCGAGGCCCGTGCCGCCGCACGGCGGGAGGCGCAGGGTGAGTGGGATCAACTGCTCGTCCGTATCCGGGCCCTGGACGGCTTCTCCGGTTTTCTCACACCCCCCGGAGCCGCCGACCTCACCGCCCAGGCCGCCGAGGGGCCGGTGGTGTACGTGTCCGCCGCGCCCACCCGTTGCGACGCGCTCGTCCTCACCGGTGACCCCGGTGATCCGGTCCGTGTCGTGCCCCTGGACCGCCTCACCAACGAGGAGGCCGTGCGCCGCATCATGGCGTTGGGGACGGCCATCGACGCCACCGGCGACCCCGCCGTGGACCCGGTCGGCCGCCGCACCGCCCAGCGCGACATCCTGGGCGTACTGGCCTGGCTCTGGGACACCATCACCGAACCGGTCCTGTCCGCCCTCGGGCATACGGGTCCCCCGCCCCCGGGCGAGTCCTGGCCACGTGTCTGGTGGTGCCCCGTCGGCATCCTCGCGTATCTGCCGCTGCACGCCGCCGGTCATCACGAGGACCTGGCCGACGACTCCTCCCGGCGCCACGCGCCGCGCACCGTCCTGGACCGGGTCGTCTCCTCGTACACCGCCACCGTGCGCGGGCTGGCCCGTGCCCGCGCCGGGAGCCGGACCCAGGAACGCGCGACCGGTCCGGTGACCCGGACCGCGATCGTCGCGGTCCCCGACGCTCCCGGCGCGGGTCTTCTGGCGGGCGCCGCCACCGAGGCTGACCTGCTCACCGGGCTCGTCCCGGGCGCCGAGGTCCTGCCGGACCCGACCCGTTCGTCCGTGCTCGCGGCGCTTCCCCACCACCGGGTGGCGCACTTCGCCTGCCACAGTGAGCCGCATCGGACCGACCCCTGGCGCGGCAGGCTGATCCTCCAGGACCACCGTACGGATCCGCTGACCGTCGCCGACATCGGCGCCCTGCGCCTGGAGGGCGGGCTCGCCTTTCTGTCCGCCTGCAACACCACCCTGACGGCCCCGCGCCTGGCGGATGAGGCGCTTCATATGACGGGCGCGTTCCAACTCGCGGGCTATCCGCATGTGGTGGGCACCCAGTGGCCCGTGGCCGACCGCGCCGCCCATCAGCTCGCGACCGACTTCTACACCCGCCTCACGGCCGACGGGACGACGCCACCCCGCCCGGCCCGTTCCGCCGAGGCCCTGCACCACGCCACCCGTCGCCTGCGCGCCGGCTATCCGGTCACCCCCACCGTCTGGGCCGCGCATACGCACACGGGTGCCTGAACGCGGGCCGTCGGTACGGTGCTGGGGGTAACCCCACCGCGCGAACGGGTGCCTCCGTCATGGGATCGGCGCGTGTGTTCCAACAGGCTTTCAGGCATGACCACTTACGCGAAAACCTCACGCCGTCCGCGCACGTCGCGCCTGCCGCGTCTGCCGGCAGTCACCGCGCTCGTGACCGCCGCCGTCTGCGCCGTGTCCCTCGGGGTGTCCGCCGGGCCCGCGCCCGCGCACGGGAAGGCCGGCGACGGCCGGGACGCCGCGACGGCCGCGCTGTCGCAGAAGCAGTTGCAGCGTGAAGTGAACAGAACGCTGAAGCAGGCCGGGTACATCGGGATGTCCGTACAGGTACGGGACGGGCAGCGCCGTACGTACGCGGTCGCCGGGGAGTCGGTGCTGGGCACCGGGCGTCCGGTGGTGCACGAGGCGGAGTTCCGGGCGGCCAGTGTCACCAAGACGTTCGTGTCGACGGTCGCCCTCCAACTCGTCGCCGAGGGACGGCTGTCGCTGGACGACACCGTGGAGAAGTGGCTGCCCGGCGTCGTGGCGGGGAACGGCAACGACGGCAGCCGGGTCACGCTGCGGCATCTGCTCCAGCACACCAGCGGCCTCTACAACTACGACTTCACGGAGGACACCGGCAACACGGCCGCCGACTTCGAGCGGACGAGGTTCGAACGCTACGAGCCGCGGGAGGCCGTGGCGCGGGCGATGAAGCACGAGCCGGACTTCGAGCCCGCCGACCCGAACGACCCGGCGCCGCAGTGGAGTTACTCCAACACCGGCTATCTGCTCGCCGGGATGATCATCGAGAAGGCCACGGGCAGGTCGTGGGACACGGAGGTCCGCGACCGTATCGTCCGTCCGCTGGGGCTCACCCAGACGTACGCCCCCGGTGACAACCCGCGTCTCAAGGGGCCGTACACGCACTCGTATCAGCAGTTCCCCGGCTCGACCGGGTGGACGGACACCTCGGTCCGCAATGTGTCGTGGGCGTCGTCCGCCGGTCAACTGGTCTCCACCGAGCGCGACTTGGACCGGTTCCTGACGGCCCTCCAGCGTGGTCGGCTGCTGCCGCCGGCCCAGATGGCGGAGCTGCGCGAGGTGGTCCCCGCCGGCGCGGACTTCCAGGTGATCTTTCCCGGGCTGAACTACGGGCTCGGGGTGATGCGGCAGCCGCTGAGCTGCGGCGGATTCCGCTGGGGCCACGGTGGTGACCTGGAAGGGGCCACCGTCCGGACCGCCGTCAGTGAGGACGGGCAGCGGTCGGTCGTCGTCAACGCGACCGGCAAGAAGTCGGACGACGAGTCGCTGTTCGCCGCCGAGAGGGCCGTTCAGGCGCTGCTCGACCGGGCGATCTGCGGCGGTGAGCGGTGAGACGGACCGACCTGATCCGGGGGCGCTGACGCGCGGGGACCGACGGAGGCGGTGGCGGGGCGCGGTGGCGGGGCGGTCGGCGGTGGGACCGGGGCCGTAAACCTGGGGCGTGGATGCTGGTAGCGTCCCCGCTGATCAGGTCAATTCGGGTCTCTCATCGAAAGGTTGGAGCAGCGTGTCGGATTCCGCCGCCCAAGATTCCGCCGCCGACTCCGCCGACGCCGGTGCGGTCCCCCGTGACCGCACCGAGATGAAGGCGCTGCTGTCGCGGGCGGGGGTGGAGCCGGACGTCAGCGTGGCGTACGGGGAACACCCTGATCAGGTGGTCGACTTCTACGCGCCGCGCGGCGGGCGCGAGGGTGTGCCGCTGGTGGTCGTGCTGCACGGCGGGGAGTGGCGGTCGCCGTACGACCGGTCGCATCTCACGCCGTTCGCCGGTTTTCTGGCTCGGCGCGGGTTCGCCGTCGCCAACGTGGAGTACCGGCGGGGGAGCGAGGACGGTGCCGTGTCCGGCGGCGAGCCCGTCGCCGGGCGCTGGCCCGGGACCTTCGACGACATCGCCACCGTGATGGACGCGCTGCCCGCGCTCGTCGCCGACGCCCTCCCGCAGGCCGACTCGCGCCGGATCGTGGTCACCGGGCACTCCGCCGGCGGCCATCTCGCGCTCTGGGCCGCGGCGCGCCATGTGCTGCCCGTGGGATCGCCGTGGCGGCTGGACGCGCCGCCGAGGCTGCGCGGCGTCGTCGCCATCGCGCCCATCGCGGACTTCGGCACGGCCGTCGAGCTGGGTGTGTGCGGCGGAGCCGTCGTACAACTCCTCGGTGGGGAGACGCAGTTGAAGGAACGCAAGGAGAGCGCGGACCCGTCGGCCCTGCTGCCCACCGGGATCGCCACCGCCGTGGTGCAGGGCCGGGACGACACGATCGTGCCGCAGGCGGTGGCGGAGGCGTATGTCGACGCCGCCGCGAGGGCCGGGGAGATGGTCGGCCTCACGCTCCTGGAGGACGTGGGGCACTACGCGCCGGTCGACCCCGGGGCGGACGCGTGCGCGGTGGTGGCCGAGGAACTGGCGCAGCTCGCGTACTGAGCGCGGCGTCTCGCGGACAGAAGCTGACCGCAAGCCCTCCTACCTTCGGGGCATGACGAACGACGCGAACGCAACCCCGACCGTAAGCCCGAACGCGACCCCGACCGTGAATCTCGTGGCGGGTGCCACCGGCACCGTGGGCCGCCAGATAGTCCGCGAACTGCTCAGCCGGGGCCACCGTGTACGCGCCCTGACCCGCGACCCCGCGAAGGCGGACTTCTCCGACTTCTCGGGTCTTCCGGGCGGCGTCGAGGTGGTACGCGGCGACCTCGCCGATCCGGCGTCGCTCGTCCCGGCCCTGGAGGGCGTCACCGGGCTGCATCTGATCACCTTCGACGGCGGGGGTTTCGCGGCGCTGGAGACGGGTCCCGAGATCGTCGAGCTGGCGGCCAAGGCGGGTGTGCGCCGGATCACCGTGCTCAACGGCGGCGGTGACACCCCGCTCCAGGACGCCGTCATGGCGGGCGACATCGCGTGGACCGTGCTCATGCCCGTCGAATTCATGGCCAACGCGCTGGAGTGGGCGGAGGGCGTCCGCGCCGAGGACACCGTGCGGGAGCCGTTCGTCGGCCGGCTGAGCGCCATGGTCCACGAGGGGGACATCGGGGCCGTCGCCGCCGTCGCGCTCAGCGAGGACGGGCACGGAGGTAAGTCGTATCTGATCACCGGGCCCGAGGCGCTGACGATCCAGGACAAGGCGGACGCGCTCGCCGCCGCGCGCGGGCGGGCGATCGAGGTGGTCGAGCTGACCGAGGCGCAGGCGCTGGAGCAGTGGCGGGCGGCCGGGCAGCCGGAGGAAGTGATCGGATTCCTGCTGGAGGTGTACGGGAACACGCCGCCCGAGGGCCGGACGCCGATCGGGACGGTGGCGGAGGTCACGGGTCGGCCCGCGCGTACGTTCGCGCAGTGGGCGGCCGAGCACGCGGACGCGTTCCGGGCCGTGTAGCTCTCGTGGGTGTCCTTGTAGTACCTGGGAGGGAGGGGAAAGTATCCCTATCACTGGTGACGACCGGTACCCGTCCCTCCCTCTACCTTTGAAAACGTGACCAAGACAGACACGAAGACCGCGACCGGGAAAGCCCGGAGCCCCGAAGTCCGAGTGGCCGCGGGGCTGCTCTCCAGCCTTCGCCAGGACCTGTTCCACGACGCCTTCGCGTACCGGCCGCTGCCCCGCGTGTCGACGGACGGTCCGATCACCCGCCGGCTGCCGGGGGCGGTACGGGAGCACGCGGGCTGGTTCCCGCATGTCGCGATCGTCGGCTGCGCGCTGTTCGCGCTGCTCGTCGGGATCGGCAACGGGACGGGTCTCGACCTGCTCGCGGTGGCCCCCGTCCTGCTGGTCCTGGTCAGGCCGGTCGCGGCCTGGTGGCTGGCCCTCGCGGTCACGGCGTTCACCGGCTCGATCGCGGTGGGTTCCTACTACTCGGACTGGCCGTGGACGCCCTCCGCCTTCGCCTCGTATCTGGCGGTGATGACGATCGTCGCGATACGGACGACGCCGCGCACCGCGGCCTGGATGTGGGTGATCACGCTGGGGTATTCGCTGGTCGTCGGGGCACTCTTCGGCGGCGGCGTCGGATACGGCTCGACCAGCGCGCCCATGCTCTTCCTCTCCGCGCTCTCGTTGCTGACCGTCTCCGCGATCCACATCCGCCGTGAGGCGAAGAACGAGGTGGCGGTGCAGGTCAGTGTCACCGCGGTCGAGCGCAGCCGGCGCACGCTGCTCGAAGAGCGCACGACCATCGCCCGTGAGCTGCACGACGTCGTCGCGCACCACATGTCGGTGGTCGCGATCCAGGCGGAGGCCGCGCCGTACCGGGTGGAGAATCCGCCGCCCGAGCTGGAGAAGGCGTTCGCCACCATCCGGGAGAACGCGGTGGCGGCCCTGACCGAGCTGCGCCGTGTCCTCGGAGTCGTACGGGCCGAGGACTACGACGCCCCCGACGCCCCGCAGCCGACCCTCACCGACCTCGAAGGGCTGCTCTCCAACGTCCGTGAGGCGGGTCTGACCGTGGAGAAGACGGTCACCGGCGCGGTCCGGGCGCTGCCGCAGGGCGTCGAGCTGTCGGCGTACCGCATCATCCAGGAAGCGCTCAGCAACGCGCTGCGGCACGCGCCGGGGGCGACGGCCACGGTCGAGGTCTCGTACGTGCTCGGCGGGCTCGGCCTGCGGATCGTCAACACACCGCCGCGAGGACTGGTGAAGCCGTCACCGGGTGCCGGGCACGGCATAACGGGGATGCGGGAGCGGGTGTCGATGCTGAACGGTGAGATGACGGCGAAGCTGCTGGCGGACGGTGGCTACGAGGTGGCCGCGTTCATACCGGTCGCCGCCTCGGACGAGGACACGACCGAGGACGCCGCCCCGGCGGCCGGCGAGGAGCGGTCATGACGATTCGGGTGCTGATCGTCGACGACCAGGTGATGGTCCGCGAGGGCTTCTCGGTCCTGCTGAACGCGATGCCGGACATCGAGGTCGTGGGCGAGGCGGTGAACGGCCGCGAGGCCGTCACCCAGGTCGCGGCCCTCGCGCCCGACGTGGTCCTGATGGACATCCGGATGCCGGAGCTGAACGGCATCGAGGCGACACGCGAGATCGTGGCGGCGGACGCGGACGCGAAGGTCCTCGTCCTGACCACGTTCGACCTGGACGAGTACGTGTACCAGGCACTGCGGGCGGGGGCCTCCGGCTTTCTGCTCAAGGACGCCTCCGCGCGCCAACTGGCCGACGGCGTCCGGGTGGTGGCCTCCGGCGAGGCCCTGCTCGCGCCGACGGTGACACGCCGCCTGATCACGGAGTTCTCCAAACTCTCGGAGTCCCCGCGCCCGCCCGCGCTGGCACAGATGGGCGAGCTGACGGAACGCGAGACGGAGGTCCTGGTGCTGATCGCCCAGGGCCTGTCGAACGCGGAGATCGCCGCCCACCTCGTCGTCGCCGAGTCCACGATCAAGACGCACGTGAGCCGCATCCTGGTGAAACTGGGCCTGCGCGACCGCACCCAGGCGGCGGTGTTCGCGTACGAGGCGAGACTGGTCACCCCCGGGTGATCACCGGTTCGTAGCGGCCGGACAAGGCGCCGGGTGTGGTTGGTCGGGGGCAGAGCCGGCCCGGGGGTGGGAGTCGGGGGTGGGGGTCAGTAGCGTGCGGGTATGGCAGTGTCCTCCGAGTCCTTTCATGGCTCCTCCGCTTCGGCCGTGGCCTTCGACCCGTGGTCGGCCGGCTTCGTCGCCGACCCGTATCCCGTCTACGCGGAGCTGCGCGAGCGGGGGCGGCTGCACTACTTCGAGCCGTCGCGGCAGTGGCTCGTGCCGCATCACGCCGATGTGTCGGCGCTGCTGCGGGACCGGCGGCTGGGGCGGACGTATCTGCACCGCTTCACGCACGAGGAGTTCGGCCGTACGCCGCCGCCCGAGGCGCACGAGCCGTTCCACATCCTCAACGGCAACGGTCTGCTCGATCTGGAGGCGCCGGACCACACCAGGATCCGGCGGCTGATCTCGAAGGCCTTCACGCCGCGCACCGTCGAGGTGCTGGCGCCGACCGTGCGGCGGCTCGCCGCCGATCTGGTGGAGGGGCTGTGCGCGGCGGGCGGTGGTGATCTGCTCGCCGAGGTGGCGGAGCCGTTGCCGGTCGCCGTCATCGCCGAGATGCTGGGCGTCCCGGCGGCGGACCGGGCGCTGCTGCGGCCCTGGTCGGCCGACATGTGCGCGATGTACGAGCTGAATCCGACGGAGGACGCGGCGCGGCGGGCGGTCCGTTCGTCGCTCGAATTCACCGCCTATCTGCGGGAGTTGATCGCCGCCCGGCGGGCCGAGCCCGGTGGTGACCTGCTCTCGGCGCTGATCGCGGCGCAGGACGCGGGGGACCGGCTGAGCGAGCAGGAGATGATCTCCACCTGTGCGCTGCTGCTCAACGCGGGGCACGAGGCGACGGTCAACACCACCGTCAACGGCTGGTGGACGCTGTTCCGGCACCCCGAGCAGCTGGCGGCGCTGCGCTCCGGTGAGGTGTCGTTGTCCACAGCTGTGGAGGAACTGCTGCGGTACGACACCCCGCTCCAGATGTTCGAGCGGTGGGTGCTCGACGACATCGAGATCGACGGCACGGTCGTGCCGCGCGGCGCCGAGCTGGCCCTGCTCTTCGGCTCCGCCAACCGCGACCCGGCCCGCTTCGACCGCCCGGACACCGTCGATCTGGCCCGCCCGGACAATCCGCATGTGACGTTCGGCGCGGGGATCCACTACTGCCTGGGGGCTGCGCTGGGGCGGCTCGAACTGGCCGCGTCGTTCGGTGAGCTGCTGCGCCGCGCGCCGACACTCCGGCTCGTCGCCGAGCCGGAGTGGAAGCCGGGATATGTGATCCGGGGTGTGAAGGAGCTGCTGGTCGAGATGTGACGCCCACCCCCGTGGGGCGCCACACCCCGGCCCTCACCCGACCTCGCGCGCCGTCACTTCGTTTCGAGGTCCCGGCGGCGGAAGCCCGCGAGGCCCAGCCAGATCAGTCCGGCCGCGACGGCGGTGAGGACGAGCATGGGTGTCCAGCTCATGTCGGCGGCGGGGAGCTGGGGCACGTGCCCGAAGGGTGACAGGTCGTTCGTCCAGTCGGGGAGCTGGAGGATCGGCCCGAGATACCCGACGAGGAACGCGTACACGGGCACGAGCCAGGCCGCCGCTCCCGCCTTCGGGTACCAGCCGAAGAGCGCCACGGCCACACCGACCGTCACCCACAGCGCGGGCGCGTACGCGAGCGCGGCGCCGGTCAGCCGCAGGACGAGGTCGCCGTCACCGACCGAGGCCGCGCCCGAGACGCCGAAGCCGAGGCCGGCCACGAGCAGCACCGCCGTACCGCCGCCGAGCGCGACGGCCACATGGCTGCCCACCCAGCGGTTCCGGGAGAGCCCGGTGGCCAGCAGGGGTTCGGCGCGGCCCGCGCTCTCCTCGGCGCGCGGCCGGAGCGTGGCCATCACCACGTACACGGCGGCGACGACGGCGATGACGACCATCACCATCGACGCGAACGACTCGGCGACGGACGCGCCGCCGATCTCCGCCAGCGCCTCCTGGACCTGCTCGATGTCCTTCATCATGTCGGCGGCCTCGCCGAGGATGGAGCCGTACATCACGCCCATCACGAACAGCCCGGCGGCGAAGCCCAGCAGCGTCGCCCGGTGCAGTTGCAGCGCGAAGCCGATGGGCCGGGTGAGCGCGCCGGAGGCAGTGCGCCGCCCGAGCCGGGCGGAGCGCAGGCCCGCGCCGACGTCGCGCCGCGTGCTCAGGACGAACCCGGCGGCGGCGGTCAGCGCGGCGAGCGCCAGGCAGAGCAGCAGCGGCCACCAGCGGTTGTCGACGAAGACGTACGTGCGCTGGACCCAGCCGATCGGGGAGAGCCAGGACAGCGCGTCGTTGCCGACGTCGCCGGAGGCGCGCAGCACGTAGGCGACGCCGATCACGGCGAGTGCCATGCCGGAGGCGCCGCGCGTGTGGGCGGTGATCTGTACGGTGACGGCGGCGAAGCCCGCGAAGACGAGGCCGACGGCGGCGTGCGCGAGCCCGTACAGCAGCGCCTCGCCGATGCCGATCCCCTCGACGCCCGTCGACAGGACGCTCAGGGCCAGCAGGGCGGCGAGCGCGAGGTTGGCGACGGTGGCGACGGCCAGCGCGGAGGCGAGTTGCGCGTGGTGGCCGACGACGGTGGAGCGCACCAGTTCGGCGCGGCCGGTCTCCTCCTCGTTGCGGGTGTGCCTGGTGATGATCAGGACACTCATGAGGCCGACCAGGACGGCCATGAATCCGAGCAGTTGGTGGCCCATCATCGAGCCGATGTTGTAGTCGTCGAGGTAGTGGCGGGGGCCGGTCATCGCGAGCGCGGCGGGGCTGTCCATGCTGCTGACTGCGGTGGCGCGTTCCTTGGCGGTCGAGTACAGCGTCGTGAACTCGCCCGCCGTGGTCAGGGTGCCGAGCGTGAGCGCGAGGATCCACACGGGGATTCGGACCCGGTCCCGGCGCAGCCCGAAGCGGATCAGGGTCCCGGTGCCGGCGAAGGCGCCGGACCCGCTCCGGGCGGGCGCGGACGTGCGCCCGGCGGCGGGCGCGGTGACGGTGGTCATCGGACGACCCCACTGCCGCTGCCGGTCTCGGCCTGCGCGGGCAGGTCGGCGAGGTCGTCGTCGCCGGTCGCGCCGCCGGGGTGTCCGTTGGCCGCCAGCTCGTCCCCGTAGTGACGCAGCATCAGCTCTTCGAGCGTCGGCGGGTGGCTGATCAGGCTGCGGATGCCGAATTCGCCGAGCCTGCGGATCGCGGCGTCGAGGTGCGCGCCGTCGACGGCGAAGTGCACCCTGCGGTCGGTCAGCCGCACCCCGTGGATGCCGGGCTGGGCGTCGAGTCCGGTGGCCGGGCGCTCGGTCTCGGCCTCGACGGTCGTACGGGTGAGGTGCCGCATCTCGGTGAGCGTGCCGGACTGCACGTTCCGCCCCTGCCGGATGATGCTCACACGGTCACAGAGCTTCTCGACCTGCGCCAGGATGTGGCTGGAGAGCAGCACGGTCTTGCCCGCGGCCTTGGCCTGGAGGATGACGTCCTGGAAGACGACCTCCATGAGCGGGTCGAGACCGGCCGTGGGTTCGTCCAGGAGCAGCAGTTCGGCGTCGGAGGCGAGCGCGGCGACGATGGCGACCTTCTGCCGGTTGCCCTTGGAGTAGGCGCGGCCCTTCTTGGTCGGGTCCAGGTCGAACCGTTCGATCAGCTCGTCCCTGCGCCCCCGGTCGAGTCCGCCGCGCAGTCTGGAGAGCAGGTCGATGGCTTCTCCGCCGGTGAGGTTGGGCCACAGCTCGACGTCGCCGGGTACGTAGGCGAGCCGCCGGTGCAGGGCGACGGCGTCCTTCCACGGGTCCTTGCCGAGCAGCTGGGCGGCGCCGGAGTCGGCGCGCAGGAGCCCGAGCAGGACGCGGATGGTCGTGGACTTGCCGGCGCCGTTGGGGCCGAGGAAGCCGTGGACCTCGCCGGAGTCGACGGTGAGGTCGAGGCCGTCCAGTGCGTGCGTTCGGCCGAACGACTTGTGCAGTCCGGCGACGGTGATTGCCTTCTTCATGTTTCTGAACGTACGCTTCTTTCAGAAACTTGTGAAGTTAAGGAAGCGTATAAATGGGCTCGATAGACTTGCGCCGGAGAGCGAGCACGGAACCAGAGACTGAGGTCAGCGGATGAATCAGCGGCGGGAAGACGGCCGTGCCGGAGGCGACAACCGCGAGAGCGTCCACGACGAAGAGGCGGAAGCCGTCTCGCAGTTCGTCGAACGCTTCGCGGCCCAGCTCGTCGAGGCCGGCATGACGCGCATGCCGGCCAGGGTCTTCGCCGCGCTGCTCTCCTCCGAGCACGGCGTCATGAGCAGCGCCGAACTCGGCGAGCAGCTGAAGGTCAGCCCGGCGGCGGTGTCGGGCGCGATCCGCTATCTCGCACAGGTCGACATGGTCAGCCGCGAACGCGAACCGGGCTCACGGCGCGAGCGCTACCGCGTGCAGGGCGACCAGTGGTACGAGACGCTGACCAGCCGCGACTCCGTGCTGCGGCGCTGGCAGGCCACGCTGCGCGAGGGGGTCGACCACTTCGGTCTCGACACACCGCAGGGGCGCCGGATCAACGAGACGATGGAGTTCTTCAGCTTCGTCGAGAACGAGCTGGGGACGATGATGGAGCGCTGGGCGAAGTACAAGGCGGAGCACCTCACCGACCGAGCCGACCGAGCCGACTGAGCCGGTCGAGCATGTGACGGTGCGCTCGCGGGCCGGCCGGGCCGGCCGAGCCGGCTCAGCACCGCACCGCGCCCCCTCGCGGCCCTAAGACACGGCCTCCGCCGGCAGCGTCAGCCCCCAGGCCCCCGCCCGCAGCGTCCAGGTCCGCGTCCGCACCGGCCCCGTCACCGCCGCGTCCGCCCGGTAGCGGAAGTCCGCCCCCGAGACCGTCACCGACAGCGCGCTGGCGGTGATCGGTTCGGACGAGGCGTGCCTGCGGACCACGACCTCGGCCCGGCCGCCCCGCGAGCGCACCGTCACATGCTCGACCGGCTCGTCCAGATCGCTCAGTACGACACCGTCCGCCTCCACCCGCAGCCGGTGCGGATGCCCGGCGAGCAACTGCGGCACGGGCTTGACCAGCGTCCGCACCAGCGAGCGGCAGGCGTCCCACACGGACGGCCCGCCCGGCCCGCCGGCGCGGCCCGCCGCCGAGGGCAGCGCCGGGATCCGCAGATCGCCCAGCACCACCCCGTCGCTGTCGTCGACGAGCAGATCCAGCCGCCGTACGACACCGTCGAGGACCGCCCGCGCCGCCGCGACCGCGCCCGTGGGCACACCGAGCGAGCGCGCCAGTTCGACGGAGACCCCGACCGGCACCAGCGACAGCACCCCTGCCGCCAGGTCGCGTTCCCGGTGGAGCAGGGCCACCGTCCGCAGCAGGGCGCGGTCGTCGCCGATCACCACCGGCCGCCGCGCGCCTCTGCGGGCCAGCACCCGAGCGAACTCGGCGGGCCCCTCGGGGAGACAGATTTTCGCGGTCGCGCCCGCGCTCAGCACATCTTTCGCGATACGCACGGATTCGCCGTCGGTCCGGCGGGCGACCGGGTCGATGACCACCAGAAGCTGCTGCGCACCGTTCTCGGCGGGCTCGGGAGCCGACACCTCGGTCCTTCCTCGGGTAGCATCTTTGTGCAAGAGCCCCTTGCGCTATTGCGCCAGGGGCTTGGTCTATTCCGGGGCAACCGGTTCGACGGCTCAGGCTTCGTCGTACAGCGTCGTGCGATGTCTGTCACGCGTGCGTCCTACGTATGCGCGTCCCCTGGCCTTGGACATGCCCCGCCCGGAAGGGGTGTACGCCTGTGCCCGCACTTGTGCTGCTCGGTGCTCAGTGGGGTGACGAAGGCAAGGGAAAGGCCACCGACCTGCTCGGTGGATCCGTGGACTATGTGGTGCGCTACCAAGGTGGCAACAACGCCGGCCACACGGTCGTCGTCGGCGACCAGAAATACGCGCTGCATCTCCTCCCTTCCGGAATCCTCTCGCCTGAATGCACGCCGGTGATCGGTAACGGCGTCGTCATCGACCCGGCCGTCCTGCTCTCCGAGCTGAGTGGGCTCAACGACCGCGGCGTCGACACGTCGAAGCTTCTGATCAGCGGGAACGCCCATCTGATCACCTCGTACCACACCACGATGGACAAGGTGACGGAACGGTTCCTCGGCTCCCGGAAGATCGGCACGACGGGCCGTGGCATCGGCCCGACCTACGCCGACAAGATCAACCGGGTCGGTATCCGCGTCCAGGACCTCTACGACGAGTCGATCCTGACCCAGAAGGTCGACGCGGCGCTGGACTTCAAGAACCAGATCCTCGCCAAGCTCTACAACCGGCGCGCCATAGAGGCCGGGAAGATCGTCGAGGAGCTGCTGGTCTTCGCGGACAAGCTGCGTCCGTACGTCAGCGACACCACGCTCGTCCTCAACGACGCGATCGACGCCGGAAAGGTCGTCCTCTTCGAGGGCGGCCAGGGCACGCTCCTGGACGTCGACCACGGCACCTATCCCTTCGTGACCTCGTCCAACCCGACGGCGGGCGGCGCCTGTACGGGCTCCGGTGTCGGCCCGACGAAGATCAGCCGGGTCATCGGCATCCTCAAGGCGTACACGACCCGTGTCGGCGCGGGCCCGTTCCCGACGGAGCTGCTGGACGCGGACGGCGAGGCGCTGCGCCGCATCGGTGGCGAGCGGGGTGTCACGACGGGCCGCGACCGCCGCTGCGGCTGGTTCGACGCGGTGATCGCCCGCTACGCGACGCGGGTCAACGGTCTGACGGACTTCTTCCTCACCAAGCTGGACGTGCTGACCGGCTGGGAGCGGATCCCGGTCTGTGTGGCGTACGAGATCGACGGCAAGCGCGTCGAGGAACTGCCGTACAGCCAGAGCGACTTCCACCACGCGACGCCGATCTACGAGTATCTGCCGGGCTGGACGGAAGACATCAGCAAGGCGAAGACGTTCGAGGATCTGCCGAAGAACGCGCGGGACTATGTGAAGGCGCTGGAGGAGATGTCGGGCGCGCCGATCTCCGCGATCGGCGTGGGACCGGGCCGTACGGAGACGATTCAGATCAACTCGTTCCTGTAGTCGGTCCGTTGAACTAGGGTGCCGCCCCGGGGGTGAGGACAGCCTCCGGGGCGGAGCTGTGCGCTCCGGCATCGCGGACACCACGGGGGGACGGACGTCCGATGCTCGGTGAGCTTCATGAACGGTCGCCACGGCAGGTCGGGCCCTACCGCCTGCTCGCCCGGCTCGGCTCCGGCGGCATGGGTGAGGTGTTCCTGGGCGCCGACACCCGCCCCTCTCCCGGGGGCGCCGCCGACGGCGTCCCGTCGCTCGCCGCCGTGAAGGTCGTGCGCGCCGATCTGCTCAGCACCGCGGGCGACGCCTTCCGGGACCGCTTCCGCCGTGAGATGGCCACCGCCCGCGCGGTCGAAGGCCGGTTCACCGCGCGTCTGCTGGCCGGTGACGCGGACGCGCCCGCGCCCTGGCTCGCCACCGAGTACGTCGCGGGCCCGACGCTCGACCACGCCGTACGGGAGTCGGGCCCGTTGCCGGCCCGGACCGTACGGAGCCTGGGCCTCGCCCTCGTACGGGCGCTGCGCGGCATCCACCACGCGCGGGTCCTGCACCGTGATCTGAAGCCCGCGAACGTCCTGCTCGGCGCCGAAGGCCCGCGCGTCATCGACTTCGGCATCGCCCGCGACTTCGGCGCGAGCACCCTGACGGCGACCGGCGCGATGGTCGGCTCGCCGGGCTACATGTCGCCCGAGCATGTGCTGGGCGGACGGCATGTGGTGTCCGCGTCGGACGTCTTCTCGCTGGCGTCCGTGCTCTGTTACGCGGCGACGGGCGAAGGCCCCTTCGGTACGGGCCCGGTGGCGGCCGTGCTGTACCGGATCTCGCAGGCCGAGGCCCAACTCGACGACGTGCCGGCCGAGTTACGGGAGCTGATCGAGGACTGTCTGCGGCCCGACCCGTCGGCGCGCCCCGACGCGATCGAGCTGGAGACCCGGCTGCGGGACGCGGGCGCGTCGGACCGGATCGACTGGCCGGACGGGGTACGGGCCCAAGTCGCCCGGTACGAGGACGCCTTGGCCGACACCGTACGGGCCGCCGGGCCGCTCGCCGGGCGGCTGCCGACCATGCCGGGCGCGTCCCCCGTGCACAGCGCCCGGACGGTCAGCGGCCCGCCGCGTGAGGCGCCCCGGCCACCGGCCGCGCCGCGTCGGCCCACCGCCACCGTCCTCGCGGTCGTCGCCGGCGCGCTGGCCGTCGGCGTGCTGGGCGCCTTCGGTGTCCGCGCGCTCCAGGACGATCCGGCCCCCAAGACCTCCGGGCCCGGGGCCGGAACACCGGCGACGCTCGTGGGACTCGACGAGCACGGCGTCAACCGTGGCCGCCACTTCCCGGCGGATCCTGCCGCCCGCCCGGACGGCTGGCGGCCGTGGACGGCGAAGCTGGGCGGCCGGCCCTGGGACTGCGCGCTGACCAGCGACATCCTGGTGTGCCGGATGTTCTACGGCGGCCTGGAGGCGGTCGGCGCGGCGGACGGCGAGCCCCGCTGGAAGGCCCCTTCGGCGGTGCCCGGCGAGGCGCCGGGGCTCGGCGCGTCGAGCGGGATGTATCTGCCCGGTGACGCGAGCAACCCCGCGATCCACGGTGACCTGGTCGTGTCGGCCGAGGGCGGCATGGTGCGCGGCCGGTCGCTCAAGGACGGCAAGGTGCGCTGGGAGCGGGAGTTGAAGGGCGAGGGCACGGTGCGGCTGTCGAACGAGGGCGACGTGCTGGCCGCCGAAGGCGTCGCCTTCTTCACCACCCGGGGCGAGGGCACGCAGGTGCACGCCTTCGACGCCGCCACCGGCGAACCGCTGTGGAAACGCGCCCTGTCGACGTATGTCGGGGCGGAGGCGGCGTACGGCGGCTTCGGCTCGACGGCCTTCGCGGGCGGGCGTCTCATCGCGTCGACGGACGGCGGACTGACGGGGTTCGACGCGCGTACGGGCAAGCCGACGCCGTACACCGTGGCGGGCGACGGCGACGGCGACGGCGACGGCAACAGCGACGGCAACAGCGGCGGCGGTGACTGTGTGAGCGTGCGCGTGCGCAGCGGTGAGGTGCTGTGCGGGATCGAGGGCGGCGGCAGTGTGGCGCTGGACGCCGAGACGCTGCGCCCGGTGGAACTCGCGACACGGGAGCCACGGTCCGAGCGGCCCGAGGAACTGGTGGCGGTCGGGATGACCGAGTACCGCCTGGCACCCGACGCCAAGAACACCAGGATGGAACTCACCGAACTCGGCGGCGGCGTCGACGCGGACCCGCGCACGGTGGGCACCTTCCCGCCCGCGCCGCGGGACGGGCAGTATCTGCGGTCCGAGGCGTCCGTGGTCGGCTCCACGGCCGTCTTCCTGGACAACGAGTTCCTCTACACACTCCCGGTGTCGGGCGACGCGCCCGAGGGGACGCGCTCGCGGATCGAGGGCGCTCCCGGCAACCGGGCCACCAGCGGTCTCGGTGAGGGCATCGACGGGGCCGTCTGGGAGCCGGAGCTGATCTCGGTGGGCGGGGTGGTGTTCCTGATGTTCCACGACGGGACGGTGCGTTCGACGGAACTGCCGGGGCCGTCCACGCAGTGACAGTGAACAACCCCGCCACCACGAGGAGTTGACGCCGTGCTGCGCCCGCTGGACGCCATCACCCCGCCCGACATCGGTCCCTTCCGGCTGATCGCCGGGCTCGGCTCCGGCGGTATGGGCACGGTCCATCTCGGGCTGCCGCCCGGCGGTGGGCCGTACGAGCTGGTCGCGGTGAAGACGACCCGTCAGGATCTGGCGTTCCAGGAGGAGTTCAGGCTCCGCTTCCGCCGTGAGGCGCAGGCCGCGCGGGCGGTACGCAGCCCGTACGTCGCCGCGCTCGTCGACGCCGACCCGGCCGCCGAGCGGCCCTGGCTGGCGACCGAGTATGTCGTCGGCCCCTCGCTGGACGAGGCCGTGGACCGGTCAGGTCCGCTGCCGGTCGCGGCCGTACGGGAGTTGGGCGCGGATCTGACACGCGGCCTGTCCGCCGTGCACGGCGCGCGGCTCGTGCACCGCGATCTGAAACCGGGCAATGTCATCCTCGGCGGCGCCGGGCCACGTCTGATCGACTTCGGTATCGCCCAGGCGTACGACGCGACCGCGCTCACGGCGACCGGCGTCATGGTCGGCTCGCCGGGCTTCATGTCGCCGGAGCACGTCGCGGCGGACCGCAGTGTGACGGCGGCGTCGGACGTGTTCTGTCTGGGCGCGGTGCTGTGCTTCGCCGCGACGGGCCAAGGGCCCTTCCACGACACCGAGTTGGCGGCGGTCGTCAGCCGGATCGCGCGGGGCGGGGCCGATCTGTCGCGCGTGCCGGAGGAGTTGCGGGAGGTGATCGCCTCCTGTCTGCGGACGGATCCCGGACAGCGCCCGACGACGGACGAGTTGCTGCGGGTGCTGGACCCGGCAGGGGCCGCCGCCGCGCGTCCGGGGGTGGCACCGGCCCCGCGCGAGGGGGCCTTTCCGTGGCCGGAGGGCGTACGGCGGCAGATCGGCGAGTACGAGGTCGCGGTGGGCCGGGCACTGCTGGCGCCGCCACCGGCGCCCGTGGTGGAACCGGAGCCGGCGTCACCGCCGCCGGTCGCCCCGCGCCGCACCCGGCTGAGGTGGGCGGTCGGCCTCGGCGCCGCGGCCGTGCTGGGCTCGGTGGCGGCGGTCCTGATCACGACGTGGGGCGACGGCTCCGGCGACAACTCCGCCGACGGATCGGGCGCCGGTGGCGGTTCGTCGGAGCCGCCACCCACCGCCGCCACCGTCACCAGCGGGATGAGCGACTTCGGCCCGGACGCGACGGACCGCGCGAAGGCCCCCGACGGCTGGTCGCCCTGGTCCAAGCCGCCCCAGGAGCCGGGGGAGCCCCAGTCGCCCCAGGAGTCCGGCGCGCCCGGCGAACCGAGAGGCTGCGCGCTCAACGGCACCACACTCGTCTGCTCGTACTCCCGGGGCGAGTGGCGCTACCAGGAGCGGGCGGAGGTGTGGCTGGAGGCCCGTGACGCCTCGGACGGCACCCCCAAGTGGCGCTATCCGGCGAAGGGCACGGTGCCGGGCGTCTCCACCTTCGGCCGGGTCGAGATGGACGGGGAGCGCGTCTACACGCTGTCGCCGGACGGCGACGGCTTCACGGTGCTGGACAGCGCGGACGGCAAGCTCGTCGCCCGGCTGTCCGGTGACCCCGGCTACCGGCCGGCGACGGTCCGGCTGAGCGGGGGCCGGGTCTTCACCTCGTTCGAGGGTGCGTCGGGGGAGGGCGCGGCGGGCAACATGCTCTTCCGCGCGTTCGAGGCGGACAGCCACGAGCCGGTGTGGGAGCGGCAGATCAACAGGGCGTACCCGCAGACCCTGGACGTCGTCGCCGACGGCGACCGTCTCTTCCTCAGCAGCCCCACCGACAGCTACTCGCTCGACCCCGCCACCGGTAAGACGCTGGCCACGGTCCCGCACGGGTGTACCGCACAGGCCGAGGGCGGCGAGTACGTGTCCTGTGACGACCGGGTGATGAGGGACAGCGGCACGCTGAAGGAGGCGGGCGTGTACTTCGCGCCCCTCCCTCAGGCGTACGGCCACCGGGGCACGGTCTTCGTCCCGGCCAACGGCAACGGGATCGTCCCCCGGGGGCTGGCCGCCCACGACACGAAGACCGGCGAGCGCCTGTGGACGACGGACTACGCGAAGGGCGACATCGCGGTGGTGGCGGGCGACCGGCTCCTGATCACGGGCCCGGACGGCCTGCGGAGCCTGGCGCTGTCCTCCGGTGAAGAGACCACGGTGTCACGGGCGTTCGAGGGCTGGCCCGACAACGAGGCGCCCACGCGGGTGCTGGTGTCGGGCGGCGCGCTGTTCCTGGCGTTCGCCGACGGCACGGTGCTGTCGGCACATGTGCCGTGACCGGGCGGGGGGACGGCCCCTACTCCTCGGCGCAGATCTTCAGCGCCTCGGGCGTCCCGCACGGCAGATGCCCTTCCTCCCGGACCACGTCCTGACCGCCCGTCCTGATCAGGAAGTTGAGGAAGCTGGAGGCGAGTGTGTCGGGTCCCGGGCGGCCGTACGTGTAGCCGTACTCGATCTCCCGGTACGGGTAGTCGCTGTCCGCGATGTCGTCGACGGAGGGCGGCTGTTCGTCCAGGGCCAGCCGGTGCAGGCCGTCCTTGCCGGTGCTGGAGCGGAGTTCGCTGTAGCCGATCGCGCCCGGCACGCCCCTGACCGTGTCCACCACCTGGTCGGTCTTGTCGAGTTCGCAGCGGAACGTCGGCCGCGCCGGGTCGGCCTCCCCTCGGCAGTCCTCGACGGTGTGGACGTCCTGTTCGTTCTCCTTGCCGGCGAGGATCTTGCGCTCGAAGATGTCGCGGGTGCCCGAGCCCTCGGTGCGGCTGATGAGCTTGATGGGCAGGTCGGGGCCGGGAGCACCGTCGGGGCCCCGGACCTCGTTCCAGTTGCGTGCCTTGCCCTCGTAGATGCGTTTGACCGTGTCGGTGCTGAGCCCGTCGAACGGCACGTCGTCGTTGACCACCATCGTGAACACCGAGACGGCGACGCGGTGTTCGACCAGGTCGGGGAAGCCGGCGGGCTTCGGACCGTCGGAGAGGGTGACGACGGACTTCGAGGCGCTGGTGGCCAGTTCCCGTACACCGGCCGCGCTGCCGTCGGCGTCCACCCTGATCTCCGAACCGGGGCAGTCCTCCTCGTACTTCGTGGCCAGTTGCCGAGCCGTGTGCTCGAACGCGGTCGACCCGGTGACGGTCAGCGTGCCCTTCTCGCAGCCCATCGGGCTGCCTCGCCCGTTGCCGCGCAGGACGATGATCGAGGCGAGCGTCACGACGCAGACCGTCAGCAGGATGGTGATGAGCCGGGCCTGGCGGCTGAACAGGGGCGGTGCCTGGTCGGGCGCGATGGCGCGGTTGACGACCAGCTCACCCTCGGAGATCCCGCCGGTGACGGCGACTTCCTCGCCGACCTCGCCGCCGGTCAGCAGCACCAGCAGCTTGTAGTGCTGCCCCTTGTTGAGGGGGACTTTCGGGACGGTGAGCACGCTGCCGTCGCTGCGCAGGCCCCGCACATGGTTGAAGTGCGACATCAGATGGCGGTCCGCCGTCGGCAGCGTGACGGCGACCCCCTTGATGGTGCGGCCGGTGAAGGTGACGCTCAGCCCGTGGACGTCGGGCGAGGTGTAGTCCTCCACTGCGATCGTCTGCGAGCCGTCGTTCTCCAGCCGGAGCAGTACGAGGGTGGCGTCGGCCATGTCCGGGTCGTCGTCGAACAGCCCGAGGCGTACGTTCGTGTGGCCCGAGCGGACGGCGCTGCCGATGGCGGTGTCCATCTGCACGCGGTAGCCGATCCGCTTGCGACGCGGCACCCGGCGCTCGTACCAGACCACTCCGACCGAGGTCAGCACACCCAGCAGGGTGGAGAACACGGCGAATACGTTCTCTCCGCTGAACCACTCCATGACCTGCTGCCCCCCGGCACTCTCCGACCCCGTGAGGTGACGGTAGGTGGCTGTGGAGGGAACGTCAGTACGGGTCGTTGTTTCGATGACGGATGTTCATGAGCCGTTCCCCCAGGGCGATTTGGGGGCGCGGGCGGCCGGGCCCGCCGGGGGCAGGAAGGGGGTCGACCGCTGCGTTCGGGCGTGGGAACCGGGTATGCGCCCCCGTGGAAGGGGAGCACCCCGCGAGCGGGGCCGGCCCTTCCAGATTTGGCGGGTACGGCGCGGCAGAGGGGAGAGCCCGGTGGAGCTGGCAGACGGTCGTGGTGCGTGGATCCCGGAGGGGACGGCCGGGGTGGTGGTCGTCCTGCTCATCTTCGGCTTCGTGATCGCCATGTTCGGATACGGGATCTGGAACAAGTACGGCAGGGGGAACTGAGATGGCCACAGTTCTGGGAGTGATCCTGATCGTCATCGGTGTGGGTATCGCGCTGGTGAGCCGGCTGACCGCCCGCACCTACGGAAAGGGCTCGACCGGCCGTCAGGGCGGGATCTGGTTGCTCTGCTTCGCCGTCGCGGTGGCGGTGGCGTCGGCGGGCTTCGCCCTCGTCTGACGGCGCCGCCGCACTCCGTCGCAGGAAGCGGAAAGGGCTCCACCCGTACTTCGGGTGGAGCCCTTCACTCTGCCTGCTGTCCCTCCGGGCTACTCCTGGACGGCCGCCCGGCGTCGGCGCATCCACCACACCAGGGTGCCGCCGGCCACCGCGAGAGCGGCGGCGATGCCCGCGATGAGGCCGACCGGGGTGTCGCTGCCGGTGTCGGCGAGGTCGCCGTCAGGGTCCGGCTTGTTCCCGGGCGGAGTCGGTGTGCCGCTGTCACCGGGATCCGGGGCGGGCGACGACGGCGGGTCGGTCGGCTTGCCGGTGTCCGACGGCGTCGGCGTGGGGTCGCCGCCCGGGTCCTCACCGCTGCCGGGGACCGCCGGGCCCGCTCCGAGGTAGAGCGTGTCCAGGTCCCGGTAGGAAGCGTCGTCGGACTTGCGTGAGTTGGTGGTGGTGTTGTCGAGGTCCCGGTTCTCCGTGTCGAACTGGGCCTTGGAGATGTTCCGCTTCGGCTGCTTGGAGAAGTCGACGCCGCCGACTCCCTGGTTGTAGACCTTGCCGCCGTACTCCAGCTCGAACCACTCGATCCCCTTCTTGATCGAGTCCATGTAGCGGTTCCAGACCTGCTCG
The DNA here is from genome assembly GCF_042870175.1 of Streptomyces sp. NPDC006643. NCBI lineage: Bacteria > Bacillati > Actinomycetota > Actinomycetes > Kitasatosporales > Streptomycetaceae > Streptomyces > Streptomyces sp. NPDC006643. The sequence goes on along the minus strand of NZ_JBIAHA010000006.1, from coordinate 33,904 downwards.
CGGGTCCAGTCCTCGTGCGGGGCGCGCAGCGACCACGGGGTCGCGTCGTCACTGTTGATGATCTCGTGGAAGTCCGTGGGCGACTTCGCGTCCTGCTGCCTGATGTACTCGGCGGCGACGCGGGCGGTGTACACGGCCCGCAGGTCGGCGTAGTCGCGGTCGGTGTTGATGCGCTCCTCCACGACCGGCATCACATTCGTCGCGATGGACTGCTCGATCGCCTTCTTCTCGGCGTCGGACAGGTCCTTGCACTCGGTGGAGCCGGGCTCGGTGTGCTCCACATCGAGCCACTGCGTGCTGACCTTGAGGGGCGCGTCGAGGATGTAGATCCCGCCGTCCTCCTCACGGACCTGGGCGGGCTTCGGCTCGATCCACATCCGCACACCCGGGAAGCACGGAATGCCGTCCCTGCGCGGCGCCGTGTCCCAGTACCGCTTGGCCCCGGGGTGCTTGTCCGGGTTCACGGCCTCGCTGAAGTCGTGCTTCATCTCCAGGTCGGCCTCCAGGAGTACGCGGCCGGCGTCGGTCTTGCCGAACTTCGCGTCCATGACCCGGTCCGGCTCGTCCGGGTTCAGGTTCACCCAGAACTTCTCGGGGGTCAGCGCCAGCCAGGTGAACAGCGCGTCGGAGGAGAGCTGCATCCGGACCTCACCGCCGAAGCCGGGGTTGTTGTCCGGGTCGGGCATCTGGTCGGCCTTCATCGAGTACGACATGCCCTTGCCCTTGCCGAGCCCGCCGACGTAACGGAGTTCTAGGGTGGTGAAGTCGACGCCGCCCGGACCGCCCCTGGGGAGTGTGCCCCTCGTGTCGAGACGGTTGGCGTCCCGCTGAAAGCGCTTCGCCTCCTCCAGGGTCTTGCCGGAGGACAGGGCGCGCTCGTTGGCCGGGCCCCGGGTGCCGCAGTTGTTGGCGCCGGCCGCCATCTGCTGGGGGCCGGTCTGGCAGGCGGGGGCGAACCAGCGCTGATGGTCGGAGTACCCGCGGATCGGGGTGGTCTTGGGGACCGGGTTGTACATCCGCTGGTTGCCCCGGACCTGGCCGGTCTTCCCGTTGCGCATCTCGCGCACGTCCTTCTCCAGGTCGGCGATGTGCTTCGCCTGGCCGGAGGTGAACTTCTTCGCGCCGGTGTAGCGGAAGGTGCTGTCCGGCATCGACCGCGCGACGATCCGGTCGTTCGCGAGCTGCTTCGTGGTCAGCTTCGAGTTCGACTTGAACTCGTTGAACTCCTTCTTCACCTTGTTGTACGCGTCGTAGCGGCGTTCGCCGACCTTGTTGCCGTCCTTGTCGAACAGCTCGACGGTGACCTCGCACAGCCAGTCCGGGCCGATCAGCTTGTAGTCGCGCACCAGTTGGCGCTCGTAGCCGGAGCCCTTGTGGTTGTTGACCTGGTTGCGGATGTACCGCTTGTCGAACCAGTGCTTGAAGGTCAGGTTCTCCTTGTTCGCGAAGTACCGGGCGTAGATCTCCATCGCACGGTCGGCGGGCTTCCCCGACGCGTCGGCGATCTTCTTCCAGGCGGCGACGTTCTTGGCCGGGTCGTCCGGAACCTGGGACAGGGCCTTCTTCTTCTCGGCGGGCGTCGGGGTGGTCAGCCCGTCGTACGCCTGCCCGGGAAGGTCGAACTCGAAGTTCTTCGGCAGCGCCCTGTCTTTGTGGATCATGCCGGTGGGGTCGTCGGGGAATCCCGAGTTCGCCGGTGTCTTGTCGGCGGCGGGGAAGCCGTTGCGGGTGTCGCAGCGCTTGCCCGAGCCGGGCTTCATCTTCGCCGAGACGGGTGGACCGGCAGCCTGGGCGGTCTCGACGGCGGGCAGTCCGGTCACGGTGACGGCGGCGGCAAGGCCGACAGCAGCCGTGAAGCGGGCCGCCAACCGCCACCTGGACGGTATGCGGAGTGTGTGATTCAAGAGCTTGTCTTTCCCTCTGACGAGGGGGCGTGGGCGGCGCGAGGGGCCCCCGTGTCGTAAGCGCGCCGCCCGGCCACCATAGACGCGACAAGTCCCAAATAAAGAAGGGTTAAGGCGTGTCGCCCGCGTGTCGGCTACGTATCAACTCCAGTCCACAGCACGCAAGTTCACACGAAGTACAGGTTCTCCATCGTCCGCACCGCGTCCTCCGCATGCCTCACACGGAACGCCGTCCCCTCCATCTCCTCCCACCCCCACGGATCCGACGGACCCAGCGCCAGCCCCGCCAGCCGCGCCCACTCGACCTCGTTCGCGGCCTCGCGCAGGTCGACGCCCGCGGTGTCGAGCTGCCACCCCTTCAGCTCCAGGGAGGCGATGACGGCCCGCGGGTCGCCGGAGACGACGAACGGCTCGTCCCCGGGCCAGCCGGAGGCGTGGAACATCGCCCCGTCCGGCAGCCACACGATGTCCTCGGTGTGCTCCATGCCGCCGTGGTAGGCGACCCGGCCCACGATCCGCGCGTCGGGGAACCGCTCGCGCAGCCCCTCGGCCGCCGCCCGCAACGGCTCGTCGTTGCCGTCGGTCGCGAACGCCGGATTCACGATGCTCAGCATTCCGCCCCACGCGGCGGCGTGGACGACGTCGAGATCGGCGCGCACGCGCGACGGCAGCGGCGTCAGTGCCGAGCACGGCCCGAGGTCCTCCAGAACCTCCTCGATTCCCTCGAAGGACTCGGCGAACGCGCGTGCCCGCGCCGGGTCCTGGGCAGGAAGGCTGCGGGCGTCCACGTTGAACGGCCCCTGGGCCACGGTCAGATGACACAGGCCCATCGAGCCGCGCACCATCCGGTCCGGTGCGGAGGTCCAGTAATCGGTGTTGGTCATGCGCGCCACCGTAGCGGCCGTCAACGGCCCCGACGCCTGGGCACGTTCGACCCGGGACCCGGCAGATCCCGGGTCATTCGCCCCGGGACCCCGGCGGACCCCGCGCGGGGTCTCAGTACCGGTTCGCGATCTTCGCAGGAGCGACACACAGGGTTCGCACAGCCTCCCGGAGTTGCCGTTAGGTTGTTGCGCGCTCGATCCTGAGTGCGAAACCAGACCGGTCGTCGGTTTCCAGACGGCACAGTCAGCACAGAAAGATCGCGGGATGGACTACTGCTCGACGTGCCGTCGGACGCTCAACGGGGTTTTCGTGTGCCCCGGTTGTGGTGCGTACGCCCCTGACATCGCACCCGCCGGCTCGCACCGTCACCACACCCCGTCGACGGTCGCGGTGATGGCCGAGATATCCCACACGCGGGAGTTCGACGCGTTCCCGGGCTTCCCCGACGCGAACTTCACCGAGCCGGACGCGGACGTACCGGTCGGCCCCGCCACCCGTTCCGCGACCGGCCGTGCCGCGCGTCGTCGGCGGCTGGCGGACTGGAAGAAGCAGCGGCGCCGAGCCGTCGTGGCGTCGACCGTCGCGCTCGTCGGCGGCGGGCTGACCCTCGCCTTCATGCCGTCGTCCCGGCCCTCCGCGAGCCAGGCCCAGGCGTCCACGGTGCCCGACCCGTCGACCGCTCCGTCCACCTCGTCGGCGGGCTCGGTCGACGCCGGCTCGGAGTCGGACACGGAACGGCCCCGTACGCACGACCCGCGCCACTCCGAGAGCGGCAACGGTCCCGCGAAGGCACCCAGGGGCGACAACTCCCCGGGCAGCGCGACCGCGATCACCCCCGTGGACGCCCCCGCGAAGCGCAAGACCCCGCCGCCGAGCACACCGGACGCGTCGCGCCCCACGGCGGACCCGCAGCCGGAGACGGAGCCGGGGACCCCCACGACCCCCGACACACCGCCGGTCGCCGAGGACCCCACCCAGCAGCCGAACGAGCCCACCGCCCCCGCGCCCGCGCCGCCGCCCCCGAGCGCCGAGCCGCCGCAGGAGCAGGACCCGGGACTCTGCGTGCTCGTGCTGTGCCTGGATCTCGACTCCGACAAGTGACGGGCTCCGGCCTAGGGTTGCCCGCATGGCCGAGCCCTCCTTCCTGACCGCCGTCCGCGAGTCGTACGACACCGTCGCCACCGCCTACGTCGAACGCGTCCCGCTCCCGGCCGAGATGGACCCGCTGTCCCGCGCGATGCTGGCGGGATTCGCCGAACTCGTACGGACGGCCGGTCAGGGGCCGGTCGCGGACGTCGGGTGCGGCCCCGGCCGTGTGACGGCGCATCTGGCCGGGCTGGGCGTGTCCGCCTTCGGGGTCGATCTGTCACCGAAGATGATCGGGCTGGCCCGCGAGGCCTACCCCCAACTGCGTTTCACCGAGGGCTCGATGACGGCCCTGGATACGGCGGACGACGAGCTGGGCGGCGTCCTGGCCTGGTACTCCACCCACCACACACCCCCGGAGTGGCTGCCCGCGGTGTTCGCCGAGTTCCACCGCACACTCGCGCCCGGCGGCCATCTGCTCTGGGGGGACTACGTCGGTGACGAACGGCTGCGGCCGACGAAGGGCTATGGACTTCCGGTGTCCTACGAGTCGCATCTCCTGCCCCTGGACCGCGTGTCCGGCCTGCTGGAACAGGCCGGACTCGTCGTCACAGCGAAGCTGGTGCAGGAGCCGGGCGGCCTGGCGAACAGACCGCAGGCCTGCCTGGTGGCCCGCAAGCCGGAGAAGCCCTGAAGGGGCTTGCTAGAGGCGGGCGTTGAGGCGGGCCGCCTGGCGGGTCAGATGGGCGCGTTCGGCGAGGTTGGGCGCCTGGTGGGCCGCCTCGGCGTACAGCCGCGCGGCGAGCGCGATGTCCCCGTCCCGTTCGTGGAGGTACGCCGCCACCGCCGTGTGACGAGGCAGCGCGTCGTCAAGCACGGCGAGCGCCGCGAGCCCGGCACGCGGCCCGTCGGCCTCGCCGACCGCGACCGCGCGGTTGAGCCGTACGACCGGGCTGTCCGTCAGACGTACGAGTTCGTCGTACCACTCCACGATCTGCACCCAGTCCGTCTCCTCGGCGACGGGCGCGTCCGCGTGCAGCGCCGCGATGGCGGCCTGCGCCTGGAACTGCCCCAGCCGGTCGCGTACGAGCGCCGCCTGGAGGATCCCGACCCCCTCGGCGATCATCGCGGTGTCCCACAGCCCGCGGTCCTGCTCGGCGAGCGTCACGAGGCTCCCGTCGGGCGCGGTACGGGCGGCACGCCGCGCATGGTGCAGCAGCATGAGCGCGAGCAGCCCCGACACCTCCGGATGGTCGATCGTGGCGGCGAGCTGCCGGGTGAGCCGGATCGCCTCGGCGGCGAGGTCGACGTCCCCGGAGTAGCCCTCGTTGAAGACGAGGTAGAGCACGCGCAGCACGGTGGAGACATCACCGGGCCGGTCGAACCGTATGCCCGACACGGTGCGCTTGGCCCGGCTGATGCGCTGCGCCATCGTCGCCTCGGGCACGAGATACGCCTGCGCGATCTGCCGGGTGGTCAGCCCGCCGACCGCGCGCAGCGTGAGCGCGACGGCGGACGACGGCGTCAACGACGGGTGCGCGCACAGGAAGTAGAGCTGAAGCGTGTCGTCCGTGGTCGGCGCGGGCCCCGGCACCGGCTCCTCGTCGACCAGGTCCTCACGCCGACGCCGCGCGGTGTCCGCCCGCGCCGCGTCGAGGAACTTCCGCCAGGCGACGGTGACCAGCCAGCCCTTCGCGTCCCTGGGCGGATCGGCCGGCCACACCCGTACCGCCTCGACCAGGGCTTCCTGTACGGCGTCCTCGGCCGCCGCGAAGTCGGCTCCGCGGCGGACGAGGACGGCGAGCACGCCCGGTGTGAGGCTGCGCAGCAGTACGTCGTCCACGAGTGAACTACTCGGTGACGGTGTGGTGGGAGCCCATGACCGGACGCAGCTCAAGCCACTCGTGGATCGGCTTCCCGCCCGCGCCGGGGGCGGCGGACAGCTCCCCGGCCAGCTCGACGGCGCGCTCGTAGCTGTCGACGTCGATCATCATCCACCCGGCGATGACGTCCTTGGTCTCGGCGAACGGCCCGTCGGTGACCGGCGCCCGCCCCTCACCGTCGTACCGGACGAACGTCCCCTCGGGCGAGAGCGCCTGGTCGTCCACGTACTCGCCGGTCTCTTCGAGGCGGCGGGCGAAGTCCTCCATGTACGAGACGTGGGCCGTGATCTCCTCGGGCGTCCACCGGTCCATGGGGACGTCGTTCACGGCAGCCGGGGCGCCGCGGTAGTGCTTGAGCAGCAGGTACTTGGCCATGGTCGTTCTCCTCGATGCTGGTGCGACCACCCATTCTGGTCGCGTTCACACCGGGGACGGAGCGGGCCACGGCTTCTCGACATCACCCGCCGAGATTTTTGAGAAATCTTGTCCAGGCGGCCGGATCGACCGAGAACGTGGGCCCGTCGGCGATCTTGGAGTCGCGGACGTGGACGGAGTGGGGGCAGGTGGCGACCTCGACGCATTCGCCGCCGCTGGCGTTGCTGCGGCTTGACTTACGCCAGTCGAGGGCGACCTCCACGCAGTTACCGCCGCTGGCGTTGCTGTAGTTCGACTTGAACCAACGCAAGGTGCTGGTCATTCCAGATCTCCTGCCAACCGTTCGATGAGGCCCAGCGATTCCCGAGGACCCAGGGCCTGTGATCGGATTTTCGCATGGCGCTGGGCGTAGGTGCTCACCTTTGCCGGGTCGGAGATGAGCAGGCTCTCCTCCTGCACCTCGAAGTAGACCAAGTGGTCATGGCCCGGGGTTTCCACCAAGGTCATCTCGCCGTGACCGCCTGCGTATTCGCCCAGCAGACCGCAGTCGAGCGGCAGCACCTGGAGCGTCACGTTACGACGCTTCGCGCACTCCGCCAAGTGCAGAAGTTGGTCACGCATGACCTCCTGACTGCCGATGGCGCGGCGTAATACCGACTCCTCCAGGATGACCTCGATCAGCGCCACCGGGTCCCGTTCCAGCAGCGCACTGCGCGTCATCCTCGCCTCGACCAACTCGTCCACCCGCTCGTCGGACAACGGCGGATAGCCGCCGCCGATCAGCGCCCGCGCGTACGCCTTCGTCTGGAACAGCCCGTGCACGACCAGCGTCGCGTACAGCCGCAGGCTCATCGCCTCCTGCTCCAGCAACGCGTAGTTCTTGAACTGCTCCGGATACTTGTCCAGTCGGACATAGTCCCGCGCCGCCAAGAAGATGCCGATGTCGTCCCCGATCGCGTGTTCCATCGCCACCAGCATCTCGTCGCTCGCGGGTTGGGCGTTGGTCTCCATCGCGCTCACCGCCGCCGCCGAGAAGCCGATCTGGACGCCCATTTCCGTCTGCGTCAGCCCCTTTCGCAGCCGCATGAGACGGGCGATGTGTGCCACCAATCGGGTCGCCGGACCCGCCGTTTCCTTGTTCTCTGCTCGCGCCATTGCGATCCCCATTTCGACTCAACCGGACTCAACCGGTCACAACTGATCTCGCCCGAATTCAACCCCACGTGAAGTGAGTCCTTGCAGGTCAACCGGTGTCCGACGGCTTGCATCGGCCCATAGAAACGCTAGCCGTGACTACGCAGAATGTCTGCGTGATTACAGAAAATGAGGGTTCCTGGCTCCCCAACTCAGGCTTCCAACTCCGAAAAGCCGGGGTCTGGTTCGACGCGGTGCGCGTCGACGGAGATGAAGGGCGACGGCTCGCCGACATGATGGACTCCATCACCGCGGGCGACCCCGGCCCGATCGTCACCGAATCCAACGGCGCGCGGGCGGTGTACTTCTATCTCCCGCCCGGGAGTACGGCGAACAGGGTGTGGGCGCCGGGCGTCACGCGATTCAACTCCGGCAGCGGGAGGGTGAGTTACGTACCGGTCCCGGCGCTGAGCGGTGAGACGTGGCCGCTGTTCTGGTACTGCCCCCCGGCCGACTCCGGACGCTTCGTCCACCCGGCGATCCTGCGCAACGCGGCTGCCGCACTTTTCGGCCGTCCCATGTCTTTCTAGGCCCGACGGGGACGGCTCGTGACGACAAGAAGGGCCTCCGGTTGCCCCGAGGCCCTTCTCTGCTGGATTCGCGAACCGACCCCCAGGCGCGGCCTACTGCCCCCGACCACGGCGGGACGTCTGGGACGGGCCCTGTGTCTGTCCTGATGGCTGCTGTGCGTAACTCTGACCCTGACCGGCGGCCATCTGATTCGTCATCGCAGCACCCTGGGCAATGCTCGACTGTCCAGGCGGCGTGGGATAGCGCTCGATATATGCCGCGTGCGTATCGCGTGCAGTGTTGTAGGCCAGCTGGGCCTGGGGCTGGTTCCGTAGATCGCTCGCCGTCCGCACATTCGCGCTCTGGAACGCTTGGACCGCTTCGTAGTACCCGCCCGCGACCTGCTGGGCCTGCTGCTCACGTTGGCCCGCCTCGTTGATCGCCGACGGCGAGGCCATCTGGGTCTGAAGCTGCTGCTTGCTTTCAGCCACCGCCTGCCACTCGTAGTAGGCCCCGGCGTAGGCGTCCTGCACCTTTTGCAGTGGAGTCTTTGGCTGGTTGCTGGGCATCGGTGTTCCCCTCTCCAAGTTGTTCTGGAGGCAACGGGTCCGCGCCGTGAACGGTTCAACGACTCAACTCCACCGTCGAGTCCGCCGCCGCGCCGTCGGGCGTTGCGCGGCGCGGCGGCGTGACGCCGTGCCTAGCCGGCCTGGGTCTCGCTGCCCTGCTTCGCGAGTTTGGCGGTCACGTCGACCGTGTCCTTGGCGGCAGGTGCGGTGACGTTCACGTCCGTACCGAAGTCACTGAGCTTGAGCGTGGTGAGGACGGCGACCTGGGCGGGGCCCTCGGTCTCGCCCGCGGGCCGCTTGATCGTCAGCTCCATCTTCTGCTGCCGCAGCCGCCCGTCGTCGTCCAGCCAGATGTCCAGCGGGAGTGTGGCGCCGAGTTGTTCCTTCAGCTTCCGGGTCTGCTCGGTGTTGTCCTTCGCGAGGGCGTCGACATCCACCGTCACCCGGTAGTGCGTGGTCTTCTCACCGTCGACGGTCGAAGGGCCGACCTTCTTCACATTCTTGTCCGAGATGCCCTTGGTGTACGAGAACGAGGCGGCCGGATCGCTGACACCCCCGGCACCCGCACCACCCGCGCCCTGCTGTTCGGCCAGCTTCTTCAGGTCGATCTTCATCCAGGACTTGCCGTCGGGCAGGCCGCTCCCGGACCCGGCCGGCGGCTGCTGGTAGACCATCCCGTCCAAGGTGCGCTGCTTCAGCTCCTGCCCCTGGGAGGTGAGCGTGACCTCGCTGCTGCCGGCGGCCAGATCGACTACTCCGGCACCGGTGGCGGATGCCTGCTCGCCGGCGCCCTTGACCTCGGTGGCGAGCGTCAGCTTGGCGGTCTTGGCGCCGGTGGTCTTGTGGTGCGTGGCCTGTACGGCCTGCGTCGACTGCTTCTCGCTGTCCGCACCGCCGGCGCTCTTGGTCTTCTTGCCGCTGTCGGAGCCGCCACCGCCGCCGCAGCCCGCCAGGGTCACCGCCACCAGGCCACCGACCACTGCTGTCGCTACGACGCGCCTACGATTGCTCGGCCGTTCCATCAGGATCTCCTCCGTTGCGTAGCCTCGGTCAACCGTCGACCTTCATCTGATGAACCGTCTGCCCGTGGACGGCGCGTACACGCGTGGCCGATCGGTATCAGCTCGCCCTGCGAGTGGGCCCTGTGGTGGGTCCGTGGGCCCTTCGGATTGGGTCTTGTACGTCCGTAACGTGCCGACTGACGCTCCACGGCTGGATGCCTGGGGCCCGGGGGATCTTCAGCGTTGGGTGGGAAGGGTTTCGCGTGTCGGACTCACAGGTACTGACGTTCCAGGTCGGTACGCCTCAGCGCCGCTGGGAGTTGCCGCGCTCGCTCGCCGTGACGCGGATCCTGCTGTACCTGATGTTCGCCCTCACACTGCTGGGCGGCATCGGCGTACTCAACTCGCTGCTGGAGCTGGGGACTCGGATCACGCCCGCGCTCAGTCTGGCGGCGGCGTATGCGATGGTGCCGGGGTTCGTGGCTGTTGTGCTGGCGCGGCGGCTGTGGACCGGGGGCAGAGCGGTCTGGTTCACCCTGATCGCACTCCAGGCTTGGCTCTTGATCGGCAGCGTCGTCAATCTGTACGCCGGGTCGGCGCGCGGACTCAGTCAACTGCTGCTGCCGGGAGCCCTGTTGGCGTTGGCGAGCGTGGGTGCGAGCCGGGCCTGGTTCGAACTCCCGGCGGAGCAGCGGGCGCCGAGGCCGCGCTGGACGCTTGAACGGCTGCGGCGGGACGGCGTCGTGTCGGTCCCGCACCTGATCAAGTGGCGCCGGAATCGCGGTCAGTCGACGGTCGAGTACGTGGGCATGGTCGGCCTGGTGGCCCTGATCATCGCCGCGCTGATGATGACCGGCGTCGGAACACAGGTCGCGGTCGGTCTCCAGACGGCGGTCTGCAACATCGTCGGCGGCGACTGCGAGTCGACCATGGTCGGGGACGGGGGCGACTCCAGTGGCCTCTCCGGCGGTGGTGAGAACTCCGGTGGCGGTGGCAACAGCGGTGGAAGTGGTGGCGGGGACAACGGCGGCGGGGACAACGGTGGCGGTGACTCCGGTGGCGGTGACTCTGGCGGGGGTGACAGCGGCGGAGGCGACAGCGGCGGGGGCGACTCCGGTGGGGGCGACTCTGGCGGGGGTGACAGCGGCGGAGGCGACAGCGGTGGTGGGAACTCCGGTGGTGGCAACAACGGTGGTGGGAACTCCGGTGGTGGGAACTCCGGTGGTGGCAACAACGGCGGCGGGGACTCCGGTGGTGGCAACAGCGGCGGTGGGGATTCCGGTGGAGGTGACAGCGGTGGGGACTCCGACGGAGACGACTCCGGCGGCGGATCCTCAGGTGGTGGTAACAGCGGTGGTGGCAACAACGGTGGCGGCAACAACGGTGGTAGTGACTCTGGCGGGGGCGACAGCGGCGGCGGATCCTCGGGCGGCGGCGACTCCGGTGGTGGTGACTCCGGTGGCGGGTCTGACGGCGGCGGCGACAGTGGTGGTGGGAACTCGGGCGGTGGTGACTCGGGCGGCGGCGACTCCGGTGGTGGCGACTCGGGCGGTGGGTCTTCCGGTGGCGGTTCGTCGGGTGGCGGTAGCTCCGGGGGTGGGTCTTCCGGTGGTGGATCGTCCGGCGGCGGTAGCTCCGGTGGCGGTTCGTCCGGCGGCGGCAGTTCCGGGGGTGGGTCCTCCGGTGGCGGTTCGTCCAGCGGCGGTGGTGACTCCGGTGGTGACTCGTCGGGTGGCGGAAACTCCGGTGGCGGTTCGTCCGGTGGTGAGAACGACGACAACGACAAGGACGACGAGCCCGAATACGAGTGCAACCCGGTCATGGCCCCCTGGGGAATGATGCAGAGCTGCACCGAGAAGAGCAGCGGCGGTTCTGACAGCGGCGGCGGGAGCAGCAGCGGCGGCAAGGACGACAAGGACGACAAGGACGAGGACAAGGACGACGACAAAGACGACGACGAGGACAAGGACGACGGCAAGGTCGAGTGCAACCCGACCGGTGCCGGCTCGCAGTGGGGCCTGACGGGCTGCACGAAGGACGACGGCAAGGACGACGACGACAAGGAAGACGACAAGGACGAGGACGAGGACGACGACAAGAAGGACGACTGCCGCGACAACACCAACGTCGCGTTCTACGGCAGCGTGACCCCCGGCGCGTCCGGCAGCGGGCGGTACACGCTCGCCTCGGGCGGCGCCCGTAACCCGGTTGTCGTCAGTGGGATCTCGCTCGCGGCGACGTCCGGAGTCTCCCAACTCGACCTCGCGGGCGCCGTGTCAGGATCGGCGCTCGCCGGTATGGACACGTACCAGGACGTGGAGGACAGGCTCAGCAACGCGCTCGGGCTCACCGACCCGCCGCCCCCGCCGATCCCGGACGATCCCGAGCCGGAGCCTGAGCCGAAGCCCAAGCCGAAACCCAAGCCGAAGCCGCCGCACCTCAAGGGCTGCCCCGTCAAGACGCCGATGAATGTCCTGGACGACATCCCGGACTACAAGGCCGGTAAGGACGGGCGTAAGGAATGGTCCGAGGCGGTCGAGAAGATCGCCAAGGAAAACCCGATGACGGAGGACTTCACGGCCGAGGACGCGCTCACCATCGCCGACTACACGGGCTACAAGGCAGAGACGATCAACAAGTGGCTGCGCAACCCGGCGAACGGTGACGGTGATCCGAACAAGTTCAGGGACGACATGGACCGGGCGCTGGATCATCTGCCCAAGGTCGAGGGGACGTTCTATCGCGGGACGTTCATGTCGGACGAGATGCTGAAGAAGTTCGCGTCGGGTGAGGCGGTCGAGTTCCCCGAGTACCTCAGTACGTCCAGTGACCCGGCGAAGGCCGACCGCGCTTTGAAGAAGACCGAGGCGAAGAACATCCCCGGCGGCGAGAACGTCCTGCTCGAAATCGAGACGGGCAACGGCCGCAACATCGACCCGCTGTCCCGCTATCGGGGACAGGAGTCGGAGGTCCTCATCCCGCGCGGCGGAGCGTTCGAGAAGGTCGGCGAGACGACGAAGATGATCGGTGGCAAGGAGTACAAGGTCATCAAGGTGAAGCAGGTGGGCTGAGCCGACAGCCAGGCGTACGGCCAGACCTGCCGCCACGGGTACGGCCCTGTGCGGTGACCGGGAGGTCGCCGCACAGGGCCGTCGTGCTGCCGGGACTCGGTGGATCAGTGGATCAGCCCCGCTGGATCAGTACGCGTAGCTGGTGTTCCCGCCGAGCGAGGCGGCGACGTGCTCGACCGCCGGCTTGACGTTCAGCGTGTGCACCGACTGGACGCCCGAGGCGGACGCGTTGTTGCCGAGCTGGCCCTCCGCGTTGTGGCCCCAGGCGAAGACGTCCTCGCCGAAGACGGCGATGCCGTGGTGGGCGCCGGCCGCGATCTGCTCGGCGCCTTCCAGACGGGGGATCTCGATCGGAGTCGTACGGTTGACGAGCGTCTTCTTGTCCTTCGCGGCGGCCGGGTCGGCCTCCAGGAGCTGGTTGTTCTGGTTGTCGCCCCAGCCCCAGACCATGTCGTCGTCGGTGATGACGTAGTTGTGGTTGGCGCCGGCCTCGATGTCCGTGACGTTCTCGATCCAGTCGACGTCGACCGGGCGCGTGCTGCTCTTCGTGGAGGAGTCGCCCAGCTGACCGGAGGAGTTCTTGCCCCAGGCCTTCACGGTCTTGTCGGCGGTCAGCGCGAGCGCGTGGTGACAGCCGGCGTCGATCTCCGTGATGTTCTCCAGGCCCTCGATCTCGCGGGGCGCGGAGCTGGTGGCGCGGGTGCCGCTGCCGAGCTGGCCGAAGACGCCGCGGCCCCAGGCGTACACCTTGCCGTTCTCGGCGAGCGCCATGCTGAAGTCACAGCCGGCCGAGACCTGCTTGACCTTGGGCATGCCCTGGACGCGGTTCGGGATGGCGCGGACGTCGCCCGTACGGTTGTTGCCGAGCTGCCCGTAGGTGTTCTCGCCCCACGAGTAGACGCGGCCCTGGCCGTCGAGGGCGAGCCCGTGCTGACCACCGGCGGCGACATCCTTGATGTCGGCACCCAGACGCGCCACGTCGGTGGGGACGTTGCGGTTGGTGCGGTCGCCGTTGCCGAGCTGGCCCTCCGCGTTCTGGCCCCAGGCCTTGACGGCCCCGTCGGTGAGGGCGAGCGCGAAGGAGTCGTCCGAGGAGGTGCCGCCGGCGGAGATCCGCTCGACGTCGCCACGGACGAGGGAGGTGACGGGCACCGGCGTGGTGCTGTCCTTGGTGGCACCGTTGCCGAGCTGGCCGGTGCGGCCGGCGCCCCAGCTCAGGACCGACGGGTCCTTGGCGGGCGCGGCGGAGACCGAGGCCAGCGGCGTGATGGCGAGACCGGCGGTGAGGGCGGCGGTCAGGAGTGCGCGACTACGGCGCATGGGGGTGTGTCCTCTCGTGATGGTGCGGACCCGTCCTCGCGGGACCGCACCTGATCATCGATACGCTCGTTGGCCACCTTCAGAGGCGCGACCGGCCGCACACCCGGATGGTCCCCGACAGCGACCCGAACGGCGCGCAGTCGGGCGCGCGGGGGTGCCCGTTCGGAGTCGTCGGCACTGTCGGAATCGGCGCTGCCGGCGCCCGGCCGGGCTCAGACGGCCGGGCTCGGACGGCCGGGCTCAGACGTCCGGGTTCAGACGGGTCGGGGTGAACGCCAGGGCCGCGAAGCGTTCTCCCATCCGCCGGTGGGCGGGGGCGTCCGGGTGGAGTTCGTCCGGGAGGGGGAGTTCGGCGTAGTCCGCCTCCCCGTACAGCTCCCGGCCGTCGAGGTAATGCAGGTTCGGGTCCTCGGCCGCCCGCTGCTTCACGATCCGGGCCAGCTCGTCGCGGATGACGTTCAGCGTCAGCTTTCCGCTCGCGCGCTCCGCCGGGTCACCCGTCGCCAGGAAGCGCAGCTGGCCCTCGGAGATACCGGAGAAGTCCGGGGCGCTCGGCCCGGGGGTGTCCTCGTGGATGGGGCAGTAGGTCGCCGACACGACCAGCAGCGGTGCCGTGGGATGGCCCTCGCGGATGGTGTCGAGGAAGCCGTGGACGGCCGGGGCGAAGGCGCGCAGGCGCATCACGTCGGCGTTCACCAGATTGATGCCGATCTTGACGCTGATCAGGTCGGCCGGGGTGTCGCGCATCGTACGAGCCGTGAACGGATCGAGCAGCGCGCTGCCGCCGAAGCCCAGATTGACCAGGTCCACGCCGCCGAGGGAGGCGGCGAGCGCGGGCCAGGTCGTGGTGGGGCTCGCGGCGTCGGAACCGTGGCTGATCGAGCTGCCGTGGTGCAGCCACACCGCGCGGCCCCGGTCCGGCACGGGCTCGACGGGGGCGTCGGTGCGCAGCGCGACGAGTTCGGTGGTCTCGTTGTGCGGCAGCCAGATCTCGACGTCCTTCTCGCCCTCCGGCAGGTCGTCGAAGTGGAGGGTGCCGGGCGGGCCGGGCCGCTGCTCGGCGGTCCCCGCCGTCATGTCGATGGTCAGGACGTTGCCGCCCGGCACGGAGGCCTGGGCCGTGAGCCGGCCGTCGACCAGCAGGTCGTACAGACCGTCGGGGCGGGGCGGCGCGCCGACGTAGACCCGCTTGGTGGGCAGGGTGTCCAGCTCGATCGCGGTCGCCCGGGTGCGGAACACGAGCCGTACGCCGGAAGGCTGCGCCTCCACCATCGCCAGCTGCGGGTCCGTGTTCTGGGCGCGGGCCCAGGCGGGCAGCCGGTGCGGGAGGACGCCGTGCGCGGTGTGCTCCAGGTCGAGGGCGCCGTGCACGATGTCGGCGGTGAGGGGGGTGGTGGTCCAGTGGCGGTCGTGGCGGTCGTGGTGCTCGGTGCTCATGGTGTCTGCCCGGTGGTGTCGGAGGTGTGAGAGGTGAGGGGGCCGGTGCGCAGCAGCGCGTCGAGACGGTCCACGATCCACACCCAGGTCTCTTCCGAGGCGGGGCTGCTGTGGCTGAAGCCGCCGGCCGTGTCCAGGCTGATGTAGCCGTGGAAGACGCTGCCCAGGAGACGTACGGCGTGTGTCTGGTCCGGCTCCGTCAGGTCGTACCCGCGCAGGATCGCGCGGGCCATCTGCGAGTGCCGGGGGCCGGCGCTCGCCGCGGCCGTCTCGGGGTCGAGCGTGAGCCGGGCGGCGGTGTAGCGGCCGGGGTGCTCGCGGGCGTAGTCGCGGTAGACGTTTGCGAAGGCCGCGAGGGCGTCCTTGCCCGCGCGGCCGGCGAGTGCCGTGGCGACCCGGTCGGCCATCTCCTCCAGTGAGAGGAGGGCGATCCTGGTCTTGAGGTCCTGGGAGCTCTTGAGGTGCGAGTAGAGGCTCGCGACCTTGACGTCGAACTGTCTGGCGAGCGCGGAGACGGTCACCTGGTCGAAACCGACCTCGTCGGCCAGCTCGGCTCCTGCCCGGACGAGGCGGTCGGTGGTGAGTCCTGCGCGGGGTGACATGGGGTGCCCTTCCGTGATCCTTAATCGATTATGCGCATACCTAAAGGGTGTAGGCAAATGCGGGATCGCTTCAGGCGCACGGTGCGGGTGCGCGGTGCACCCGCGTGTGTGGTTACGGGGCGAGGGCCGGTCAGCCGCCCTTCGTGTACGTCACCGACTCGCCGCCCGCCGTCGTCGCGCGGCGCAGCCGGCCGTCCGGGAGGATCGTCAGTTCCGTCGCCGCGCCGGGCGTGCAGGACGACATCGGGCGGCCGGACGTGACCGTCGACGGGCCGATCTTCAGCGGGCCGGAGCCCGGTGCCGCGTCGAGCGCCGCCTCGAAGACGCACTCGTACGTCCCGCCCGTGTCCGTCGGGCCCTGCGCCGTCAGTACGAGGACGGTGTCGCCCACCTCGCCCTGCCGGATGGCGAGTTCGCGGGTGCTGCGCCCCGCGTCACCGTCGATGGTGCCGGACCAGGCGCCGAGGTACTGCTTCGGTACCTCTCCCGCCCCGGCCTCGTCCTCCGTCTCCGACGAGGAGGGCGACGGCGACTCCGGGTCCGAAGGCGCCTCGTCGGACGGGGCGTTGTCGTCCGCCGAGGATGTGTCGTCGGTCGAGCCGTCCGCCTGACTGCGGGACGAGTCGTTCTTCTCGTCGCCGCTGCCCATGAACGCGTACACCGAACCGCCCGCGCCCAGCGCGACGACCAGCGCGACGGCGATCAGCGCGATCGTGCCGCGCCTGCTGCGGCCGGCCGGCTCGGGTGCGGGCGCGGGCGGGGGAGTGGGACCGTACGGCGAGGGATGGCCGTAGTTGGCGGGCGGCGGGCCGTACGGCGGTGTCGCGCCCCACGGGGGGAGCGGGGGCTGGCCGGGCTGCGGGTAGCCGTACTGCTGGGGGAGCGGCGGGAGTTGGGGCTGCTGCCGGGGTGACGGTGCCCCCGGGGGCGGCGGCGTGGGGATCATCGTCGCCATCCCGTGCATGGCCTGGCCGCCGCTCAGGCCTTCGCCGGGGGTGCCGGGGACGCCGGGCGGCGGGGGTACGGAGGACGGTTCGGCCGCCTCCTGCGACGGTGGTGCTTGCGGTGACGGTGACGGTGACGGCGGCGGTGGTGCCTGGGGTGCCGAGGACGGCGACAGTGGCGGTGGCGGCGACGGTGGCTGCGGTGAGAACGCCGGCGCCGTACGCGCCGGTGCGCCCACATCCGTTGTGGCGGCGCCCAGTTGGGCGAACAGCGCGCCCGGCAGCCAGGGTTCGCCCCCGCCCCCGTCCCCGCCTCCGTCGTCGTCCGGTTCGCCCACCCGCGCCAGGATCTGCGCGGGGGTCGGGCGCCCCGCCGGGTCCTTCTTGAGGCAGTCAGCGACCAACTCCCGCAGACCCTCCGGGAGTTCGGACAGATCCGGCTCCTCCTGCGCGATGCGGAACATCAGCACGTGCACGGGAGTGTCGGCAGCGCCGAACGGGAGCCGCCCCGTCGCCGCGTAGGCGAGCACCGAGCCCAGGCTGAACACGTCGCACGCGGCCGTGACTTGGGTGCCGCGCACCTGCTCCGGCGCCATGAACCCGGGCGATCCCGCCGGCCCGCCGCCCGCGGTCGCCCCGGCGACGGTGACCGTCTCCAGCGCGCGGGCTATGCAGAAGTCGACGGCCCGCGGACCCTCGGCGCTGACGAGGACGTTGGACGGTTTGAGGTCGCGGTGGATCAGACCGGCGCCGTGGATGTCCTCAAGCGCGTGGGCGAGGCCCGAGCCGAGTATCCGTACCGAGCGCGCGGGCAGCGGACCGTGCGGGCCCGAGACGACCTCCTGGAGCGTGGGCCCCACCACGTACTCCGTCGCGATCCACGGCACCGCGGCCTCCGTGTTCGCGTCGACGACCGGCGCCGTCCAGGCGCCTCCGACGCGCCGGGCGGCGGCGACCTCCAGCCGCAACCGGCCGCGGAACTCGTCGTGTTCGGCGAGTTCCTTGCGTACGAGCTTCACCGCGACCGTACGGCCCCGCTCCGAGCGCGCCAGATAGACCTGACCCATGACCCCGGCGCCGAGGCGGGACAGCAGCCGGTACGCGCCGATGTTTTGCGGATCTCCCGCGGTCAGTTTCTCCATGGCCGTACGGCCCCTCCCCAGACGCCAAGCCCGACGCGCCGAGGATAGTGCCGCCGCCGTCGCACTGCGCGGTCACGGGGAAACCGGCCGTCGGCCGACCGGGCCCGACGGCCCGGTCCGCACCACCGCTCAGCCAGGCCGGGGGCCGATCGCGTCCATCGCCCGCGACAGCCGCTCCAGCACCCGTACGGTCTCGGCGAAGTCCGCCTCGCCCAACTCCTCGGCCAGGCGCTTCGCGAGAGCCGCGTGGCCCGGCCCGATCTCGCGGATCGCCGCACGGCCCTTCTCGGTCGGGGTGAGCAGTTTCGCCCGGCGGTGGGCGGGGTTCGGCTCGTACGCCGCGAGTCCGCGCCCGACCAGCAGATCCGCGATCCGCTGCACGCTCTGCCGGGTGATGCCCATCGCGCGGGCGATCCCGGAGACGGGCAGGGGCCCTGGCAGTACGGCTCCGAGGACCTGCCACCAGGCCGCCGTCAGGCCCGCCGGGGCAGCCAACTCCTCGGCCACGGAGAGGAATTGGCCATTGAGACGGAAGGCGCCGAGCGCGGTTCTGCTGAGCAGCTCGGAGGTCTCCGGGGTGCGGGCGTTCTCCGGGGTGCGGGCGCTCTCGCTCTCGTTCATGAGTTGAGGACCTCGAACGCGGCGGCGTCGGAGTCCTTGAAGAGCCGGTACCAGGCGTCCAGCTTCTCGCCCTCGTACACACCGAGCAGCTCGAGGATCTCGCGGGCGAACGCGACCGGTTCGGTCGGGCCGGCCGTGATCAGGGTGCCGTCGGTGACCGCGTCGGCCTCGCGGTAGTGCTCGCCGCCCCGGTAGCCGGTGGCGTCCAGGTAGTAGCTGACGGCGCTGGTGTGGGCCCGGTCGTCCAGCAGACCCTCGCGGGCCAGCCCCGCCGTGGCGCCGCAGATCGCGGCGACGGGCAGGCCCCGGTCGGCGAACCGCCGGGCGGCGCGGGCGAACGGCGCCAGATCGTCCCCGGTGTCCCAGAGGTCGGCGCCCGGGAGGATGAGCACCGCCGTGTCGTCGGGCTCGCCCAGCAGGTCGAGCGCGATGTCGGGCTGGACGCGCAGGCCGCCCATGGTGGTGACCGGGTCGGTGGTCGGGCCGACGGTGCGCACGGTGTAGCCGTTCCTGGCGAGGTGCGCGGTGGCGTAGCCGGTCTCCCAGTCGGCGAGGGTGTCGTACACGGCGAGATAAACGGTCTTGCCGGTCATGGTGGCCTCCTCGGCTATATGACAGCAGACTGTCATATCGACAGTCTGCTGTCAATGATGTCCGTGCCGGCGCGGGGATGCGGCGGGACGAGGGCGGAAGAGGGGAAGAGGCGGAGGCGGCGAAGGAGGCGCAGAGGGCGACACCCTGCCGAGTCCGACCGCCCACACCAGACAGGATGGTCATATCGGCCCCCACCAGCCCTTCTCTACGCTGGCCGCATGACCCCTCACCTCGCGCCTCACGACCCGGAGGCCGGCGCGGCCGTCAAGGCCGCCGACCGCGCGCACGTGTTCCACTCCTGGTCCGCCCAGGACCTGATCGACCCGCTCGCCGTCGCCGGCGCCGACGGCTCGTACTTCTGGGACCACGACGGCAACCGCTACCTCGACTTCACCAGCGGCCTCGTCTTCGCCAACATCGGCTACCAGCACCCCGCCGTCGTCGCCGCGATCCAGGAGCAGGCCGCGAAGCTCACCACCTTCGCGCCCGCCTTCGCCGTCGACGTACGCTCCGAGGCCGCCCGCCTCATCGCCGAGCGCACCCCCGGCGACCTCGACAAGATCTTCTTCACCAACGGTGGCGCGGAGGCCGTCGAGAACGCCGTACGGATGGCCCGGCTGCACACCGGCCGCCCCAAGCTGCTCTCCGCGTACCGCTCGTACCACGGCGGTACCTCCACCGCGATCAATCTCACCGGCGACCCGCGCCGCTGGGCGTCCGACACCGGCAACGCCGGAGTGGTGCGCTTCTGGGCACCGTTCCTCTACCGCTCGCCCTTCCACGCCACCACCGAGGCCGAGGAGTGCGCCCGCGCGCTGGAGCACCTGGAGGCGACCATCGCCTTCGAGGGACCGGCGACGATCGCCGCGATCATCCTGGAGACGATCCCCGGCACGGCGGGCATCATGACGCCGCCGCCAGGATACCTCGCGGGCGTACGGGAGTTGTGCGACCGGCACGGCATCGTCTTCATCCTGGACGAGGTGATGGCGGGCTTCGGCCGTACCGGCGCGTGGTTCGCCGCCGACCACTTCGACGTCGTGCCCGACCTGCTGACCTTCGCGAAGGGCGTCAACTCCGGCTACGTACCGCTCGGCGGCGTCGCGATCTCCGCCGCCATAGCGGACACGTTCGCCACCCGCCCCTACCCCGGCGGCCTCACCTACTCCGGCCACCCGCTCGCCTGCGCGGCGGCTGTCGCGACGCTGCGGGTGATGGCCGAGGAGAAGATCGTCGAGCACGCCGCCCACATCGGCGAGACGGTGCTCGGCCCCGGGCTGCGCGCGCTGGCCGACCGGCACCCGTCGGTCGGAGAGGTGCGCGGGCAGGGCGTGTTCTGGGCGCTCGACCTCGTACGGGACAGGAGCACGCGCGAGCCGCTGGTGCCGTACAACGCGACGGGCGAGGCGAACGCGCCGATGGCCGCCTTCGCCGCCGCGTGCAAGAAGGGCGGGCTGTGGCCGTTCGTGAACATGAACCGTACGCACGCCGTGCCGCCCTGCAACATCACGGAGGCGGAGACGAAGGAAGGGCTGGCGATCCTCGACGCGGCGCTGACGGTGGCCGACGAGCACACGGTGTAACGGCCGATGCCCTGAACCGGCCGCTCAGCCGCACGTCTCGCGGTGGTCCAGCGAAGGGAGGTGGGCCTGCCAGGTGTCCCTGGACAGCCCGCCACCCGCCCGCTGGCACACCGCGTCGGCGACGCTCGGCGGCGCGAGCGTGAAGGTGCGTGTCGTCGTGCGCGCGGTCGTGACGCGCAGCCCGGTGCCGCCGTCGGCGAAGGCCAGCGCGAGTACGGGACCGTCCACGGCAGGCAGCGGCGCCCCCGCGCCGGCCGGTGCGGCGGTCTCCCAGAACCGCGTCGCGCCCTCGGCCGTCGCGGTCCACGACGTCGCGGGCCGGCCGCTGGACGACACGGAGCGGGAGGCGGCGAAGCGCGCGGCGCTGCGGGCGGCGTACGA
The DNA here is from genome assembly GCF_042870175.1 of Streptomyces sp. NPDC006643. NCBI lineage: Bacteria > Bacillati > Actinomycetota > Actinomycetes > Kitasatosporales > Streptomycetaceae > Streptomyces > Streptomyces sp. NPDC006643. The sequence continues at coordinate 12,802 of NZ_JBIAHA010000006.1, read as the reverse complement.
GGTGTGCGGTACGCGGCGGGTCGGCGGCGCGCAGATCACCGTCTACGCCCGGCCGGGCGCCTGCTGACCCGGCGACCGTCCAGCCGGGGCCCCTTCCCCTCCCTGGCTTAAGGTGAGCGAAGCCGGACGAGGGGACGAACATCAATGCCCGCCAGCGGAGCCGTGACCCGCAACACCCTGCGGCAACAGATCGCGGACGCACTGCGTGACGAGGTGTTGGCGGGGCGTTTGCTCCCCGGCGAGGAGTTCACCGTCAAGCACATCGCCGAGCAGTACGGCGTCTCGGCGACCCCCGTCCGGGAGGCGCTGGTCGACCTGAGCGCGCAGGGGCTGCTCGACTCCGACCAGCACCGGGGCTTCCACGTCCACGAGTTCACCGTGGCCGACTTCCGCGCCATGGTCGACGCGCGGGCGCTGATCGCGGACGGGATCTTCCGCCGTATCGCGGCGAGCGGCATCGGACGGGTGCGTTCCGAGGCGCTGGTGTCGGTACGGCGCCGGGCCGAGGAGGCCGCGCGGGCGGCGAAGGGCGGGGATCTGGACATTCTGATCGGGTACGACCTGCGGTTCTGGCGGGAGTTGGCCGCGCTCGTCGCGAATCAGTACATCTGCGACTTCCTGCACCGGCTGCGGGTCCAGGCGTGGGTGTTCTCCGTGCCGTTCCTGCGCGGGGACAAGGCCTGCCGCGAGTGGCTGTGGAGCGGGCACGAGCAGCTGGTCGACGCGATCACGCTCGGCGACGCGGACGCGGCACGGGTGGTCGTGGACGACTGCCACGCGCACTCGCTGGCGTGGGCGGACCGGGTGGATCCGGAACTGGGACGTCCGCGGCGGTGAGCGGGTACGCGATGAGTGGAAGCACGGATGCGACGCCCGACGCGGGGACACCGGGCACAGGCACTGACATAGGTACGGGCACAGGCACGGGCACGGGCACCGGCCCCGGCATAGGCACGGCGGCCGACCTGACCGTGGTCGTCCCCGCCTACAACGAGGAACACCGGCTGCGCCCCACCCTCGACGCGATCTGCGCGCATCTGCGCGCGGACCCGGAGCGCTGGGGCGACTGGGAGCTGATCGTCGTGGACGACGGCTCGACGGACGGCACGGCGGCCGTCGCGGCGGAGGCCGCGCGGGACGAGCCCCGGGTCCATGTGCTGACGAGCGACGAGAACCGGGGCAAGGGGCACGCGCTCCGGCTGGGTGTGCTGGCGTCGTACGGCAGACGCGTGCTGGTCACGGACGCGGATCTGGCGACGCCGATAGAGGAACTGGACGCGCTGGACGAGCTGCTGTCGGCCGAGGACGGCACGTACGGCTCGTACGGCTCGTACGAGGACGACGGCCCGTACGAGGACGACCGCACCGAGTACCCGCCCACCGCCGCCGTCATCGGCTCCCGCGCCCTCCCCGGCTCCCGCGTCGAGGTGCACCAGCGCCCCGTACGCGAATCGCTCGGCCGGCTCGGCAACCGCCTCATCCGGCTCGTCGCCGTACGCGGCATATACGACACCCAGTGCGGCTTCAAGCTCTTCGACGGCGACAAGGCACGCGCCGCCTTCGCCGCCTCCCGTCTCGACGGCTGGGGCATAGACGTCGAGATACTGCGCCATTTCCGCCGCGCGGGCTGGCCCGTCGCCGAGATGCCGGTGCGCTGGGCGCACCAGAGCGGTTCGAAGGTACGGCCGGCCGACTACGGCCGCGTACTGCTGGAACTCGTCCGGCTGCGCACCCGCCTCCGCCCGGTGGACCTCGCCGTCGGCGCGCTCTTCCTCCTCTCGTCCCTCCTTCTCTACAAGGGCCTGTGGGCGGACCTGGACCGCGCCTACCTCGCCGACTCGATGCAGGACCAGAACCAGTGGGAGTGGTTCTTCGCCGTCACCGCCGACAACGTCGCGCATCTGCGCAATCCGCTCTTCACCACCTATCAGGGCCACCCCGAGGGCGTGAACCTGATGGCGAACACGGTCATGCTCGGCCTGTCCGTCCCCCTGACGCCCCTCACGCTCCTCCTCGGCCCGACGGTGACCTGGGCGCTGGTCCTCACGCTCGGGCTGACGGCCACGGCCGTCGCCTGGTACTGGCTGTTCGTACGCCGGGTGACGCGCGTCCGGCCCGCGGCGGCCACCGGCGCGGCGCTGGCCGCCTTCGCGCCGCCGATGATGTCGCACGGCACGGCGCACCCCAACTTCCTTGTGCTCTTCATGATCCCGGTGATCATCGACCGGGCGCTGCGGCTCTGCGACCCGGGGGCCGGGGGCCGTCGCGTGGTGCGGGACGGGGTCCTGCTGGGCCTCTTCGCGACGTACCAGATCTTCCTCGGCGAAGAACCGTTGCTGCTCGCCGCGATGGGGATGCTGATCTTCGCGCTGGCGTACGCGCTGGCGCGGCCCGATGTCGCCCGCGCCGCCTGGCGCCCGCTGCTGCGGGGGCTCGGCGTCGCGCTGGCGGTCTGTCTGCCGCTGGTGGCGTTCCCGCTGTACTGGCAGTTCTTCGGCCCGCAGAGCTACCACAGCGTCCTGCACGGCGACAACGCCGGCAACAGCCCGCTCTCCTTCCTGGAGTTCTCGGGGCGCGCGCTGCTCGGCGACGAGGAGCGCGCCGACACGCTCGCGATGAACCGCACCGAGCAGAACGCCTTCTACGGCTGGCCGTTGACCGCGCTGACCTTCGGGATCGTGGTGTGGCTGGGGCGTTCGGCCCTGGTCAAGGCGCTGACCGGCACGGTGCTCGTGGCCGCGCTGCTGTCGCTGGGGCAGAAGATCCGGATCCCGTTCACGGACGTGGTGCTGCCCGGGCCGTGGCGCGCGCTGGCGCACCAGCCGCTCTTCGAGTCGGTGATCGAATCGCGGGTCGCGATGATCTGCGCCCCGGCGCTCGGCGTGCTGATCGCACTCGCGGCGGCCCGGCTCAAGGACCTCGAACCACGGTCGCACCGGGCGGTGGGGCTGGTCGCGATCGCCGCCGCGCTGCTGCCGATCCTGCCGACGCCCCAGCCGGTGCGGGAGCGGCCGGAGGTGCCGCGCTTCATCACGGACGGCATGTACCGGGACTACGTCGCCGAGGGCGAGAGCGTCGTCCCCGTACCCCTGCCGAGCCCGGCCGAGGCGGACGCGCTGCACTGGCAGTCGGCGACGGGCTTCGGCTTCTCCGTGCCCGGCGGGTACTTCAACGGGCCCTGGGGCCCGGACCGGATGGGCATCTACGGCGCGGCGCCCCGCCACACCTCCAACCTGCTGCGCGACGTCCGTTACGGCGGCCAGATCCCGGACATCGGTCCGAGCTGGCGCGCGCAGGCCAAGCTCGATCTGGCGTTCTGGAAGGCGGGCGTGCTGGTGCTCGCTCCGCAGGACAACGACGAGGCGCTGTACGAGGTCGTGGCGAAACTGCTGGGGCGGCCGGGGGAGCGATTGGGCGGCGCGTGGGTATGGGACATGCCGAGGGCGCGTTGACATCGACGGTCGTGGACATCGACGGTCATGCCGGTCGTCTTCGCTGATCGCGTTCGCCGCATTACGCTGACCCGACGGTCGGGTTCGTACGTACATGTACGAACCTGAACGAAGTAGCTGTAACCCGACGGAACCTGACGGAACCCGTTCGAACTCGTTGGAGAGCGAGCCTCCCTTGGCCTGTGACCTGTGGTTGGTCCCCCTCGTCGACGTGCTGTGCCACAGCCCCGACAACCCCTTCGCCGAAGAGATCGCGGTCTACGACAAGGCACTCGGCGACGCCGGGCTGCCGCCCGTTCCCGTCTTCGCCTACATGCCCGGCCTCTCCGGCGACGTCGCACCCGTCGCCGGCTTCGACTACGACGCGCTGCACTTCCTGCGCCGGGCGTATCTGCTCCAGATGTGCGGCCTGGCGGTGACGCCGGTGGGCGAACTGGGCGGTGACTACGAACAGTTGCTGGAGATGTTCGAGGCGACGGCCCAGCAGTCGCACCTGGTCTGGCACTACGACCACGCGGGCGCGTACGTGCCCGTGGACTACGCGTCTCCGCTCTCCAACGAGGAACTCCTCGCGGGCGGCGGCCCGCTGGGCTCGACGCAGGGACTGCTGCGCGAGCTGGAGCTGGTCGCTCCCTCGATCGGCATCGACCCGGCCAACCCCCCGACCGCCCCGGCCCCGCCCCAGGGCCCCACGTCCCTGGAGGAACCGGCGGGGCCGATCCCGTACGACGACAGCCCGTTCGCCCGCGAACGGCACGTCTGGCTGGGCCTGCACGCGGCGTCGACGCGGAGCCTGGGCCAGGGCTCGATGATCATCTTCAGCTGAGCCGCCGGGGCGGGCCCCACGACGGGCCCGCCCCGCGGCCAAGTGGGCTCTGCTCGTTGGCGGTTGGTAGGTTCGGCGGTTGGTAGGTTCACCCGCCATGAGCCCGATCACCGATGCGACGCGTTCTCTGCGGCGCGCCAAGAACCAGGAGGCATGGGGTTTTGTGCTGCTGGGAATCAGCGGCGCGCTGTGGCTCTGGTTCGCCTTTCTGCTGCTCACGCCGTACGGCAGCTGCGAGTCCAGGCTGTTCACGGACGCCCCCACGGCGTACTCCAGCACGTCCTTCCGCAACGCGTGTGCGGCCGAGCGGGACTGGCCCGAGTTGCTGGGCGTCCTCGGCCTGTCCGTGCCCACGTCCGTCGTGGGAGCCGTCCTGCACACCAGCGGCAGATTCGGCATCCTGCTCGGCGAGCAGGCGGCGGCGTCGGCGGCGGTCGCCCGCCGCCCGGAGACGGCGGACGACGACGCGTCATAGGGCCAGGAGGCAGAGCGGGGCTCAGGGCCCGGGTCCGGGGCGTGGCCCAGGGCGGGGCTCAGGGCCCAGGTCCGGGGCGTGGCCCAGGGCGGGGCTCAGGGCCCAGGTCCGGGGCGTGGCCCGGTTTCGGGGAGGGGCCCGGTTCCGGGGAGGGGCGGGGTTGAGGGAGAGCCCCTACCGCACATCCGGTGGCCGCTGGCGCGGCATGTTCGGGCGGGTGCCCGGGGGCAGTGGGAAGCGGCCCGGGGGGAATCCGCCGTCGCCCCGCCCCGTACCGCCCAGGCCGCCCAGACCCCCCATCGCCAGTGACTGCGCCACCAGCGGCGCGGGCCCCGCCCGGTACTCCACCATCCAGTCCGCCGTCTCGGCCCGCACCAGCTCCGTGACGTCCTCCGAGAACCGCCGCAGCACCCCCAGGCACCGCTCCGCCGCCTCGCTCGCCGTGCCGTCCGTCGGGCCGAGCACCTCCCGTACGCACTCCGACGCCCAGTCGTACTGGAGCGCCTGCAACCGCCGCTCCACCGCCTGCGCCGTCGCGACGTTCCGCATCCAGCCCGACGTCACCCCGAAATACCGGTCGCAGCCCAGACAGGCCGCCGCCAGCAGCAGCGCCAGATACCCCCAGCCGGTCGCCCCCGGGCCCAGCGCGCCCGTCAGGTCCAGCAGCGGCAGCGTCGCGCCCGCGACCACGCCCAGCGCCGTCGCGGCCCGCAGGGCACGCGCGCAGCGGCGCTTGCGCGCCCGTTGCGCGCGGTAGCGGGCGACCGTACGCAGCGCGTTCGCCTCCGCCCACCGGTACAGCTCGTCGAGCCGCTGCGCGGGCTCGCTCCAGTCCCCGGCGGGGAAGACCCCGGAGATCGCCCCCCACGGCACGGCCCCCGGTCCCGGCGTACCCCCGCTTCCGCCCCCGCTCCCATTCACACTCCCCGGCGCACCCCGCGCACCCTCGTCCCGGGCCGGCCCCCCGGGCTGCATGTCCGGCTGGCTCACCGGGGCTCCTCTGCGTAACGGCATGGCTGAGTGGAAGATGGAAACGTGGAACGGAATCGCGGATAGGAACGCGTACCGCACTTCCTACCGCCGAATGGTGGGCCCCGCGCCCGAAATCCGGGCGCTTCCCCCGCGTGGGGGCCGTGATCAGGTAGAGGAGCCGGGCACTCTCACTCGAAAGAGTTCGTTCCTGTGGGGTAGGACGGCCTGCCTGGTGACCACGTAGGCTCGACCTGCCGAACATCCGATGTCGATTTGCCAGGAGTGACCGTGATTCCCGGTGGTGGCCAGCCCAACATGCAGGAGATCCTCCAGCAGGCCCAGAAGATGCAACAGGACCTCGCGGCGGCCCAGGAGGAGCTGGCCGCGACCGAGGTCGACGGCCAGTCCGGCGGCGGTCTCGTGAAGGCCACGGTCAACGGCTCCGGGGAGCTGCGCGGCCTCGTCATCGACCCCAAGGCGGTCGACCCCGACGACACGGAGACGCTCGCCGATCTGGTGATCGCCGCCGTCCAGGCGGCGAACGAGAACGCGCAGCAGCTCCAGCAGGAGAAGCTCGGCCCGCTGGCCCAGGGTCTCGGCGGAATGCCGGGGCTCCCCTTCTAGCCGGGCGCCGCAGCAACTACCGTACGAGCAACACGAATACCGAGCACCAAGCACCACGAATGACCAGCACCGAGCGAGCGTCAGGAAAGGCAATCCGTTGTACGAAGGCGTGGTCCAGGACCTCATCGACGAACTGGGCAGACTGCCCGGCGTCGGTCCCAAGAGCGCGCAGCGGATCGCCTTCCACATCCTCCAGGCCGAACCGACCGACGTCCGCCGCCTCGCGCACTCCCTGCTCGAAGTGAAGGACAAGGTCCGCTTCTGCGCGGTGTGCGGGAACGTGGCGCAGGAGGAGCGGTGCGGCATCTGCCGCGACGCGCGCCGCGATCTGACGGTCATCTGTGTCGTCGAGGAGCCCAAGGACGTCGTCGCCATCGAGCGGACCCGCGAGTTCCGCGGCAAGTACCACGTGCTCGGCGGCGCGATCAGCCCCATCGAGGGCGTGGGCCCCGACGACCTGCGGATCCGTGAGCTGCTGGCCCGTCTCGCCGACGGTACGGTCACCGAGCTGATCCTGGCGACCGATCCCAACCTGGAGGGCGAGGCCACGGCCACGTACCTCGCCCGCATGATCAAACCGATGGGTCTGCGCGTCACGCGCCTTGCCAGCGGTCTCCCCGTGGGGGGCGACCTGGAATACGCCGACGAGGTCACGCTGGGGCGTGCCTTCGAGGGGAGACGACTTCTCGATGTCTGACGCCACGCTGCACTCCACCACGCAGGACCCCGACGACTTCGCGGTCCAGATCGCCGATCAGGTCGAGAGCTTCATCGTCGCGGTCACGGAGGTCGCGAAGGGCGACGAGCCCGACAGCGCCGTGCCGTTCCTGCTCCTTGAGGTCTCCCAACTGCTCCTGGCCGGCGGCCGGCTGGGCGCGCACGAGGACATCCTCCCCGACGAGCGGTACGAGCCCGACCTGGGCCCGGAGCCGGACGTCGACGACCTGCGCGAGCGCTTCGCGGCGATCCTCGAACCGATCGACGTGTACTCGGAGGTCTTCGACCCGTACGAGCCCCGCAAGGCGCCCGTCCCGTGCCGTATCTCCGACGACCTGGCCGACATCGTCGCCGACCTCCGCCACGGCATGGCGCACTACCGCGCGGGCCGGACGACCGAGGCGCTGTGGTGGTGGCAGTTCTCGTACTTCTCCAACTGGGGCTCCACCGCCTCGGCCACGCTCCGCGCCCTCCAGTCCCTGGTGGCCCACGTCCGCCTCGACCAGCCCCTCCCGGCACTCGACGGCCTGGACACGGACCAGGACCTGGGCGAGGACGCGCTGGCGGAGGAGGCGGGCAAGGTGATGGCGGAAGAACTGGGCGCCCTGGGTATGCGCCCGGTGGCGGACCCGGCCTGACACCGCCGAACCGGCCCGCACCGCAGGGGAGTCGCGGCGCATCCGGCCCGGTCGGCGCGCGGCCGATCTGAGAGCGAGTGCTCTTGTGCGGGCCGGGGTACGGCTGCTATGGGCCCGGGGATTTCTTCGGTCACTGATCCACTTTTCGCTTGCCTCCGGCACGGGGTCTCCCGCTAGCGTCACTCAGAGGGCACAGTGGATGTGCACGGGGTGACCGAACGGGGGAGCAGTGTCGTATGCGCAGGGGTGGCAGGGGGTGTTCACCCGCTCGGAGACGCCGACGCCGGCCGGGGACGACGAGATCCCGGACGACAAGTCCCCGGCGGAGCGCAAGGCATGGTGGGACGGTCTCAGCGAGGAGCGGCGCCGGGAGTTCCTGGACATCGCTCCGGACCTGATCGGGAATCTGAACGGGATCCCCTCGCAGGTCCGCGACGAGGCGAACCGGACCTATCTGCCGGTGCTGATCGACTCGCTGGAACAGCAGAGCGGCGACGACGCCCGGACCAAACTCGACGGGCTGCGCGCGATCGAGGACGAGATGAACAGGCCGACCGGCCACCGGATGTATCTGCTGGGCATCGGGGACGAGGGCAACGGCCGCGCCATCGTGGCGTACGGAAACCCGGACACGTCGCAGAACGTCCATGTGCCGGAGCCGGACGGTGGTTTCACCGCCGGCGCCGTGCGGCGGGCCCTGCGTACCGCGATCGGCGCGCGGGGGGACGACGTGTCCAGCGCCTCCATCGTCTGGCTCGGGTACGGCGCCCCGGAGACCCGGGGCGGTGCGGGAGGCACGCCCGTCGCGTCGGCCGATTCGCCGTGACGCCCGAGCGGCGCCGCGCCCCGCAGGTCTGCCTGAACGGCGCCAGAACCCGCGCCGAACACCCCCGCCTGCCGGTCTCCCCGGCCGAACTCGCCGCCGCCGCACGGGACTCCGTCGCCGCCGGGGCCGGGGACATCCATCTGCACCCGAAGGACCGCGACGGCAGGGACACCCTCGCGGCGCCGTACGTCGCGGCGGCGCTGACCGCCGTACGGGCCGCCGTCCCCGGGATCCCGGTCGGTGTCACCACCGGCGCCTGGGCGACTCCCGACCCCGAGCACCGGGCCGCGCTGGTCCGCGGCTGGACGGTGCTGCCCGATCACGCCTCCGTCAACTGGCACGAGGACGGCGCCGACCTCGTCGCCGAGGCCCTGCTCGACCGGGGCGTGGGGATCGAGGCGGGCCTCTACTCCGGTACGGACGCGGCCCGCCGCTTCCTCGCCCGGCCCTCGGCCGACGGCGTACTGCGCGTGCTCGCCGAGGTGACGGACACCGCCCCGGCGACGGCCGCCGCGCTCCTCGCCGAACTACGGGCCCTGGGCACGGCCGTCCCGATCCTGCTGCACGGCGAGGACGGCTCGGCCTGGCCGGTCCTGCGACTGGCGGCGGCCGAGGGGCTGTCCGTGCGTATCGGCCTGGAGGACGCACTCCACCTCCCGGACGGCACCCCGGCTGCGGACAACGCCGAACTGGTCAGGCGCGCACGGGAGTTCATCGAGCGGCCGATCCAGGGTCCTCGTGATGCGCACCGCCCCTCTTGATGTCTAGCCGCCTGGATGTGGTGACTACCGTCACGAGCTGCGGGAAGGCAGTGCCGCCCGGGAGTGACCGAGGGGATACGCGGCGCTCTGTATCGGCGTTGCTCCGCGCGATGGTCATGGTCTGCCCGTCCCTTGCGGTGGCGATCAAGGATTCCGGGGCGCCGAGGGCGGGGCAACCCGATTGCGGAAAATGGCCGACGCGTGACGTCACCGCAGGTGGGCCCGGAGCTTGAGCCTCGGGCTCCGAGCCCTCTTTCAGTTGAGTGGGAGGAGGGGGAGGGAACCCATCCCCCCTCCCAAGTCCCCCGCTGACCAGTCGAGATGACTTTCCGTGGTCGGCTTGCATCAGAGCGTATTGACGGTTTAGCGTTCAGGGCATTAAGCGGCCCCGGCAGGTGCGACAACACCAACTCCGGGGCCTGACCAACGAATCGAAAGCAGTCGATCGTGGATTCCACAGAGTTTAGTGCTGCCCTGCGCGCGCCCGCACATCCCTCGGCCAAGCTCGGCTACGGCAAGCGCTCCGCGCCCGGTCAACGGCCCCGTACCGCAAGCGATTTCGCACATCTGCGCCCGAGGGAAGCGGCGCTCGCCGCGTACATCGACCGGCTCCCCGACGGCGCCGCGATCGGCTACAAGCCCCTGGCGGCGAACGTCGCCGACTACGGGCAGCAGGCGTGCGCCAAGGCGCTCAAGTTCCTGTCGCACGAGGGACATCTGCGGCTGGTGAAGGAACACCTGTGCACGGGGGACAACAGCTTCCGCTGGGTGACGCGGACCTACTTCTCCCGGACGTCGAGGGACGACGACTGGTGGAAGGCGTACGTGGACAGTCTGCGCGGCATCGACCTCACGGAGCTGGAGCGACGGCAGCGCGACACGACCTCGGCGGAGACGGGAGACGGCGGAGGAGCCCGTACGGCAGCCCACGCTGGTCGCTCCCGCCGCACCGTCCGCCGCCTACCGCACACTTGCCCGGCTCGGGCGCACCGACCCCCGTATGACCCTGTCCGCCACCGAGTGCGCCGCGCTCGAATCGCTCGCCGCGCAGTGGCTGGCGCGCGGCGCGACGGCGGCCCACCTGACCCGATCACTGACCACCGGGCTGCCGCACCCCCTGCACAGCCCCGGCGCGATCGCCCGAACCCGACTGGAGAGCAAGATGCCGCCCGAGCCGTACCAGGCCCCCGAGTACATCACCCGAGCCGTGATGGTCTGCATGGGCTGCGAGGAGCCCGACAACGTCGTGACGCTGATCAAGGGCATGTGCCTCGACTGCAACGAGGAGATGGCGGCGTACGACGTGGCCGAGGAGAAGGGCCTGGTCATCGACGCGATCCCGGACACCTTCCGCGCCGTCCCCGCCAAGCAGGAGGTGGCCCGCCGCGCCGACGCCCTGCGCGCGGCGGCCGGCTTCAAGACCCGCCCGATCCCGCGCCCGGCGCACGGCGAACTCGTCCAGGCCTCCTCGCTCGACGGCGCGGACCTGCTGCGGGCGGCCGAATGAGCGTGCACGAGATGCCGGTGAGGGCACCATGGAGGGGAGGAGGTGACGCCATGACCCCCAGGACCCCCGCCCGGCCACAGATGTCCGTCGACGAGTTCGAGGAACTTGCCCGACGTGCGCCAGAGATGGTGCGGCTGGAATTCATCAACGGAAAGGTCCAGGTCAAGCCCGTGCCGGACGGTAACCACGGTGAGATTGTGATGTGGCTGCTCGAACAGTGCATGCAACAACGGCCTGATCTGCGTCTCTACCCGGAGCAGGGGCTGAAGGTCGAGGCTTACCGGAAGGGCCGCGCACGGCCTGACGGCTCCCTCGCGCCGAGGGAGAACTTCGTCGGACAGGGCGAGTGGGCTGAGCCGGGCGGTGTCCTGATGGCCGTCGAAGTCACCTCACGGGACACCGACACCAACAGGCGGGACCGCATCGAAAAGCCCGACGGCTACGCGGCAGCAGGTATCCCCGTCTATCTCCTCGTCGACCGCGATGCCTCCTCCCTGACTGTGCACGCCGAGCCCGAGAAGGGCGAGTACCGCTCCGTCACCATCAGGCCCTTCGGCGCTGTCGTCGAGTTCCCCGCCCCGGTCGGCATCACGCTTGCAACCGAGAAGCTCAAGGACTACGCGGACTGACGGTCGCCGGACGTGGGCCGAACCTGGACGAATGGGATCCATGCGCCCTTTGCTCCGTTCCCCGCTCGGCGGCCCGCTGCCCCATCGAATCCGAGCACGGTGGAGGATTGACGTGATGGGGGTGATGACTGAGGTGTCTGACGGTGTACCCGCGATCGATGTCGCACTTGCGCGGCGGCTGCTGGAGGCGCAGTTTCCGCGGTGGGGAGGGCTGGGGCTGGTGCGGCTGGCCGACGGAGGGTCGGACCATGTGATCTTTCTGCTCGGCGACGACATGTCCGTACGGCTGCCGAGAGGCGACTGGGCCGCCGGGCAGGCCCAGAAGGAGCACACCTGGCTGCCTCGGCTCGCGCCCGAGCTGAGCCTGGCCACGCCCGAGCCGCTCGGGCTCGGGGTGCCGGGCTTCGGGTATCCGTATCACTGGTCCGTCACGCGGTGGCTGGACGGGGATGTCGCCACGGCGGACGGGTTCGCCGATCCCGCGCGGGCCGCCGTCCAACTGGCCGATTTCCTCAAGGGACTTCAGCGAATCCCGGTGACGGGCAGCGGGTACGGGCTGAGCCGGTGGTCGCTCGTCGGGCGCGACGAGGACACCCGTACCGCCATCAAGGCCCGCACCGGCAGCGTCTTCGCCGACGCCATGACGCGCGTGTGGGACGCCGCCCTGGCGGCACCGGGCTGGGACGGCGCGCCCGTCTGGTTCCACGGCGACTTCCACACCGGCAATCTGCTGACCGTCGACGGGCACCTCAGCGCCGTCATCGACTTCGGCGGGCTCGGCGTGGGCGACCCGGCCTGCGATCTGATGGTCGCCTGGACCACCCTCTCGGCCGAGACCCGGCCCGTCTTCCGCGCGGCTCTGGGTGTGGACGACGCCACTTGGGCGCGGGGGCGGGGATGGGCGCTGGCCACGGGGCTGAACGCGTACGCGAGTCACGCAGCCACCGACCCGCGCGTGGCCGCGCAGACCCGCCGTCAGATCGACGAGGCCATCGCCGGGGAGATCGCCGACGGGCTGGCCGTCGCCGACGGGATCTGGGGCTGACGCCGGAACCGGCGCGACCTCAACTGGGTCTCCCTACAGGGGAGATGCCGCCCTGCTCCGACCGACAATGGCGTGGGGCGATCGGGCATCGCGTGACAGGCTGACCGTTCCTGGTTCTTGTTTTCGTGACTTCAACGGGGGTTGAGGGGGCATGGGATACACGATTCCCGAGGGCGTCGACACGATGCTGGACGTCGTCGGGGTGGGCTGGCCGAATGTCGACGAGGACGCGTACCGCGATATGGCGGACGCGCTGCGGGAGTTCGCGGACGACGCGGACGACGACGCGCACACGGCGCACGGGCATGTCCAGCGGTTGCTGTCGACGGG